>NZ_CM173234.1:3246488-3571137 GCF_057748015.1 Microbacterium sp. STRO-1N
GCGTGGTCGCACCGATCGTCTGCAGCTCGCCTCGGGCGAGCAGCGGCTTCAGGATGCTGGCGGCGTCGATCGCGCCCTCGGCGGCGCCCGCACCCACGAGGGTGTGGATCTCGTCGATGAAGACGATGATGTCGCCGCGCGTGCGGATCTCCTTGGTGACCTTCTTCAGGCGCTCCTCGAAGTCACCGCGGTAGCGGGACCCGGCGATGAGCGAGCCGAGGTCGAGCGAGTAGAGCTGCTTGTCCTTCAGCGTCTCGGGCACATCGCCCTTGACGATGGCCTGCGCGAGGCCCTCGACGACGGCCGTCTTTCCGACACCCGGCTCGCCGATCAGGACGGGGTTGTTCTTGGAACGACGGGAGAGGATCTGCATGACCCGCTCCGCCTCCTTCTCGCGCCCGATCACCGGGTCGAGCTTGTTGTCGCGCGCGGCCTGGGTCAGGTTGCGACCGAACTGGTCGAGAACCTGCGAGCCGCCCTGAGCGCCCGACTGGGTCTCGTGCGTCTGCGCGCCGACGGCTGCCGGCTCGCGACCGGGGGCGCCGGAGAGCAGCTGGATGACCTGCTGGCGGACCTTGTTCAGGTCGGCGCCGAGCTTGACCAGCACCTGGGCCGCGACGCCCTCACCCTCGCGGATGAGGCCGAGCAGGATGTGCTCGGTGCCGATGTAGTTGTGGCCGAGCTGCAGCGCTTCGCGCAGGCTCAGCTCGAGCACCTTCTTGGCACGGGGCGTGAAGGGGATGTGGCCGGTCGGCTGCTGCTGGCCCTGGCCGATGATGTCCTGCACCTGCTCGCGCACCGCGTCGAGCGAGATGCCGAGACTTTCGAGCGCCTTGGCGGCGACGCCCTCGCCCTCGTGGATGAGGCCGAGCAGAATGTGCTCGGTTCCGATGTAGTTGTGGTTGAGCATCTTCGCCTCTTCTTGGGCGAGGACGACCACTCGACGGGCTCGGTCCGTGAATCTCTCGAACATGTTCACTCCTTGGTTCGCACGTGGTTCGCACGTGGCGAAGCTTGTACATCGAGAGTAACCACGCAGAAGAAGCTGTATGCCCGTGTTCGCCGTGGGCATAGCACCTGGGGGCGGGGTCTTGACACTCCTTATCGACTGTCGTTATGTTAACGACCATCGATAACAACGACTATCGATAAGGGGTGGATGATGAGTCGCAACACCAAGCATTCCCGTCTGGAAGCCGTGACCCTCGGGGTCGTCGCCACAGGCGCCGTGAGTATCGCCATCGCCGCCGTGGTCGGCGCGACGGGCGCTGCTTTCGAGATCTTCGGGTCGCCGGTGCCGGTCTCTCTGCCGGTGCACGATGCGCCGATGGGTGCCATCGCGGATGCCGCTGGCGTGGCCTCTGCGGAGTACACGCAGTCACTCGTGTCTTTCGACACTCTGGGCACCGGGACCCGTTGGCTGCTGTGGGGCGAGAACGCGCTGCCGGCGCTGGCGACCGTCATCGTCTGCATGTCGCTGTGGTGGCTCGGACTGTCGCTGATCCGTCAACGCGCGTTCCGGACGTCGATGCCCTCGGTTCTGGGAACCGCCGCGATCGCCTTGGTGGTCGCGGGCATGTTCGGTCCTCTTCTGGGGGCGATCGCCCGCGCCCAAGTGGTGGAGCAGCTCCCCTCGTCCGAGGCAGGCATGTTCTGGATGTTCCTGTACCAGCTCGACCCCGCCCCGATCGGCTGGGGCATCGCGCTGGCGCTGGTCGCGACGGCTTTCGAAGTGGGGCAGCGACTGCAGAAGGATACGGAGGGGTTGGTCTGATGGAACCCACCCGATCAGAGCGCGCAGACGCGTTCACCGTCCTCCTCTACGGCGTCGGTGCGGCCGTCATCGTGGGGATCGGCACGTGGCTCCGGGCGGCCGGCGTGTTCCGCGACGACAGCATCGCCTGGACGATACCGATCGATGAGCAGCCGATCGAGGCCACCGCGGAGTCCGGCGCGATCGCAATCGACGGCATTGCGCAGGAGGCGATGATCTTCGCCACCGATGTGAACGCGGGCGCTGTCGCCGCGATCATCGGCGGCATCGTCCTGTGGGCGCTGACGGCGCTTGTGGTCATCGGGGCAGTCATGCTCGTGGCGTCGAACTTCCTGCGAGGCCGCGTCTTCGTCCGAGGGAACGCGTGGGCGTTCACGATCATGGGCTGGATGCTGTCGATCGCCCCCTTGGTGATCGTCGGTCTGGACAACATCGCACGCAACGGCGTGCTGGCGGCGGCCGGATTCGGCGGGGGCGAGACCGTGCATCCGATCGAATTCTGGGCGGCGATCCCGGTGGTCGCCGGTGGTATCGCTGTCGGTCTCATCGCGGTCGCGTTCCGCCGCGGCATCCGACTTCAGAAGGAAACGGAAGGGCTCGTCTGATGGTCACCGCAGGAGGAGAGCTGCTGGCTTCGCTCGGCTGGATCGCGTTGGCCTTGATCGCGATCGCAGCCATCGTCGGCTTGGCCATCTGGCGAGGTCGTCGTCGGGGCAGCAGGACCATCGCGTTGGATGCCGCACTGACGGTCTCGGGCCTATGGGTGATGCTGTCGGCCGTTGGCGCACTCATCATCATCGTGAAGGCGTTCACGGTCGACTGGGCAGAGTTGAACGGCACGACGACGATCTGGATCGGCTGGCCCGACGACATCCCGTGCTCATCGTCCGGAGCCCCGGGAACCCTGTCGTGCGGCGGGAGCAACTTCGCCGACTTCACCGTCGGAGGCGCTTCGCTCGGGCTCAGGACGCTCGCGACAGCCGCGCAACTGTGCACGTTGGCATTCACCACGATTCCCGCCGCCATGCTCGCGGCGATCTGCTTCCAGACCCTTCGAGGGCGCACGTTCTCCCGCACCGTCACGCGGGTGCTGTACACGGGAGCGATCTGCGTCGTGGTTCTGGGGATCGCCTCGGAGTTGCTCAGCAGCATTGCCGCGACCGTCGGCCTCCGGGAAGTGTTCGACGAGGGATCCGAGTGGTACCCGATGAGTTTCCAGCTCACTCTGACACCGCTGCCTTTCGTCGGCGCTCTCGGGCTTGCCGCCCTGGCTGCGGTGTTCAGCCAGGGCAGCCGTCTGCAGGCCGAGCGGGATCAGCTCGAGCGCGAGACAGAGGGGCTGGTATGACTCCGGCCGACTCCGACGACGAGTTCACCGGCATCCACTGCCGACTCGATGAACTGCTTGCCGAGCGCGGGATGACGCTGACGGAGCTGAGCGCCCGGGTGGGCGTTTCGATCGTGAACCTGTCGGTTCTGAAGAACGATCGAGCAAGGGCGATCCGGTACTCCACGTTGCGAGCGATCTGCGATGCGCTCGAGTGCGAGGTGGGCGAGCTGCTCGTGCTGGCGTAGAGGAGCCACCGCGCCGTGGTCAGTGAGATCCGATGGACTCTCAACGTCGAGACACAGGGGGCGGTGGCTCGACACCAGTGTCCGCCTCTTGCGGTTTCAGCACAAGACGTTCGTTCGTCGAGCGCCCGCCACGTTCACGCCGCATGGGCACTTCTCCCCACCACCCACACCTATCAATCAGCTGAGAACGCGCTACCGTTGTTGCCATGAACAGCGACCGGAAACTGCGTACCCGCCTCCTCACCGCTGTGCCGATCGCGGCACTGGCGTTCTCTCTTGCAGCGTGCGGCGGCTCGGCCGCTGAGCGCCCCTCGACCTCAGAACTCAGCGAGGGCGTCACGATGATCCTCGAAGACGGCGGCATCACTGTCGGCGACGGCGAGGACGATCAGCTGACAGCCGACCAGGTCGACTGCATCTCGGACGAACTGATCGCCTCCGACATCCCCGACCAGGACCTCGCCAACCTCGCCGAGGGCAAGGACGAGCAGAGCTCGCAGGAGACGTACGACCTCGTCTCCACGACGATGACCGAAGCCGTCCAGACGTGCGCGGCTCCCGCGGAGTGACCTCCCGCTGAGACACCTCTTCGAACGGTGACGGATGCTTCGGCATCCGTCACCGTTCGTCATATCGACCCTGGGAATACGCTGAACGGCTTAGCGTTGACTCCCATCGGCGTGCGCCCCGGCACGCCCAGGATTCGGAGTCTCCATGAGCACCACCTCCCGCGCCCAGAAGGCGCCAGATACCCGTAGCCCCGCGCGCAAGCTGCTGACATCCTTCGGCTTCCAGATCATCGCGGCCCTCGTCCTCGGCATCGTCGCCGGACTCATCGGCCGCCAGCTGGGCGCCTCCGCCGAGAACCCGACGATCCTGTCCGACACGCTCGACAAGATCGGCAGCTCATACGTCACGATCCTGCGTGCGGCCGTCGTCCCGCTGATCTTCACCGCCATCGTCGCCAGCATCTCGAACCTGCGCCGCGTGCAGAACGCCGCGCGCCTGGCCGGCCAGACCATCCTGTGGTTCTGCATCACCGCGTTCATCGCCGTGATCATCGGCATCGTGCTCGGCCTCGTCATCCAGCCGGGCGCACGCGCCGGTGAGGGCCTCGAGCCCGGCGACCCGTACACGGTCGGCACCTGGTGGAACTTCCTTCTCGGGATCATCCCGCAGAACTTCCTCGGCCTGACCGTCTCCACCGGCCCCGGCGCCGTCGACGGAACCTTCTCCTCCAGCGTCGGCTTCAACATCCTGCAGGTCATCGTCGTCGCTGCCGTCATCGGCATCGCAGCGCTCAAGGCCGGCAAGAAGGCCGAGCCGTTCCTCGTCTTCACCGAGTCGCTGCTCAAGGTCATCCAGCGCGTGTTGTGGTGGATCATCCGCATCGCCCCGATCGGAACGTTCGGCCTCATCGGCTCCGCCGTCATCAAGTACGGCTGGGACAAGCTCGTCGGCCTCGGCTGGTTCGCCGGCGCCGTCTACATCGGCCTCGCCCTCGTCCTGTTCGTCGTCTACCCGATCCTGATCCGCACCAACGGCCTCTCGATCAAGCAGTACTTCTCGGGCGTGTGGCCCGCGGTGCAGCTGGCCTTCGTCAGCCGCTCCTCGATCGGCACCCTGCCGCTCACCGAGCGCGTCACCGAGCGCAACCTCGGCGTGCCTTCCTCGTACGCCTCGTTCGCCGTGCCGCTCGGCGCCACCACCAAGATGGACGGCTGCGCCGCGATCTACCCCGCGATCGCCGCGATCTTCGTCGCGCAGTTCTTCGGCATCCAACTGGACTTCTTCCAGTACCTGCTGATCGTCGTCGTCTCGGTGCTCGGCTCGGCCGCGACCGCGGGAACCACGGGCGCCGTCGTCATGCTGACCCTCACGCTGTCGACGCTCGGCCTGCCCCTTGAGGGCGTCGGCCTGCTCCTCGCGATCGACCCGATCCTCGACATGGGCCGCACCGCGGTCAACGTCGCCGGTCAGGCACTCGTCCCGACGATCGTCGCCAAGCGCGAGGGCATCCTCGACGAGGACCTCTACAACGCGCCCCGCGAGGGCCTTCCGTTCGCGGATGACTCCGCCGGCGAGTCGGATGCCCCGGAGAAGGATGCCGAGGCGCAGCCCGCCGGGGTCCGCTGACGCTCCTTCGCGAAAGAGAGACGGGGTGACTGCTGATCAGCAGTCACCCCGTTTCGTCTCGCTCCGCTCGCTCAACGAACGAGGGGTGCCGTCCTCGCTCAACGAACGATCCATCTACGCCCGGGACTGGGGGCGCGTGGCGCCCCGGGTGTCCAGGGCCAGCTCCTCGGCATCCATCGCGGTGATCAGCTCGCGCATGAGCTCCTCGTCGAGGTTGCCGGCATCCCGCTCCTGCAGCAGGATCTCGCGCCGCACATGCAGCCAGCCCTTCGACAGTGCGACGAGGTCCTCGTAGGTCGGACGCGTCGCGGCATCCTCGGTCTCCTGCGCCTGGTCGGTGTCCTTCTCGACCTTCGTCATCCGCTTCGCGAACGCGTCGAAGAGCGACAGATCGGCTTCACCGTGCTCCCGCGCCCACTCCCGCCGCTCGCGCTCCAGGAACTCCGCGCCCGCCTGCCTGGTCCGCGCCCGCACTGCGGCGAGCTCCGCGGCATCCTGTTCCTCGTCCACATCGCTCGCGACACCGAGTCCCCTGATCAGCACCGGCAGCGTCAGCCCCTGTAGCAGCAGCGTGCCGACCGTGACGACGAACGCGACGACGACGATCGCGTGGGACGCCTCGGCATCCAGCTCGGCGAGGTCGGCTGCGGCGAGCGCCGTCGCCAACGTCACCACGCCGCGCATGCCGGCCCACGAGATGACGGCGTTGTCCTTCCAACTGAGCGCCGGTTCCGTGAGCCGAGCGCGGACCTCCTCGGGCGTCGCACGCCTGCGCTCGCGCCGACCGGCCCGCTCCGGATGCTTCGCCGCGAACTGCTCGCTCCGCTCCCCTTCCCGTCGTTCTCTGCGCTCCCATTCCCCCGAGGCGAGCGCCTTCTCCCAGCGCCGCAGTCGTGCCCGCTGCATCCAGACCGCCCACGCATGCGCCGGATAGATGTACGCCGGACGCACCACCAGCACGACCACCAGCACGACGCCGGCGAGCATGAGGATCTCGCCGACCGACTCACTGCCCACATCACTGATGACACGCGGCAGCTGCAGCCCGATGTAGGCGAACACGAAACTCTCCAGCAGGAAGTCCGCCGACAGCCACAGCGGCGCCTCCTGCTGCCGGGTCGTGTAATCGGTCAGCGGCGCGTTGTACCCGACGTACAGGCCCATGGCGACGACCGCGAGCACGCCGGAGCCGCCCAGATGCTCGGCGATCGCGTACGCGCCGAATGGCACGAGCAACCCGAACGTGCCGATCACGACCGGGTCCGAGATCCGCACCCGAAGCTGGTGCAGCAGGATGCCGAAGACGAGCCCCACCGCGACGCCGAGGACCACGGCGACGACGAACTGCCAGACGCCGTCCGGCACGCTGACGGTTGCCCCGAGCACGATCGCCGCGAACACCCGGTACAGCGTCAGCGATGTCGCGTCGTTGATGAGGCTCTCACCCGACAGCACCGTCATCACCCGGCGCGGCAGGCCGAGCTTCCGACCGATCGCGGCGGCGGACACGGCATCCGGCGGCGCGACGATCGCCCCCAGCAGCAGAGCACCGGGGAGGGTCAGCGACGGGAAGATCAGCCACGCGACCAGCCCGACGACCAGGGCGGTGATGAGGACCAGCCAGATGCCCAGCCGACGGATCTGCGGCAGGCTCCGCTTGAATCCGACGAACGACACATCAAGCGCCGCCGAGTACAGCAGCGGCGGCAGCACGAGGTTCAGCAGCACATGCCCGTCGATCTCCAGCTCGGGCACGAACGGCAGGAAGGACACCGCGAGCGCAACGACCGTCACCAGCAGCGGGGCGGGCCATCCTCGCCATCGGGCGAAGGCCGCCACGGAGATCGCACCGACGAGGACGTAGAACAGCTCGGCATCCATGCGGTCAGGGTATCGCCCGGTCCGATGATCCACCCCCGGCGGCCGGGCCTCCCGACAACGGCGAGACCCCGCCGCATCGACGTGGATACGGCGGGTCTCATCGGCGAGAAAGGTTCTCGAGGCCTCCGGTCAGGCGGTCGCGAGCGCACGCGCTGCCGCTGTGACGTCGTCCAGGGCACGATGCGCGAGGTGGTACCGGATGTGCCAGCGGGCGCTGAAGCTCTGCTCCGGCAGGTGCTCCAACCTCGCACGCTCCCGCGGGTCGAGTCCTTCTCGGGCTGCTTCCCGGAGGAGGTCGTCCTTCGTCGCGGGGTACTCCATGCTCGCGAGGAAGGCGTCGAGTGCGGGGGATACGGCCATGATGATGCTCCTCTCTGATCAGGGTGAGGATGCCGGGGTGGGGCGGCCACCCCGGCATCCGGGATCCGGCCGGCGGGTCAGGCCGTGACGGCCTGGCGCTCGTCGCGGGACTCGATCGCGATCTTGCGCGGCTTGGCCCGCTCGTTCACCGGAATGATGACGGACAGCACGCCGCTCTCGTACGACGCGCTGATCCCGTCGATGTCCACACCGTCACCCAGCGTGAACTGGCGCAGGTAGTTGCCGGTGGTGCGCTCGCGCGCGAGCCAGCGGACGCCGTCTCGGACGTCTCCGGTGCGCTGAGCGCGGATCGACAGCTGGCCGCCGTCGACGTCCACGTCGATCGTCCCCGGGTCCACCCCGGGCAGATCCGCGCAGAGCACGTACCGGTCGCCGTCTCGGAAGAGATCCACCGGCATCACCCGCGGGGACCGGGCGGAGTCGAGCACGGCCGCTGCGAACCGGTCGAGCTGGCTGAGGGGATCGATTGTCATTGCCATGAGCGTTCTCCTTTCGTCTTCAGTGACTCAGCTTGGTCTCTGCAGATAATCTGCAGTTTCAGCTGTATATTTTTTATAGGACGATTCGAGATGATCTGCAAGTTCGAGTGAGGAAATTCTCAGCATGGTTCAGCGAGATTCGAGCACCCCGCTGTACGGCATCGCCGTCGCCGCGCAATTGTCCGGCGTGCCCGAGGCCTCGCTCCGCCTGTTCGAGGCCAAGGGGCTGCTCACACCGTCCCGCAGCGATGGCGGCACACGCCGCTACAGCGACGACGACGTCGAACGCCTGCGCCGCGTCACCGACCTGCGCAGCGAGGGCGTGAACCTCGCCGGCATCCGGCGCGTGCTCGAACTGGAGGACGAGAACGCGGACCTCCGATACGAGCTCGCCGGCGAACAGGACACCTCGACCGGGGCTTGACCCATCCTGTCCTCGGGCGTAAGCCGGAAGCAGGAGGCGAGATGGAGAGGTTCACGGATCGGAAGGATGCCGGACGGCGACTGGCCGCACGGTTGACCGAGCGCGACTGGGAGGATCCCATCGTCCTGGCGCTCCCTCGAGGTGGCGTGCCGGTCGCTGCGGAGGTCGCCCGCGCACTGGACACGGAATTCGACGTGCTCGTCGTACGCAAGCTCGGCGTGCCCGGCCACGAAGAAGTCGCAATGGGCGCGATCGGCGAAGACGGCGCCACCGTGCTCAACGACGACGTCATCGGCATGGGCTCGATCTCGGCATCCGCCGTCGCGGCCGCCCGTGAACGCGAGGGCGGCGAGGTGGAACGCCGCGTCGGCCTGCTGCGTGAAGGCCGTCCGGCTCCTGAACTCGCCGGCCGAACGGCCGTCGTCGTCGACGACGGCATCGCGACCGGTGCGACGGCGCGGGCCGGGTGCGCGATCGCTCGGACGCGAGGCGCCGCGCATGTCGTCCTGGCTGTCCCGGTCGCCCCGCCGGATGCCGCAGCCCACGTCCCCGAGGCGGATGAGGTGGTCTGCGTGCTCACACCCGAGTCGCTGATGTCCGTCGGCATGCACTACATCGACTTCGCGCAGGTGTCCGACGACGAGGTCGTCGAACAGCTCCGCGCGTTCCGCGCCTGACGGCGGGAATACCGGCCTTCCGGCGCCGGTTGCATCCGGGGATGTCTGCACACGCCGCCCCCGCCCTTTCCGTCCTCGACCTCGTCCCGGTGCGCACCGGGCAGACCAGCACGGAGGCGATCGCGGCATCACTCTCCCTGGCTGAGGTCGCCGATCGCCTGGGGTACCGCCGGTTCTGGTTCGCCGAGCACCACAACATGCCGGCCGTGGCATCCACCACTCCCCCTGTACTGATCGCCGCCGCGGCCGCACGCACGAAGAGGCTGCGCCTGGGCTCGGGCGGCGTCATGCTGCCCAACCACGCGCCGCTGATCGTCGCCGAGCAGTTCGCCGCTCTCGAAGCCATCGCTCCAGGGCGCATCGATCTCGGTCTCGGCCGCGCACCGGGCAGCGACCCGGTCATCACGCAGTTGCTGCGCGGCTCGGGCACGACGAGCGACGTCGAGCAGTTCCCCCGACACGTGCAGGACATCACGCTGCTGCTCTCCGGCGAGGGCGCGCAGGTGCAGTTCACCTCCGGTGGTGAGTACACCGTCCGCTCGACCCCTGCCGCGACCGGTGTGCCGGAGGTGTGGCTGCTGGGCTCCAGCGACTACTCCGCGCAGCTCGCCGCGGCGCAGGGCCTGCCCTACGTGTTCGCGAACCACTTCTCCGGCCAGGGGCTCGAGCGCGCGCTCGACCTCTACCGCTCGGGATATCAGCCGAGCGAGCAGCACCCGACGCCGCGGACGTTCCTCACGGTGAACGCCGTCGCCTCGCCGACGCAGGAAGAGGCCGAGGCCCGCGCCCTCCCGCAGCTGCGCATGATGTCGAGGCTCCGCCTGAACAAGCCGCTTACTGCACTCGAGACCGTCGAGGAGGCGCTGTCCGCGGCATCCGACCCCGCGACCGAGCAGATCGTCCAGGCCGCGCGCGAACGCTGGTTCGTCGGAACCGGCGAGTCCGTCGCCGCCGAGGTCGCCGCCTTCGCTGCGAAGCACGGGGTCGACGAGGTCATGCTCTCGCCTGTCGCCGGAGCCTACGAGGCCGAGCCGAAGGATGCCGCCGCGGGCCGCGCTCAGACGCTCGAGCTGGTCGCCGCCGCTCAGTAGCTTCCGAGGCTGCCGGCGAGAAACCACCTCCGCGCTGGTTTCTCGCGCGGCGACGGGTTTCTCGCGACCCCTGGCGCGCCCCCGCGGTGAGGCGTACGGTCAGGAGCATCGGAGAAGGGAGCGCCATGAGCACCACGAAGACACGCGCACTGTGGGTCGCCTACGGGACGAACGGCGTGAGCGGGAGCATCCGGCACGAGGACGAGGGCTATGTCGTCGTGATGGCCGGGGCGGATGACGTGACCGGGACGTACCCGAGCCTGGAATCCGCCAAGGGGGCGCTGCACTCGCACATGCCGCCAGGCAGTGCGTGGCCGCGGTTCCAGGAGCACTGAACCGGAGAGGGGCAGGCGCAGGGGTCGCGAATCGTCGCCTCAGGCGGCATGACGCGACCATCTGCGCCACTCCGGGAGACGGCGCGTGACGCCTACGCTTCGGGTTCGCCCGAGAGCAGTGCCCGCAGCCAGTCCCGTGCCTCGACGAAGATGTCGTCCGAATAGCGGTCGGGGTACTGCACGATCTGCCGGTCCGCACGCGGATACGACCCGAGGAAGACCACGCGGGGGCTGAAGCGCCGGATGCCGAGCAGGGCGTCTGCCATCCGCTCGTCTTCCACGTGCCCATCGGCGTCGATGACGAAGCGGTAGCGGCCGAGCTCATCCCCGATCGGTCGCGACTCGATGAGCGACAGGTTGATGCCGCGGGTCGAGAACTGCTCGAGCATCTCGAGCAGCGAGCCTGGGTGATCGTGCGGCAGCTCGACGATGAGCGACGTCTTGTCCGCGCCGGTCGGCGACGGCGGGAGCGTCGTGCGCGTCACCAGGACGAACCGCGTGACCGCCTGCGTGTTGTCGCCGATCTCGGACGCCAGCACTTCGACGTCGTAGTGGCTGACGATCCCGGGGGCGGCGATGGCGGCCTGTGCGGGGCTCGTCCCGTCGAGCACGCCGATCGCGGACGCCACATTGCTCGCCGCCGGCACATGCGAATGGTTCGGCAGGTTCTCGCCCAGCCAGCCGTGGCACTGCGCGTACGCGACGGGGTGAGCCGCGATCACCGAGACGTCCTCGAGCTTCGTCCCGGGCGGGGCGACGAGCACGAAGTTCACCCTCACGAGGTACTCGCCGATGATGCGCAGCCCCGCGAGGGTCGCCAGGGCATCCTGCGTCGTGGAGACGCCGCCCTCGATCGAGTTCTCGATCGCGATCATCGCGGCATAGCTGCGGCCTTCGAGCACGTCGGCGAGCGCTTCGCCGACGTTGTGCACGGCCCGCCAGTCCTGCCCTCTGGCCTCCGCCACCTGATCGAGCGCCGCCTCCGTGAAGGTGCCGGCAGGGCCGAGATAGCTGTAGGTGCGCCGTTCAGTCACGCGTTTCACCTTAGCCCTGAAGATGTCGACTCGAAGGTGCACGCGTGCGCGGTTTGGGGGCAGACTGTTCACATGACGAGCCGTGCCGGCCTCCCCGCGGAGGAAAGTGACCTCATCGATGTCGACGAACTGATCGCCGCGTACTACGACCGCCACCCGGATCCGGCGGATCCGGCGCAGCGGGTCGCGTTCGGCACGAGCGGTCATCGCGGATCCGCGCTGGCCGGCAGCTTCAACGAGAACCACATCCTGGCCACCACCCAGGCGATCGTCGACTACCGCGCAGCCCAGGGGATCACCGGTCCCCTGTTCCTGGGCCGCGACACGCACGCCCTGTCGCTGCCCGCCGAGCGCAGCGCCATCGAGGTGCTCGTCGCGAACGGCATCGACCTCCGCGTCGATGCGCGCGACTCGTGGGTGCCGACCCCCGCGCTCAGCCACGCGATCCTCACGCACAACAAGGGGCTCGCCGCGGACGCCCCCGGCCGCGCCGACGGCATCGTCGTCACGCCATCGCACAACCCGCCCCGCGACGGAGGCTTCAAGTACAACCCTCCGCACGGCGGCCCCGCCGACACGGATGCCACCGGCTGGATCGCCGACCGCGCCAACGCCCTGCTCGAAGCAGGCCTGGAAGGCGTGAAGTTCGAGCGCTTCTCCGACATCGACTGGGACGCACTGCCCAACTACGACTTCCGCGAAGCGTACGTGCGCGACCTCGCCTCGATCATCGACATCGACGCGATCAAGAGCGCAGGCGTCCGCATCGGGGCCGACCCGCTCGGCGGCGCGTCGGTGGACTACTGGACGCTCATCAAAGAGGTCTACGGCCTCGACCTCACGATCGTGAACCCCGAGGTCGACCCGACCTGGCGCTTCATGACGCTGGACTGGGACGAGAAGATCCGGATGGATCCGTCCTCCCCCTCCGCCATGGCCTCGCTGGTCGCCCGCAAGGCCGACTTCGACGTGCTCACCGGCAACGACGCGGATGCCGACCGCCACGGCATCGTGACTCCGGATGCCGGGCTCATGAACCCGAACCACTACCTCGCCGTCGCGATCGACTACCTGTTCTCGCACCGCTCCGAGTGGCCTCGGGATGCCGCGATCGGCAAGACCCTCGTGTCGTCGATGATCATCGACCGCGTCGCCGAATCGCTCGGCCGCCGCCTGCTCGAGGTCCCCGTCGGGTTCAAGTGGTTCGTCCCCGGTCTGCTCGACGGCTCCGTCGCATTCGGTGGCGAGGAGTCGGCCGGTGCCTCGTTCCTCCGCAGGGACGGTTCTGTCTGGTCCACGGACAAGGACGGCATCCTGCTCTGCCTGCTCGCGGCCGAGATCATCGCCGTGACCGGCAAGAGCCCGTCCGAGCGCTACCGCGAGCTGGAGGAGGCGTTCGGCGCCTCGGCCTACCAGCGCGTCGATGCCCCGGCGACGCCGGCGCAGAAGACCGCGCTGGGGAAGCTTGCTCCGGATGCCGTGGCCGCCGGCTCTCTCGCAGGAGAGCCCATCACCACGAAGCTGTCGCACGCGCCCGGCAACGGCGCCGCGATCGGCGGGCTGAAGGTGCAGACCGAGCACGCGTGGTTCGCCGCGCGCCCCTCAGGGACCGAAGACGTCTACAAGCTGTATGCCGAGAGCCTGCTCGGCGCGGATCACCTCGCCCAGGTGCAGGAGGAGGCGCGCGCCGTCGTCAGTGAGGCACTCGGGGGCTGACGCCGCGGCTCGGGCGCTCAGCGACCGAGGTGAGCACGAGCGAGCGCGGCGCCCGCCGCACGCAACCACTCGGCGGCATCCGCCTGCGCCGCCTCGCCGGAGCCGGCCAGTTCCGTCAGGCTCGCGGATGCCGCGAAGGCGCTCGTCTCGGCATCCGATGTGATGCGGCCGGCGGCCAGCAGAGCGGGCACGCCGGCATCCGCTGCGAGGTCCGCGACGAACGAGGGGACCTTGCCGTCTCCGGACTGACCGTCGAACGAGCCCTCTCCGGTGATGACGGCGTCCGCGTCGGCGATCGCACCGGCCAGGTCGATCAGCTCCGCGACGGCATCCGCACCGGGCGTCAGGGTGGCACCCCACGCGACCAGCGCCGCGCCCGCACCACCGGCGGCCCCCGTCCCCGGGTGCTCGGGGTCCAGGTGCAGCAGCTGTGCGAGGCGCGCCAGCGCCGCATCCACCGTCCTGATGTCGTCGGGATCGGTCAGGCCCTTCTGCGGACCGAACACGGCAGCAGCACCGCGCTCACCGGCGAGCGGGTTCGTGACATCCGTCAGCACGCGCACGTCCGGCGCCGGCCAGAGACCGACCCGATCGACCGAGACCACGTCGAGCAGCCCGGCGGCGCCCGGCGCGACCTGCTGGCCGTCGCGGTCGAGGAACCGTGCGCCGAGCGCGGTGAGGAGTCCGATTCCGCCGTCGGTCGACGCGCTGGAACCGATGCCGAGCACGAGGCGCGACACCCCGGCATCCAGAGCGGCGGCGATCGCCTGTCCGAAGCCCGTGGTGTCGGCGTCCCACGGGCGCAGCTCGTCGAGAAGCTCGATGCCGGACGTGGACGCGAGGTCGACGACGGCAGTGCCGCTCGGCGTCCCCGGAGTCGGGGGCAACCACAGCCAGGAGCTCGTGATCGGCTCACCGGCCGGGCCGTCGACGATGACCGAATGCCTCTTCGCGCCGTCGACCGCGGCCTCGAACGCCGCGACCGTGCCCTCGCCGCCGTCCGCCATCGGGCGCAGCAGGAACTCGGCCCCGTGCTCGACCTCTGCCCACCCCTGCGCGAGGGATGCCGCGGCATCCGCAGCGGAGATCGACCCCTTGAAGCTGTCCGGGGCGATGACGATGCGGCGGGGATGACCGCCGACGCCGCTCACGGCGTGCTCTCCCGCACGATCACCTCGAGGTCGAGCAGCGTCTGCGTCCAGTCCTCATCCACCGTCGCACGGAACGCCTGATACCCGACCTCGGTCAGCGGCACGTGCACGGTGGTGAGCGGCGGCGTCACGTCGAGACTCACCGGCACGTCGTCGAACCCGCAGATGGCGATGTCGGAGCCGATCTCGCGCCCGGCATCCCGGATCGCCGCCATCGCGCCGATTGCGACGACGTCGCTCATGCCGAACACCAGCGTTCCTGGCTCGATCCCGTCGGCCAGCGCCGCGGCCATCGCCGTGGCACCCGACTCGCGCGCGAAGCCGGAGCGGTACACCCGCTCGGCGGTCCCACCACCGGCGGTGAAACCGGCCTGGAATCCCGCGATGCGGTCGTCGGAGGTGCGGATGCCCTCCGCGGCGGCCAGCACCACGGCAGAGCGGTATCCGCGGGCGGCCATCGCCTCGCCCAGCATCCGGGCTCCGGCGACGTTGTCGATCTCGACGATCCGCTCATCCGCGATGCTGCCGCCGAACGAGACGACGCGGCCGCCGAGCCGCGAGAAGGCCTCGACCTCGTCGTGCATCGCGGTGTCCTCCGCGCCTCGCGATGCCGCCAGGATCAGGCCCTGAGGCCGCTGCCCTCGCAGCGCCCGCACGAGGCGCAGCTCGCGCGCGGAGTCGCGCTCGGTCACCGCGATCGTGACGATGAGGCCCTGCTCGTCCGCCCCGCGGGCGACACCCGAAGCGATGAGACCGAAGTACGGGTCGGCGATGTCGGCGACCAGCAGCGCGATCACCGATGACGTCCCGCGGACCGTCGCCTGCGCGAGGATGTTCGTCGTGTAGCCGAGCTTCGCGGCCGCCTGCTGCACACGCTCGCGGTTCTCGCCCTTGACGTTGCGGACCGAGCCGTTGAGTGCTCGGGATGCCGTGGCCAGCGAGACACCGGCCTCCCTCGCGACATCGTGCAGCGTGGGGGTGGCGCCGCGCCCAGGGCGCGAGGCCTGCGGGTCCTGAACTGGGGTCATGATCCAGAGCCTACTGTCGGTGATGGCTCAGACGCCGTCACGGTACGTCCTCAGCACCGCGGCCTCGCGCGCGAGCACAGCGGGGTCGTCATCCGGGACGAATTCCAGCAGGGCATCCTGCGGTGGCACAGGCGTCGCGGATGCCGCGGTGAAGAACTCCCGCCACAGACCGTCGCGATCGGCCAGCGGCAGTCGCTCCGCACGCGGCCACCACGAGAACACGTGCACGGCGCTGACCCGGTCGGCGATCGCCCGGTACTCGTCGACAGCGACGTCGTCGGCCGCGCCGACCGTGGGCTGCCAGTACGTGCGCAGCGCCGGGTGGTCGACCTCGTCCAGCACCCGGAGGGTGGTCTTGGGCGCGTTCGCGAGCGTGCCGCCGTGGAACTCGAGGGCGAGCTGCATCCCGCGCTCGGATGCCGCGGCCGCTGCCTCGCGCAGTCGGTCGACCGTGCCCGCGTGCTCGGCGTCGGTCGCATCAGCGGCATCCACCGACCCCGCCCACACGCGTATCCGGCCCGCGCCGAGTTCGGACGCGCTGTCGAGGATCGGAGTGATGTCCTCGCCATCGCCCGCACGGAAGTACGACCCGTACGAGGCGACGGCGAGTCCGGCATCCGCTGTCAGCGCGGCGACATGACGGGCCGTTGCGGCGTCGCCGGGCGGCACGTGCACGTCACCGCCCCACTCGATCGATTCCAGACGGGCCTGCGAGGCGAGCGACACGACGTGCGCGGCGTTCAGCCCGCGGAAGGTCACCGAGCACAGTCCGATGCGGATGGTCATGACACCAGCATCACAGGTGCGGGGCAACCGCGGCGTCGAAGGCGGCGGCCGTGCGCCGGACGACCTCGACCGGGTCAGTGGCCCACACATCTTCATTGAAGATCTCGACCTCGATGTCGCCGGTGTAGCCGGCATCCACCACGGCGCGCGTGAGCGAGCCGAAGTCGATCACGCCGTCTCCCATGTAGTGCCGGCTCAGCAGGACGTCGGCGGCCAGCGGGGTCTTCCAGTCGCACACCTGATACGTCGCGATGCGGCCCTCACGGCCCGCGCGAGCGATCTGGTCGAGCACCTGCGGGTCCCAGAAGATGTGGAACGTGTCCACGGTCGCGCCCACCACCGCAGAGTCGAAGTCCGCTGCGATGTCGAGCGCCTGCCCGAGCGTGGAGACCACGCACCGGTCGGTCGCGTACATCGGATGCAGCGGCTCGATCGCAAGGGTCACGCCGGCGGCCGCGGCATCCGGGACGAGCTCGCCGATCGCATCGCGCACCCGCTCACGGGCGCCGACGATGTCGCGTGATCCCTCCGGCAGGCCACCGGCCACGAGCACCAGGATCGCGGTCGACCCCTCGGCCCCGGCTGCGGCGAGTGTCGCGGTCTCCTCGATCGCGCGGCGGTTCTCGTCCAGCGCCTGCGCGCGGGCGGGCCCGTCCGGCAGGGTGAAGAACCCACCGCGGCAGTGCGTCGTGAAACGCAACCCCGAATCGGTGAGCATCTCGGCGGCGGTGGAGAGGCCGACCTCGTTCACCGGCTCACGCCAGAGGCCGATCGCCTGGACGCCGCCCTCCACCGTCGCGCTGAGCGCATCGGCCAGGTTGGCGTACTTGATCGTGGCCTGGTTGATCGACAGCTTCGGATGGCTCACAGCTCGACTCCGTTCAGACGCAGCATCCCGTGCCAGCGCTCGCGCGCGAGCTCCGGCTGCTCCAGGGCGAGCGAGGCGTTCGCCAGCTCGACGATCCACGACAGGTGCGGAAGGCTCCGCGCCGAGTGCAGGCCGCCGACCATCTGGAACGCCGGCTGGTGGCCGTTGAGCCAGGCGAGGAACGCGACGCCCGTCTTGTAGTAGAACGTGGGAGCGGCGAACACCTGGCGGCTGAGCTCCTCGGTCGGGCCGAGGATGCGCTCGTAGGCCGCGGTGTCTCCGGCATCCAGAGCCTGGATCGCCGCCGACGCGACCGGAGTGATCGCGGCGAAGGCTCCCAGCAGGGCGTCGGAGTACGGACGCGCGCCGACGCCCGAGTCCCCGATGAGACCCACGTAGTTGAAGTCGTCGCCGGTGAACATGCGCACGCCCTCGGGCAAGCGCGAGCGCACCGAGATCTCCGATTCGGCGTTCAGCAGGCTCATCTTGACGCCCGCGACCTTGCCCGGGTTCTCGGCGATGATGTCCAGCAGCACCGACGATGCCGTCTGCCAGTCGTCAGCCCCGAAATAACCCGCGAGCTCCGGGTCGAACGCCGTGCCGAGCCAGTGCAGCACCACGGGAACCGTCGCCGACTGCAGCACCGCGCGGTACACCCGGCGGTAGTCGTCGGCCGACGACGCGACCCGCGCGAGATGACGCGACGCCATCAGCACGGGCCCCGCGCCCTGCTCCTCCGTGAAGTGCAGCTGCTCCTTGTAGGCGTCGATCACCTGATCGAGCGAGATGTGCGACTCGAGGATGTGGTCGGTGTTGACGCCGACCACGACGGAGCCGCCCTCTTCACGCGCGACCTGGGCGCTGCGCGAGATGAGTTCGCGGGTGGCCGCGGCATCCAGTCCCATGTTGCGCTGGGCCGTGTCCATGGCGTCCGCGACGCCGAGGCCCCACGAGTACACGTTGCGTCGGAACGCGAGCGTCGAATCCCAGTCGATGTCGGCCGGCTGGCCAGGGGTGTTGTCCCCCCAGACCACCGGTACGACGTGCGCGGCCGCGTAGGCGACGCGGCTCTGCAGCGGCGACGTCGGGCGCGTGTAGGCGCCGGAGTCGTTCAGCTGGGCATCCGAGAACTCCCCGGATGCCGAGAGGAGGCGAAGCGTCGACATCAGAGCGACAGGGGCTCGATGGCGATCTTGCGACCCTCGGCGCTGGACGCGAGGCCCGCCTCGGCGAACTGCACGCCGCGGGCGCCGGCGAGGAGGTCGTACTCGTACTCGGTGCCGAGGACGTACGACTCCAGGTACTCCTCCCACTGCTGACGGAAGCCGTTGAGGAACACGTCGTTCGTCGGAACGTTCTGCCAGTCGGCGTCGTAGTCGTGGCTGTCCTCGAGGTCGGGGTTCCACACCGGCTTGGGCGTCGCGTTGCGCGGCTGGATCTTCGCGCCGAACAGGCCGACCACGGCCGAGCCGTGCGTGCCGTCCACCTGGAACTCGACCAGCTCGTCGCGGTTCACGCGGACGGTCCAGGACGAGTTGATCTCGGCGACGATGCCGCCCTCGAGCTCGAAGATGCCGTAGGCGGCATCCTCGGCGGTGGCGGTGTAGTGCTCGCCCTTCTCGTCCCAGCGGTCCGCGATGTGCACGGCGGCCTGCGCGTACACGCTCTTGACCTCGCCGAAGAGGTTCTCCAGCACGTAGTTCCAGTGCGGGAACATGTCTGTGATGATGCCGCCGCCGTCTTCGGTGCGGTAGTTCCAGCTCGGGCGCTGCGCCGGCTGCCAGTCGCCCTCGAAGACCCAGTAGCCGAACTCGCCGCGCACCGACAGGATGCGACCGAAGAAGCCCGAGTCGATGAGGCGCTTGAGCTTCTGCAGCCCCGGGAGATAGAGCTTGTCGTGCACGACGCCGGTCTTGACGCCGGCCTCCTGCGCGAGGCGCGCGAGCTCGAGCGCCTCTTCCAGGGACTCCGCGGTGGGCTTCTCGGTGTAGATGGCCTTGCCGGCGGCGATCGCCTTGCGGATCGCGGTCGCGCGCGCCTTCGTGACGAGGAAGTCGGCGTAGATCTCCCACTTCGGGTCGGCCAGGGCCGCGTCGAGATCCGTCGTGTAGTCCTCGATGCCGTGCTTGGCCGCCAGCTCTGCGAGCTTCTGCTCGCTGCGTCCGACGAGGATCGGCTTCACGGTGACGCGGGTGCCGTCGGACAGCTCGATGCCACCCTGATCGCGGATCGCGAGTATCGAGCGCACCAGGTGCTGCCGGTAGCCCATGCGTCCGGAGACGCCGTTCATGATGATCCCGATCTCGCGGGTCGTCGCCTGTGACATTGCTTTCCGTTCGTGAGGTCGGCATCCGCTTCGGGATGCTGGGGTAAACGCTTTCCGTTAGTGTGCCATGCCTCCAGGTCCGAACGCAAGCACCACGAAGCCCCGCCGTTCGCGTGGGCGAAGACGGGGCTGCGTGGCCGTCGACTCAGTGGTGGTGGCCGATGTCGGGGACGACCACGTCTCCTCCGGCAGGGGCGAGGTACCCCGCCTCTACGGCCGACAGCGCCGGCGTCACCACGGCCGCTGCGAGAACGGCGCCGATGATGATCTCCGCCAGGCGTGCACGCCCAGCACCGCCGGGCCGGTGCAGCCGCGATCGCCGCGCGCGCAGTTCGAGCGCGCAGCCGATGCCGGCCACGAGGAGCATCGCGACCGCCGGCGCGACCGCGAGGATGCCCATCCGCACCGGGTCGAGCGCAAACGCCGTCACCACGATGCCGGCGCTCGCCATGGCTCCGGCGACGCCGATCCGTGGGACGACGGTGCGTCCGAGGATCAGCGTCGCGACTCCCCATCCGATCGCCGCCGCTCCCGCTGCGGCGAGAGCGATCCCCATCGCGCGGATCGCCGGTCCGCCCTCCCCGGCGGTCAGCGCACCCGCACCGAGCGCGAGCAGGATGAGGCCACCGCTCCATGCCGCGATCGACGGCCATGCCGCCGCCGCCGATCGCTCTGCCCGTGGCCGGCGCACAGCCGGCACCGGCGAAGCGGTCATCGTCGAACTGTTCATGTCTCGCCCTGGTCAGGCCGTGCGACCGAGTGTCACCCGGTCGACCGCGCGGTCCGCCGCGATCCCGATGCCCAGGAGGACGATCGCGCTCGCGAGGTGCAGGAAGTGGTCGAACGTGTTCAGCGCCAGGATGTTCAGCGCCGTGCCGACGAGGAAGAACCCGACGATGCCGAGCAGCAGGTAGGCCGCGCCGACGACGATGTTCACAGTCTTGGCCGCACGGGCCGACACCAGACCGGCGATCAGCAGCGCTGCGCCGATCAGCAGGTGCGCGACGTTGTGCAGCGGGTTGACCATGAAGATGCCCAGGAGCATCCCGCCCTCTGTGGCGAGAAAGCCCACGCCTCCCGTGACGGCGAAGCCGAGCAGTCCGACGAGGATGTACACCGCGCCGAACACCGTGGCGACGAGGCGGTTCGGGGAAGAGCTCATGATTGACCTCCTTGTTCCTGTGCGGCCCGGTGCCGCATCTACAGGAGTATTCGGAGACGTTCGTCGATCGGATTGCCCGCCCGCCCGCCGGGCGCCTACCGGACCGTCACGGTGATCTCCCTGGAGTTCGTCGCCCCGGCGGCGTTGGAGAACTCGGCGACGTAGACGTACTTCCCCGGAGCCCGCCCTGTCACTGCCGTGGCCGCCTGCTGCGCGTTCGGGGATGCCGCGGCGAGCGCCTGCTCGTCGATCGGCACGCCGTTCTCGAACAGCGTGTACGTCGTCGCGTTGGTGCCCCACCAGAGGTTCGCGGTGACCGTGTAGTCGCCGTTGCGGTCCCAGTTGTCGTGCGAAAGCACGGGTACGGCGGGGGCGGCGTCCTTCACCTTCACCGTGACCGACGTCGTGGCCGTCGTGCCTGCGGCGTTGATCAGTTCGCCGGTGTAGACGTACGTGCCGTTCTCCTTGCCCACGACGTCGAAGGTCGCCACCTGAGCATCCGGAGAGTTCGCGTCGAGCAGCTTCGTCGACACCGGTTCGCCGTTCTCGTACAGCCGGAACACCGCGCCGTTGACGCCACTCCAGAGATTCATCGACACGGTGTACTCGCCGCCGTGCAGCCCGTCCCCGTGGCCGGAATCGCTCGACAGCACACCGCGCGCCGGGGCCTTCGTCGCCCCTTCGTCATCGAACACGAGCAATTGCACCGAAGCCGTCGTGACGAGGCCGTCGTGGTTGACCGCGTTCACGCTGAGCGTGTGCGGGCCGACCAGGTCCGCCAGCGCGATCTCCTCGCCGGGGGCGACAGGGCGTCCGTCGAAAGCGATGTCGAGGTTGCGGACGCCGGACTCGGCATCCGAGGCCGTGACGCCGACCGTGAACGTCGACGTGCTGGCGAGAAGCGAGCCTTCCTCCGGCAGGCCGTCGATCACCGGAGCCGTCGCGTCGGACGCCCCCGAGGGGTCTCCTGTCACACGGAGCTGGGGCGCCGCCGGCTGCTCCATCCCCTCGCCGAGGAAGAAGCTCGTCTGCGTCGGCTGGTTGTAACCGGTGTTCTGCCACGCGACCGAGAGCCGGTAGACCGGGTCATGCATGAGGGTCCGCAGGCGCAGGTCGGTCTCATCCGTGGTCGAGTAGATCCGCAACTCGCTCGAGTCCGCCGATCGCCACGCGATCTCCTCACGCCAGTCGCCGAAGAGATCGGCCTGGATGTTGGGGTTGCCCTTCGTGCCGTTGTTGGAGCGCGCCCCCTCATCAGCGAGGATCACCTCGGACTCCCCCGTCTCCCAGTTCCACTTCGACACCGTCGGGTACCCGCGGTACGCCTCCTGATCGAAGCTGTGGTCGACGATCTCGCGCAGCGGGTCGCCGTCGAACCAGGCCAGGAAGTTCGCCGCCGGGATCTGCTCCCCGATCAGCTCGCCGCCGGCGGACATCAGCTGCCCGACCGGCGAGTTCCACGAGGCATCCCCGCCGATGGCCCAGCCTTCGGCGCCTTCGAAGCGCGGGTCGATGTCGCCGGATGCCGCGCGCCCGGTGTCCTTCGTCGCCGGAATCGACCAGAGCACATCGCCGGTGCGGGCATCGCGCATCGTGGCGCCCTGGTTCTGCGCCGCATGCATCTCCTCATGGGCCGCGAAGACTTCGAGGCCCGGGTTCGACGGCACCAGGTCAGACACATGGATCGCGTCGCCGTGCCCGCGACCGGTCGAGTACAGCAGCGACCCGTCGTCGTCGATCGTCGCCGACCCGAAGACGATCTCGTCCTTCGCGTCGCCGTCGACGTCCGCCACCGACAGGTTGTGATTGCCCTGCCCGTACAGGCCCTCGCTGCCGACGTCGTTCGAGTCGATGACCCAGCGCTGCGTCAGGTTCGTCCCGTCGAAGTCGTACGCGGCCATCACCGCACGCGTGTAGTAACCGCGGCTGAAGATCGCGCTGGGGTGCTCGCCGTCCAGGTACGCTGTGCCGGCGAGGAATCGGTCGACGCGGTTGCCGTAGGTGTCGCCCCAGGCTCCGACGTCGCCGCGCAGCGGCGTGTAGTCGACCGTATCGATCGCCGCCCCCGTGGCGCCGTCGAACACCGTGAGGTACTCGGGGCCCGTCAGCACGTACCCCGAGCTGTTGCGGTGGTCGGCTCCGGCGGTGCCGATGGGCTGGCCCACGCCGTCGATCGTGCCGTCGCCGGTCTTCATGACGACCTCGGCGCGGCCGTTGCCGTCGTAGTCGAACACCTGGAACTGCGTGTAGTGCGCCCCGGCGCGGATGTTCACGCCGAGGTCGATGCGCCACAGGCGCGTTCCGTCCAGTTCGTACGCATCGAGGTAGACGTTTCCGGTGTACCCGGCCTGCGAGTTGTCCTTCGCGTTGGACGGATCCCATTTCACGATCAGCTCGTACTGTCCGTCGCCGTCCACGTCGCCGACGCTCGTGTCGTTGGCGTTGTACGTGTAGGGCTGCCCGTCCTTCGTGTAGGCGTCGGCCGGCTTGTCCAGCGGTACAGAGCGGAACGCGCCGTCCTGCACGCCGAACTCGTCGGTCTCGGTGGTCTCGACCCCGGCGAGCACCTTCGTCACGAAGTAGACGGATGCCGCGGTGCCTGCCTCATCGACATAGTTCGTCGAGTCGGCGACGGGTTCGTCGGTGATGCGCTTCCCGTCGCGGTAGACGTGGAATGCCACGTCGTCCGGGTCGGTGCCGAGCATCCGCCAGGTGACGAGCGTCCCTGTATCCGTGGCGACCGCGGCGGGCGCCCGGTCCAGGTACTCGGCCTGGCGCTGGAGCACCGTGACGGCCTCGGTCGTGAGCTGCTCGGAGGCGGCACCCGCGCCGCCGGCGTTCACGGCGACCGTCGTGTAGAAGTACGGGATCGTCGTGAGCACGTCGGTGTCGGTGTAGCGGTTCGTGTCGGCAATGCCGATCAGCTCGCCCTGCTCGCCCTCCGCTTCCGAGCGGAAGACGAGGTAGTACAGCGCACCCAGCGGCTGCGCCCAGGAGAACTCGACCGAGCTCTTGGCGATCGTCTCGACCGCGAGGTCGGTCGGAGCCGACGGCACCGCGACCTCCGCGTCGACGAGGGATGCCGTGACGCTCGCCGACGGCACCGACTCGAGGCCGGTCTGATCCACGGCGGTGACGTAGTACTCGTAGTCCAGTCCGACCCGCGCCGTGGTGTCGACGTATGCGGGCTCATCGGTCGTGCCGAGCCCGACCGGCTTGGCGTCGAAGGGCGAGGTGCGGAAGACATTCCACGTGAGGCCGTCTTCGGCATCCCAGGCCAGCGAGATCGCCGGCGCGGTGGGGTCGGCGATGACGTCGGCGACCTCGAGCCCGGTCGGTCCGAGGAGGATCGGAGTGATCTCCAGGCCGTTCAGGCGGGTGCCGGCGGCCGCACCGTAGGCCTCGACGTTCAGCTGGCCGTCGGTCACGAGGAACGGGCCGCGCAGCGTCGCATTCACGCTGCCGCGCCCGGCATTGCCGCTGCCGGCATCCCGACCCTCGATCCGGAAGCTGGTGCGTGTCGAGCCGATCCAGTCGCCGGAATAGGTCTTCACCGAGTACGTGCCGTTGGGCACATCGAGCGCGAAGGTCGCGCTGTCGCCGGGGAGGATGAAGTCGCGGACGAGGTCGTTCGAGCCCTCGGCGGCACCGCGGTCGCGGCCGGCGGTCGCGCCCGGAGCCGTGACGAAGCCGTAGCCGCGCTCCTCGGTGTACGCGAGATCGGGAGTGATCTCGGTGTACCCGGCCATCAGCGGATTGCCGGCGAGCTGGAAATCGTACTTGTACAGCGCCTGTTTGGTCGTGAAGGTCACCTCGGCGCTCGGCTCGGACTCGCCGCGGCCGTTCACGGCGACGACGCGGTAGCGGTACGCGGTGCCCTCGGCGAGTCCCTGCACGATCGATGACGTCTGCGTCACCATGCCCACGAGAGCCCACGTGCCCTCGGGGTCGGCGACCGCCTGGCGGTGGATCTTGTAGATGTCGGCGGTCGCCGAAGCATCCCACTGCAGCGTCGCTCCGCCGTTGCTGATGGCTCCGGCGACGACGTTCTGGGGAGCGGCGGGAACGGCGGCCGGCGGCTCGATGTCGGCGACCTTCGCGGCCAACGGGTCGTCGAGCTGAGCGACGTCCTGCGCGATCAGGCGCGCCATCTGGATCGCGCCGTACTCCTGGAAGTGCGTGTCGTCGACCGTGCCGGCCGGGCGGTTCGGGAATACGCCGGGGTCGACGTGCAGGAAGACGGCCTTGGCGGCATCCGGTCCGATCTCGTTCAGGTACGCCCTGCTGGATGCCGAGAGATCGACGAGCAGCACGTTCTCCTCCTGGGCGAGCTCGGTCATCTTCGCGACGTACTCGGGGAAGCTCACGGTGAACTCGCCTGTCTCGGCGTTGAACGAACGTCGGGAGACCGGTGTCACGAGGATCGGCGTCGCGCCGCGCTGGCGCGCGCCCTCGACGTAGACGCGGAGGTACTCCTTGTAATCCGCCGGGCTCGCATAGCGGTCGTCGACGCCCTGAGTGGCGTCGTTGTGCCCGAACTGGACCATCAGGTAATCACCGGGGCGGATGCTGCGCAGAACTTCGTCCAGCCGGCCCTGCGTGATGAAGTTCTTGGACGAACGGCCACCGATCGCATGGTTGGCGAACGCGATGTCGTCGGCGAAGAAGCGGTCGATCATCTGCCCCCAGCCGGCCTGCGGCGCATACGCGATGGGGTCGTAGGTCTGCACGGTCGAATCGCCCGTGATGTACGCGGTGCCGATGGCTCCCGCGACGCGAGCGGGCAGGCGGGTGATGGTGAGCGCGTTGAGCGACGCGGCATCCCCTCCGATCTGCAGAGTCAGCCGGCCGTCGACGAGGGCGATCGGAAAGGCCATCTCCAGGAAGGCGCCTGCGGCCTGCGGGTTGGCCTGCACCTTGGCGATGCTCTCGGCCGTGATCGTCGTCGTGGACGCGGCATCGGCGTCGCCGGCGACGACCTGCACCGAGTAGTCGCCAGCGCCGAGATCGATCTCGAAGGTCGCGCCCGTCGCTGCGACGAAATCGCTGCGGATCGGGTCGTCTCCGCCGCGGTCGACATCCGGGGTCTCGGTGGTCGGTGCGGTCGAGAACCCGTAGCCCCACTCGGCGTCGTAAGCGGTCGCGGAGGTGACTCCGAGCGCGCCGTCGGCGACCCGGCCGTCGCCGAAGTCGAACGTGACGACGTCGCCCGTGGGCAGCGGCGCCGGGGCCGCGTACACCGACGAGACTACGGCTTCGGATGCCGGTGACGACCCGGCCTCGTTGCGCGCGGTCACTCGGTACGACCACGCCTTCGTGGTGTCGACGGTGTCGGTGTGACCGGGGGCCTCGAGTACGGCGAGCTCGGACCACGTGCCGTCGGCACCGGCACGCTCGAGGATGTACACGTCGCCGTTCGGGACGGCCGACCAGGTCAGGACGACCGATTCCCCGGTCACCTGAGCGACCGCGAGGTCGACCGGGGCCTCGGGGGCGACGAGTTCGGGAATGACGCCGGAGCGCACCTCGGTGGACGGTGCCGAGACGCGATCGTAGGCGCTGACGGCGACGATCGCGTAGGCGTACTCGGCGCCCTGTCCGATCGTCTCGTCGCGGTATGCAGTCTCGGCCGTCTCGCCGACCTGCGCGAACTCGCCGGTCGTGTCGCCGTCGACGTCGGCACGCAGCACGCGGTAGAGCGCTGCGCCCTCGGAGGCTGCCCACGTGAGATCCACGCCGTTCCAGGCCATCTTTGTGGCAGCGAGGTCGGCGGGGGCATCGGGGATGACCGGTGCGACGACGAGGCCGTTCACGTAGGCGCCGAGTCCGGACCCGGCGAAGCCGACGGTCAGCTGGCCGTCGGTGACGGTGGCGATGTAGGTCGCGGTGGCATTCGTGCCGCGGTCGGAGAGGAACCGGGTCTGGACGACATCCTCGAGCGTCACGGTCGCGTTGGTTCCGGATGCCGAGCTGAGCCCATCGCCGATTGTGACGGTGACCTCGTACTCGCCCTCGGGGACGCCATCCAGGGCGAAGCCCCAGTTCGTGCCGGCGACGAAGTCATCCTCCATGGCACCCGCCGGCGAACCGTCGGTGCTGCGGTCGCGGTCGAACAGGGTCGCGTCGGCGGGGAGCGTGATCCCCCACCCTGCCTCGGTCGTGTGGAGCGACGTCGTCAGCACCTGCTGGTACCCCTCGGCGACGGAGCTCGTCGCCGTGCCGAAGTCGAAGCGCCAGGAGCCGTCGTCTGCCGGTGCGAGCGCGGCCGTCGCGGGTGGCGCCGTGATGAGGGAGGCCACGACGATGGTCGCGGCGATCGCCGCACCGGCGCGGAGCCGGTGCCGAGCTGGGGCTGAGTCGGCGGGTTGCGCGGCACGATGGGCGGCGCGGACAGGCTCGTTGGGCACAGTTCTCTCCTGTTGACAGCGGTGGCAAAGGAAGGTGCGGAAAGCGCATTCCGACGGTTCGTCCGGAAGTCTTGCACGCCGCGGACTGCGGGGGCAAGGAAATTGCGAAACGTTTTTTGACCGAACGTGTCCGTTTCGCCGCCGCACCGAGGAAAGCGCATACCATTGCCGGAAGGGCACGCGTCTGAAGGAGGACGATGTTGAAGCGGGTGGGCATCCGGGATGTCGCCGAGCTCGCCGGGGTCTCGATCAGCACCGTCTCGAACGCGCTGAACCGGCCAGGGCGCGTGAGCGACGAGCTCGTCGAGCGGGTCCGCGAGGCCAGCGAACAGCTGGGCTACGTGCCGTTGCAGGCGGCGCAGCAGCTCCGAGTCGGACGCAGCGGACTGCTCGGCATGACCGTCATCAACATCGCGAACCCGTTCTTCGCCGATCTGGTCGCCGGGGCGGAGGATGCCGCGGCCGAGGCTGGTCTGCGCATCCTGGTCGGCAATGCCAGCGACGATACGGCCAAGGAGCTCGACCACCTCGAACTGTTCGAGCGCGTGCAGGTCGAGGGCGCGCTCGTGAGCCCGTTCGGTCCCGTGGATGCCTGGCAGGAGCGATTGCGCAAACGCGGCGTACCCGTCGTGCTCGTCGACGCGGTCGACGACGCGGGGACGATGCCGTCGGTGTCGCTCGACGACGTCGCCGGCGGTCGACTCGCGGCCGAGCATCTGATCGCCACCGGGCGGCGGCGGCTCGCGTTCGTCGGCGCGCGCGAGGAGGTGCGCCAGGTCCGTGAACGGCTCGAGGGCGCGCGCCTCGCGGTTGCCGCGCATCCGGGGACGACACTCGAGCCGATCTGGACGAGCACGGCCACCACTCAGCGCGGCCTCGCGTTCGGTGACGAGATCGCCGACCGTCGCCCGGCGGACCGCCCGGACGGCATCGTCACGTCGAACGACCACCTCGCAATGGGCCTGCTGCACGGGCTCATCGCCCGCGACGTCCGCGTGCCGGAGGATGTCGCGGTCGTGGGATACGACGACATCGAGTTCGCGGCGATCGCAGAAGTGCCGCTGACCTCGGTGCGCCAGCCGGCGCGCGAAATGGGACGCACCGCGGCCGAGATCCTCATCGCCCGCATCAACGGGGCGGATGCCCCCGATCTCACGAACGTCGTCTACCAGCCCGAGCTCGTCATCCGCGCCTCGACCGCCCTCGCTCGTTGAGCGAGCGAGGCGAGACGAAACGCGGTGCACGCCGAACAGCGATCACCCCGTTTCGACTCGGGCGGCTCCGCCGGCCTCGCTCAACGAACGAAGGGGCCGAACGCGGCAGCCAGCCGATCCCACTCGCCGGAGCGCAGCGGCACGACCACACCGTGCTTCGTGTTCGCGGGCAGCGTGAACTCCGCCCGCGGCACGGCGCGCCAGTCTCCCGAGGCGAGGTCCGTGGTCCGCAGCGCGATGTAGCCCTGTGGCCAGTCCGAGTACTGATCGACCCAGAGGTACCAGCATC
Organism: Microbacterium sp. STRO-1N; assembly: GCF_057748015.1. The sequence goes on from NZ_CM173234.1 coordinate 3,275,223, forward strand.
CGGCCTTCGCGTCGAAGAAGATCAGCGGCGCCTCGACGTGCTCGTACAGGTCATCGGCGATGCGCGAGGCGATCATCGTGAAGTCCGACGCAGCGGGCGATGACCCCACCTCGTGGAACAGCAAGCGCTCGTCCGTCGCCTTCAGGAATCGATGCGTCCGTCCCTCGTGCTCGACCATCGTGAGATCGATCACGCCGTGCCCCGGCCCGAAGTCCGCCAGCACGAACGGCTCGCCGAACGACCGGAAGTCCCGCGTCCGCGCCGCCATGATGCGGGGATACGAGTCGCCGGCATGCTCGGCATCCGACTCGTCGTACAGCGTGCTCGACCAGTACACGAGGTACTCACCCGTCGCCGCGTCGTACATCGCCTCCGGAGCCCAGGCCATCCCGGCGGTCGGCGGCGCGACCTCGACCAGCCAGGGCTCCGACCAGGTCACGAGATCGGTCGAGCGCCAGATCACCAGCGAGCGGCTGCCGTGGCGTGTCCAGCCGTCCCAGTCGTGCTCGGCGCCGGTCCAGACCCGCAGGTCGGTGGCGATGATGAACGCCTCGTCCTCGCTGCGCACGAGATAAGGGTCGCGCACGCCGGTCGTGCCGAACGCGGACTCCAGCACGGCCTCGCCGCCGTTCGCCCGCGACCAGGTCAGCGGGTCGTCGCGATCGCTGAGCGAGAAGTAGATCTTCTCGCTGTGCCCCTCGTGATCCTCGACGAAGTGGACGAGCAGGTAGCCGTCAGACATGCGCCGGCTCCTCCTTGGCGAAGGCGGCGAGGAGACGGTCGCGATCCGCCGCCGTGACCGGAACGACCGTGCCGTGGCGCGGGCTGCGCGGCAGCGACGCCGGCACGGATTCGAGAACCCCGGCATCCAGATCCGTGATGCGGAACGCGAGATAGCCGGCGCCGCCGTGGTAGCTGGGCTGATCGATGAAGAGGTACCAGCATCCGTCGCGCTCTGAGCGGAAGGCCGTCGGCCCCTCGCCCTCGGTGAACGCGCCGCCCCAGGGGTTGGGCTGCCCGTGTCCGATCCGTTCGGCGATGCGCTCCCATTCCACCGCGTGCAGATCGCTGCTGCGATCGAGCACGGGAAGCATGGTCGCCTCGTCCTTGGTGAACCGGTAATACGTGCCGCCGGCACGGACGACCGTCGCGTCGATGAATCCGCGCCCGGGACCTCGGGGCTCGTCGATCCACACCTGCGGCTCGCTGACGGTCACGAAATCGCTGGTCGTCGCCGAGAACATCCGCTGGTACGAATCCTCGATCCGTCGGTCGACGGGTGCGATCTCCGGCGGATACAGCGCGGATGCCCAGAAGAGGAAGAACTCCTCGCGCTCGGCATCCCACACCGCCTCTGGCGCCCACGCGTTGCCCGCCTCCGGCGGCGCGATCGTGAGCCGACGCTGCTCGGACCACGTCACGAGGTCCGGCGATTCCCACACCATGATGTCGCGCGATCCGGTCTGCTGCGCGGCCGCGAAGCCATCAGGGCGGCCCTGGATGCGCAGATCCGTCGCGATCAGGAACCAGCGGTCCTCGTGCGGATGACGGACCAGGTGCGGGTCGCGAAGGCCGCGCTCGCCCATGACCGATCGGAGCAGCGGCTGGCCGTCGCCGAGCTCGACCCAGCCGGACAACGGGTCGTCCCCTGCCGTGACGGCGAAGCGGATGGCCTCGTCGTCCGGACCGGTCTCACCGGTGAAGTAGACGAAGAGATACGCGTCCGTCATGCAAGCTCCAGCGACACGGTCAGGTAGGAGTGCGCCGGCAGGTCGACCTCGAGTCCTCGCTCGTGGCGGCGGATGCCGTCGTGGGATGCCGGGGCCACGGCATCCGGGTTCTGCGGCGTGTTGTGGTCGGCCGTCGACGCGGCCGTCAGCACCTGCGCGCTGAAGCCGGCGATCTCCGCGCCGCGCAGGTCGAGCACGATCGTGCGTGCCTGGCCGGCATCGAGGTTCGACAGCGACACGAGGGCTGCGCCGTCCTTGGTGGATGCCGAGGCGGACAGCAGCGGGAGCTCGCGGCCGTCCTCGGTGCGCGTTTCGCCGTCGACGACGTGTGCGGCGAGGGCCTGCGCGTCGTGGTGCGGCGTGTTCATCGCGAACACGTGGAACGTCGGCGTCTTCACGAGAGCCCCGGTGTCAGGGTCTGTGAGCAGCATGGCCTGCAGCACGTTCACGGTCTGGGCGATGTTCGCCATCACCAGGCGATCGGCATGGCGGTGGAACGCGTCGAAGTGCACGCTGGCGACCAGGGCGTCGCGCAGGGTGTTCTGCTGGTACAGGAATCCGGGGTTGGTGCCCGGCTCGACATCCCACCAGGTGCCCCACTCGTCGAGCACGAGACCGACGCGCTTGCGCGGGTCATGGCGGTCCATGACCGTGCTGTGCCGGGCGAGCAGCTCCTCGATGCGGTAGGCGCGCGACAGTGTGAGGTACCACTCGTCCTCGTCGAACTCGGTCGCCGAGCCCTTGGCCTCCCACGATCCGCTCATCGTGTAGTAGTGCAGCGACAGCGCCTGGTACGGAGAGGATCCCTGACCGTCGCAGCCGAGGCATCCGAGCGCCTTCATGAGTTCGTCGGTCCAGGCGTAGTCGTCGGAGTTCGCGCCGGCCGCGATGCGGTACACCGTGTTGTCGCCGTGGTTGCGCACGTAGGTCGCGTATTGGCGGGCGAGGTCGGCGTACGCCTCGGCGCGCATGTTGCCGCCGCAGCCCCACGCCTCGTTGCCGATGCCGAAGAAGGGCACCTTCCACGGCTCGTCGCGGCCGTTCTCGCGCCGCAGCGACGCCATCGGCGAGTCGTCTGCACGCGTGAGGTACTCGATCCACTCGCTCATCTCGCGCACGGTGCCCGAACCCACGTTGCCGTTCACGTACGCGTCGGCGCCGAGCATCTCGCACAGCTGCATGAACTCGTGCGTGCCGAACGAGTTGTCCTCGACGACGTCGCCCCAGTGCGAGTTGACCATGCGGGGGCGCTGGTCACGCGGACCGATGCCGTCGCGCCAGTGATAGTCGTCGGCGAAGCATCCACCCGGCCAGCGCAGGTTCGGGATGTTCAGCTCGCGCAGCGCCTCGACCACGTCGAGGCGGATTCCGCCCTCGTTCGGGATGTCCGAGTCCTCGCCGACGTAGAAGCCGCCGTAGATGCACCGGCCGAGGTGCTCGGCGAAGTGGCCGTAGAGGTGGCGACTGATCGTCGCGCCGGGGAGGTCGAGGTCGATGACGACACGGGTGCTGGGCATGATGTCTCTCCGAGGAGTGGTCGGTGGCGGGATCGTCGGTGGTCCCGTCCGGAATTGTAGCGATACAATTCGTGTGCGGGCAAGAGGCGCGAAAGGATGGGCGGATGACGACGATCCAGGATGTGGCGAAGGCCGCAGGCGTCTCTCCGATGACCGTCTCGAACGTCCTCAATGCCCATCCGCACGTGCGCGAGTCGACCAGGCAGAAGGTCCTGGCTGCCGTCGAGGAGCTCGATTACCGGGTCAACGCCGCCGCTCGAAACCTCCGCACCGGGCGCACGGGCACGATCGGCCTGGCCGTCCCCAATATCGGCGACCACTACTTCGCCCGCCTGGCCGCACTCGTCGCCACGATCGCCGGCGAGGCGGGCTACCGCGTCGAGATCGAGCACACGGATGCCGTGCGCGAACGCGAGCTCGAGGCCATGACGCTCTCCCAGAACCGGATGCACGACGGACTGCTGCTCTCGACCGTCGGGCTCGGCCCCGAGGACAAGGGCCTGCTGCGCGTCGATTACCCGGTCGTGCTGCTCGGAGAGGGGATCTTCGACGGCCCACTCGATCACATCGCCATGCCGAACATCGACGGGTCCTACGCGGCGACGGCGCACCTGGTCGCGCAGGGCTCGAGGAACGTGGCGATCTTCGACGTGCGCTTCACGCTGTCCGACTCGGTGCGCGACCTGAGACTGGAGGGCTACCAGCAGGCGCTTCGGGATGCCGGGATCGCACCCGATCCACAGCTCTTCTTCGACGTCACGGATTTCACCATGGCGGAGGGTTATCGCGCCGCGCGGCACGTCGTGGCTTCGGGCATCCAGGTCGACGGGGTGTTCTGCCCGACGGACGGCGTGGCCATCGGTGCGCTGCGGGGCTTCGCGGATGCCGGCATCCGCGTCCCGGAGGATGTGCGCGTGATCGGATTCGACGACCTGCCCGAGAGCGAGTTCGTGACGCCGCGGTTGAGCTCGGTCTCCCCCGCGCACGAGGTCACCGCCCGCACAGCCGTGACCTTCCTGCTGGAGCGGATCCGCGGGGCTGCACCGGACGATGCCCGCGAATTCGTGACGCCGTTCGAGCTGCGCGCCCGAGCCTCGACGGCGTGACCACGCGCAGATCGGACGATTCACGGCCCCTGTGACGTTCCACGAATCGATCGGCCGGATTCGTCCGTGATTCGTCATCACGTCCGTGATCCGTCACGGCCGATCCTGTTCTACAACGTTGGACACCGTTATACGATCGAGTCTTGCGAAACGTTTTTATCTCAGCTAGGTTTTCGGTAAGCGCTTTCCCGCACCGAGAGGCGCCTGCACCATCCACCCGCGACGCTGAGGTTCCGTGGTTCGAACAGAGGCGTTCACAGAGAGGACAAAGATGTTCAACAAGAAGCGTGTGCTCGCGGTCGGCGCGTTCGCCGCCAGCGCGGCCATCATCCTGGCCGGATGCTCGAGCAGCAGCGAGCCGGAGGCAGGAGCGACCTACGACCCCGACGAGAAGGTCACCCTCGACCTGGCGTTCTGGGGCAACGACGTGCGAGCCGAGCTGTACAACGAGGCGATCGAGGCGTTCAACGAGGAATACCCGAACATCACGGTGAACGTGTCCTTCCTGGCATTCCCCGAGTTCTGGGAGAAGCGTCAGACCGAGGCAGCCGGCAAGAACCTGCCCGACGTCATGCAGTTCGACTACTCCTACCTGCGCCAGTACTCGCAGAACGGACTGCTGCTCGACCTCGAGCCCTACCTCGGCGACATCATCGAAACCGACCCGCTGCCGCAGAACATCCTCGACATCGGCGTCGTCAACGACACGACCTACGGCATTGCGACCTCGACCAACGCGTGGGGCCTGTTCACGAACCCCGTCCTGCTCGAGACCGCCGGCGTCGAGAACTTCGCGGGCGGCTCGTGGGAGGACTACACCGACTGGATGAGCGAGGTCACCGACGCCTCGGGCGGCGCGTTCTGGGGCGGCGGCGACTACACCGGCCGTATCCAGAACTTCGAGCTGCAGTTGCGCGCCGAAGGCGGAGAGCTGTTCACCGAGGATGGCGAAGCCGGATTCGACGAGGACCGCCTCACCGCTTTCTGGGAAGAAGGCCAGCCGATTCGCGACGGCATCGGGGTTCCGCAGCAGCGTGTCGAGGAGGTCCTCCCGAAGGGCGGCTTCGACAGCGCGCTGACCGCGAGCGAGCTGACCTGGGACAACTTCGGCTCCGGCTACCTGGCCGGCCTGGGCGAGGGGTACACGGAGCTGAACCTCATCGCTCCTCCGGTCACGGAAGAGGATGCGAAGGATCTCTACCTGAAGCCCTCGATGCTGCACACGATCGCGGCCAACACGGAGCACCCCGAGGCTGCGGCCACGCTGGTGAACTTCCTCGTGAACTCGCCGGAGTCCGGTGAGATCTTCGGCACCAACCGCGGCCTCCCGGCGTCCGAGACCGCGCTCGATGCAGCCGAGCTCGACCCGATCAGCCAGCAGATCAAGGACTACGAGGAGTCGATCGCCGATCGCCTCGGTGACGCACCGCCGGCACCGATCGTCGGCTACGGGACCCTCGAGGAGAAGTTCCGCCAGCTCGGCACCGAGCTCAACTTCGGCACGGTGACGGTGGATGAGGCCGTCACGCAGTTCTTCGCCGAGATGGATGTCGTCCTCAACCAGTGATGAGCAGGCCGGGGCGGGCTTCGCGCCGCCCCGGCCTCTCCTTCGAACCCCGTACCGAACCCGCATCGGAGTATCCCCGTGAGCACTACAGCCACCCGTGTCATCGTGACCGGTGAGAAGCCGTCGAGCAGGTCCCTGTTCCGGCGCAGTCGCCCAGAGCTCGACGATCGCCCTGGGCTTCGTCGACGGGCGATGCGCGAGACGGTCGCGGGGTACGGGTTCCTGATCCCGTGGCTGGTCGGGTTCTTCGGACTCACGCTGATCCCGATGGCGTACTCGCTGTACCTGTCGTTCACGAGCTACAACATCTTCGCGCCGCCGAAGTGGATCGGCTTCGACAACTACGTGCGGATGTTCACCACCGATCCGGCGTTCATGCAGTCCGCGCAGATCACGCTGATCTACGTGCTCGTGGGCACCCCGATCACCCTCGCCGCCGCCCTCGCGGTGGCAATGCTGCTGAACTACCGCGACAAGGGCGCCGGGTTCTTCCGCTCCGCGTTCTACGCCCCCTCCCTGATCGGCGGTTCCGTCTCCGTCGCGATCGTGTGGCGGGCCATGTTCGCCAACGACGGCCCCGTCGACAACTCGCTGTCGTTCTTCGGCATCGATCTGGGCGGCTGGATCGGAAACCCGAACCTCGTGCTGCCCGCGATGATCCTCCTCGCTGTCTGGCAGTTCGGGTCCACCATGGTGATCTTCCTCGCGGGCCTCAAGCAGATCCCGAAGGAGCTCTACGAGGCGGCCGAGATGGACGGCGCCGGTCCCTGGCACCGGTTCCGCGCCGTGACCATTCCGATGCTGTCGCCGGTGATCTTCTTCAACCTGCTGCTCGGCCTGATCGGCGCGTTCCAGGTATTCGCGTCGGCGTACATCATCTCCAACGGCTCCGGCGGCCCCGCCGGCATGACGAACTTCATCACCCTGTACCTGTACAAGCGCGGATTCTCCGACGGCCAGATGGGCTACGCCGCCGCGATTGCCTGGGTGCTGCTGATCGTCGTCGCGATCATCGCCTTCATCCTCTTCCGCACCCAGCGATCCTGGGTCCACTACGCCGGAGACAACCGATGAGCATTTCGAACACGACCCCGACATCGCCCTCCGCGACGACCCCGGTCTTCGCCCAGCAGCAGACGACGCCCAAGGCCCCGGCCCGGCGACCCATCAAGCGCAGGACCTGGCAGACGGTCATCTGGTTCGTCGTGCTCATCGCGGTGACCGCGATCGTGCTGTACCCGCTCGTGTGGCTGCTGTTCGCCACCTTCAAACCGAACAGCGAGTTCGGCTCCAACATGGGCCTGCTCCCCAACGCCCCCACGGTCGACAACTACGCCAAGGTCATGGAGGGCATCGCTGGAGTGCCGATGTGGCGGTTCTTCCTGAACTCGTTCATCCTCGCCGCCGGCGCCGTCATCGGCACCGTGCTCTCCAGCGCCCTCGCCGCCTACGCCTTCGCCCGCATCCAGTTCAAGGGCCTCGGCATCCTGTTCGCCGCAATGATCGGCACTCTGCTGCTGCCGTTCCACGTCGTGATCATCCCGCAGTACATCATCTTCAACGAGCTCGACCTCGTCGACACGTTCTGGCCCCTGCTGCTGCCGAAGTTCCTCGCCACCGAAGCGTTCTTCGTGTTCCTGCTCGTCCAGTTCATGCGCCAGATGCCCCGCGACATGGACGAAGCCGCCCGCATCGACGGCGCCGGCCACATCCGCATCTTCTGGGCCATCATCCTCCCCCTCATCAAACCCGCCCTCATCACCTGCGCGATCTTCGCATTCATCTGGGCATGGAACGACTTCCTCGGACCCCTGCTCTACCTCACCAGCCCCGAGAACTACCCCCTCCCGATCGCGCTGCGCCTCTACAACGACCAGACCTCATCCAGCGACTACGGCGCCACCGTCACCGCGTCCTTCGTGGCCCTCATCCCGGTCCTGGCGTTCTTCCTCGTGTTCCAGCGCTTCCTCGTCGACGGCGTCGCCACCCAGGGCCTGAAGGGCTGACCATGGACCGCAGACAGCTCCGCGCCGCGCGTCGGGCCGACGCCTCAGGCGCCGGCCCCACCCTCGACGGCCACGTTCCGGCCCGCTATCCGGGAGCGAAAGGCGCCTTCGCGCTGTTCGGCGAAGTGCTCTGGACCGGACTGCTGATCACCATCGCCGCCCTGCCGATCATCACCCTCCCCGCAGCGCTGGCCGCAGGCATCCGGCACCTGCGCCGCTACATCAACGCCGAGGAATCCCACGCCCGCACGTTCTGGCACGACTGGCGACAAGCACTCCTCCCCGGCGGACTCGTCGTCGGCGCCGCCGCCACGGTCCTCGCGGTCGTGCTCACCATCGACATCGCCGTCGCCGGAACCGGAGCCCTCCCCGGCGGACCGATCATCGCCCTCATCGGATGGGCCGCACTCGTCATCGGCGCGACCGCACTGCTGCTCACCGCCAGCGCATGGACGCCCGAGACCGGATGGCGCACCGCCGTCAGCGACGCCCTCCGCAGCGCCCGCACCGACCTGATCGGCACCGCCTACCTCGCCATCGCCACCATCCTCGTCGGCGTCCTCACCTGGATGCTCATCCCCCTCATCCTCGCCGGTCTCGGCTGCGCCGCCTTCGCCGCCGTGGCGGTTCGCGCGCGCCCGCGCCGCGCCGCCTGATCCCCGACCCCTCGCAAGAACCTGGAGCTGCTCGACGTGCTGTACGGAGCCGACTACAACCCCGACCAGTGGCCGGAAGAAGTCTGGGACGAGGACGTCCGCCTGATGCGCGAGGCCGGTGTGAACATTGTGAGCCTCGGCATCTTCGCCTGGTCGCGCATCCAGCCCGCCGAGCATGTGTGGGATTTCGCCTGGCTCGACACGGTGATCGACAAGCTGCACGCCGGGGGCATCAGCGTGAACCTGGCGACGGCCACGGCATCCCCTCCGCCGTGGGTGAGCGCGACGTACCCGGAGACCCTTCCGGTTGACGAGAGCGGTGCGTCGTACTGGCCGGGCAGCCGGCAGCATTTCGCCCCGTCGTCGCCGACGTACCGCCGGCTCGCCGGCGAACTCGTCCGCCGTCTGGCCGAGCGGTACGTGGAGCATCCGGCCGTCGTGATGTGGCACGTCGGCAACGAGTTCGGCTGCCATCTGTGGATGGACTTCTCGGATGCCGCGCGCGACGCCTACCGCGTCTGGCTGGCGAAGCGTTACGGCACGATAGACGCGCTCAACGCCGCGTGGGGCACGAGCTTCTGGTCGCAGACCTACGGCGCCTTCCACGAGATCCTCCCGCCGCGCCTTGCGCCGTACAGCCACAATCCGTCGTCGATGCTGGACTGGCGCCGCTTCACCAGCGACATGCTGCTGGAGTGCTACCTGGCCGAGCGGAAGATCCTGCTCGACGCCGGCGCCACCCAGCCCATCACGACGAACTTCATGGGTCCGTTCAAGCCCGCCGACTACCGCCGTTGGGCTCCGCACATGGACGTCATCGCCGACGACTGCTATCCGGACCCCGCCAACCCGCATCGGATCAGGGACGCCGCGTTCCAGCGCGACCTCATCCGCTCGCTCAAGCCCGGCGTGCCATGGATGCTGTGGGAGCAGGCGACGGATGCCGTGAACTGGCGTCCTGGGAACCCCGGGAAGCGCCCCGGCGCCCTGATGGCGGAGACCGCCCAATCGATCGCCCGCGGCGCCGACGGGATCATGTTCTTCCAGTGGCGCCAGTCCCGCGCGGGCAGCGAGAAGTTCCACTCCGCGATGCTGCCTCACGCCGGCACGTCCACGCGCACGTGGGATGCCGTGACCGAACTGGGCGCACGTCTCGCGGCCCTCGGCGATCTGCCCGCCCCTGGCCGCGACGCCCAGGTCGCCCTCGTTTTCGACTGGGAGAACTGGTGGGCCGTCGAAGAGCGCGACCACCCGACCGAGATCGACTACCTGGCGCTGACGCTGGAGTGGTACGGCGCGTTCCACGAACGAGGCATCCAGGTGGACATCATCGCGCCGGAGGATGCCGGAGCCGGGTACGACCTCGTGATCGCGCCCGTCCTGTATCTGCTGCGCGAAGAAGGAGCATCGGCGATCGCCCGCTTCGTCGAGGACGGCGGGACGGTCGTCACGGGGCCGTTCACCGACATCGTCGACGAGCACGACCAGTTCCGCTCCGGCGGCTTCCTGACCCTGCTCGGGGATGTGGTGGGACTGCGCTACGAGGACTTCGGCGCCCTCGCGGGCGAATCGACCGGAGGCAGCGGTGTGGGTGCGCTGAGCGTCGACGCCGCTCAGGCCTCTCGTGCCGCTGCAGCCCGCGGCACCGTGTCGTTCTCGTTCGAGGGCGAGTCGCATGCCGGTCGCCTCGTGGCCGAGACGGTGCATCCCGCCGGGGCGACGGTCCTCGGGACGTTCGAGACCGGACTGCAGGCCGGGTCCCCCGCCGTCACGCGGAACCGCTTCGGAGCCGGCGAGGCGTGGTACGCGGCCACCCAGCCCTCCGGCGACGCTATCGGTGCGATCGTCGACGCCGTCGTCGCGGCATCCGGTGTCCGTCCCGTCGTCGCAGACCTGCCCGCCGGGGTCGAGGTCGCGCGACGCGGCGATCTCGTGACACTCATCAACCACGGCGATGCCCCGGTCGAGGTCGCCGTCGACGGAACGGATGCCGAGACCGGCGCCGCCGTCGCGCAGGTGTCGCTCGAGTCGCAGGGCGTCGCTTTCGTGCTGGCGCCCGTCGAGCGTGCCGCCCGGTCGGCTCCGCTCGTCGACGCCGCCACGTTCTGATCCCTTCCCCCACACGACAGGAGCACCCATGCCCACACCTCGCCGCCTTCTCGCCGCCACTGCGCTGGCGACCGGCGCCGCCCTCGTCCTCGCCGGCTGCGGCAGCGGCGACTCCGGCGCGTCGGAGGAGTACGACCCCGACGAGAAGGTCTCGATCGACTACGCCTTCTGGGGCAACGACGACCGAGCGACCCGGTACAACGACCTCATCGAGGCCTTCAACGAGGAGCACCCGAACATCACGGTGAACGTCTCGTTCACCGACTTCCCGAGCTTCTGGGAGAAGCGCCAGACCGAGGCCGCCGGCGGCGGGCTCCCCGACGTCTTCCAGTTCTCGGACAGCTACCTGCGCCAGTACGGCGAATCGGGCAACCTGCTCGACCTCGCCGAGGTGTCGGACCACATCGACATGTCGACGTTCGACGATGCGCTGCTCGGCACCGGCGCCCTGGGCGACGTGCAGTACTCGCTGCCGACCGGCTACAGCCTGTGGGCGAACTTCGTCAATGACGATCTGCTGGCCACTGCGGGCGTCGATGCACCGGAGGAGGGCACGTCGTTCGAGGAGTTCGACGAGTGGATGGCCTCGGTCACGGACGCCACCGGCGGCGCCGTCTACGGCGGCACCGACTACACGCAGCGCATCCAGCTGTTCGAACTGCAGCTGCGCGCGGACGGCGGCAACCTCTTCACCGAAGACGGCGAACTCGGCTTCACCGAGGACGACCTGCGCGAGTTCTGGGAGTCGGGCGACACGATCCGCGACGGCGTCACGGTGCCGCAGCAGACGCTCGAGGAGCTCTCGCCGAAGTCCGGCTTCGGCGCAGGGATCACGGCGAGCGAGATGAGCTGGAGCAACTTCCTGGGCGGCTACCTCGCCGACTCCGGCGCCTCGTCGATCTCGATGATCGCTCCGCCCACCGCGAAGGAGGGCTCGAAGGACCTGTACCGCCAGGCCGGGCTCCAGGTCGCGATCGCGGAGAACACCGAGCACCCCGAAGCCGCGGCGATCTTCCTCGACTTCGTCGTGAACAGCGAAGCCGCCGGCGAGATCTTCGGCACGACGCTCGGATTCCCGGCGTCGTCGTCGAAGCTCGAGGGCACGACCCTCGAGGGTGCCGACAAGCAGGTCGCGGACTACATCGAGGCATCGGCTGACCGCATCGGAGACGCACCGCCGGTTCCGGTCGTCGGCTTCGGCTCGCTGGAGCAGACCTTCTGGGACCTCGGCAAGTCGATCGGCCTTGGCGCCGTGTCGGTGGATGACGCGGTGACGCAGTTCTTCGCCGAAGCCGACGTGATCCTGGGCAGCTGAGGCCCGATCCGACCGCGAGAGGGCAGTACCGCACGGTGTCGCTGCATGCGACCGTGCGGTACTGCCCTCTCGGTATCCCCCCCTGGAGCCGCATGACCTCCCTTCTGCATCTCGATGCGACCGGCACCGCCCGCGAGGAGCGGCGCCCTCGTATGGCGAACGCCCTCGACCACCGTGAAGGCCTCGAGTTGACGAGCCGTGCGCTGCTGCGCGACGGGATGCCGTGGCTGCCGGTCTCGGGAGAGATGCATTACAGCCGCGTTCCGCGTGAACGATGGACCGACCGACTGCGGCTCATGCGGGCCGGCGGCATCACGGTCGTGTCGACCTACGTGCTGTGGCTGCACCACGAACCCGTCAGGGGTCGGGCGTCGTTCGAGGGCGACCTCGACCTCGCCGCGTTCCTCGATGCCGCCCACGCCGAAGATCTGGAGGTCGTGCTGCGCATCGGCCCGTGGGCGCACGGCGAGGCGCGCAACGGCGGCTTCCCGGACTGGGTGCAGCGCGCCGATGTGCGGCACCGCACCGATGACCCGGCCTACCTCGCGCTCGTCGAGGAATGGTTCCGGCAGCTCGGCGCCGCCCTCGGCGGTCGCGCAACGCCCGCCGGGCTGCTCGGCATCCAGCTCGACAACGAGCTCTACGACCAGCCGGAGCACCTGCTGACCCTCAAGCGCCTGGCGCGAGAGGCCGGCATGTCCGCGCCGCTGTGGACGGCGACCGCGTGGGGCGGCGCGCAGCTGCCGGAGGAGGAGGTGCTTCCGCTGTGGGGCGGATACGGCGACGGATTCTGGGTGGATCCGGGTCAGCCGTGGGATCCGACCTTCCGCGCGCACTACTTCTTCTCCGACGAGTGGGACGATCCGGGCATCGGCGTCGATGTCCGCGGCACCGAGGCGTCGCAGCGCTCGTCGCTGTCGGAGTGGTTCCCGGCCGCGACGTGCGAACTGGCAGGCGGCATGGCGACCGCGTATCACCGCCGCCCTCGACCCGCCGCCCTCGACGTCGCCGCCATCGCGCACGCCAAACTCGGCAGCGGGTCGGCGTGGCAGGGCTACTACATGTACACCGGCGGGACGAACCCCCGTCCCGGACTCGAGGAGACGCAGGCCACCGGCTATCCGAACGACATGACACGGATGAGCTACGACTTCCACGCACCGATCGGCGAGGCGGGTCGCGCAGCCCCGAGCCACGCCGCGCTGCGCCTGCAGCACGCGTTCGCCGCGGCGTTCGGCGACCGGCTCGCCCCGGCCACGGCGCACTTCCCGAGCGTGCGTCCGGCGGGCGTGGAGGATGCCGAGACGCTGCGCTGGGCTGTGCGCGGCGGCTTCGCGTTCCTCGGCTGGCATCAGCCGCACGTGCCGCTGCCGACCTTCGCCGACGCCCGGTTCGAGGTGGTCCTGGATGATCGGAACGTCGTCTTCCCGAGTGCTCCGGTGGACATTCCCGCAGGGACCCTCGCCCGCTGGCCGCTGGCTCTGGACGTCGCCGGGACCGAGGTCGCGTGGGCCACGGCATCCGCTCTGACCGTGCTCGCGGGCGAGGTGCCGACGCTGGTGCTGATCGAGGATGCCGGGATCCCCGTCGAGATCGCGCACGACGGCGTCGTCCAGGATGTGCTGCCCGGCGGTCGGGCGCTGCGCATCGGCGGCATCGACGTGCTCGTGCTGCCTGCAGCCGATGCCGCGCGCACCTGGGTCGTCGAATCCGGCGCGCGTCGGCTGCTGGTGTCGGAGGACGAACTCACCTGGGATGCCGCGGGTCACGTGTCCGTGCGGACCTCGCGTCCGCGGCCGGAGGTCCGCGAATACGTCGGCGGCGCGTGGCGCGATCTGTCGTGGCGGCATGTCTCCGGGGCGGCGAGGGAGCTGTCCGTGCCGGTGCGGGCGGTGCGGCATCCGTCGACGCCGTCGGGAGACTACGGATCGCGCGCCGATCGGCAGGCCGCCCCGTCGGATGCCGAGTTCGACGCACACGCGGCCGTGCACGCGATCGAGGTGCCTGCTTCGATCGAGGACGATGCCGTCCTGCTCGTGCACTGGGCCGGCGACGTCGCCCAGGTGCGCGTGGACGGCCGGACGGCGACCGATCGGTTCTGGGACGGCTCCGATCTCGTCGTCAATCTGCATGACGCGGGCGTACGCGCAGGGTCGGTCGTCGAGCTGCACGTGCTGCCGCTGCGCCGCGACACCGGTGTGCATCTGCCTGCCGATGCCGCTGGTCGGCTCGCCGCGGCATCCGAGGTCCTGTGCGGGGTCGATTCCGTCGAGCTCTCCCAGCGCGCACTGTGGGGCGAGTTCGCCTCTCAGCGCGGCATGTGACTCTCGCGCTCGACGAGCGTCGTCCCGATCACGGCACCGTCGGCCGCGCCGCCCGCGATGTCCGCCGCCAGAGCCTCCACGGCCCGGTGCGCGAGAGCGGCGAAATCCTGCCGGATGGTCGTGAGCGGGGGGCGGTAGTTCGCGGCATCCGGAACGTCGTCGAAACCGATCACGGCGACGTCCTCCGGAACTCGGCGGCCGGCGTCCGCGAGCGCCCGCAGCAGACCCAGCGCCATCTGGTCGTTCGCGCAGAAGACCGCGGATGCCGCGGCGAACGCCCCCGCGGCCGCATATCCCGAGTCAGCCGACCAGTCGCCTCGAACGGCTGGTGGCGGCTCGATCCCCGCCTCGACCAGCATCTCGCGCCAGCCGCGTTCGCGCTCGGCGGCGGCGAACGAATCTGCCGGACCTGCGAGATGGTGAACAGGAGTGTGCCCGAGCTCGAGCAGTCTCGTGGTCGCGAGCGCCGCTCCCCCGGCATGGTCGCTGTGCACGGCACGGAGGCCTGCGCCGTCCGCCGCATCCACCACGACGAGTCGCAGACCGGCAGGGCGATCGGATGCCGGCACCAGCGCGGATGCCTCGTTGAGCACGATCGCGCCGTCAGCACCCTGGTCCTCCAGCCGGTGGAAGGCGCGGCTCACACCGTCGGCGCCCGCGGCGGTGACGACCGTGAGGGCATAGCCGCGCTCTTCGGCCGCCTCGGCGGTGGCCTGCAGCATCCGGGAGTTTCCGACGGTGGCGAGGGTCGTCACGACGAGGCCGATCGTCTGCGAGCGGCCGGTGCGGAGTGCGCGAGCGGCCGGATGCGGGCGGTAGCCGAGTTCGGCCATCGCGTGCTCGACGCGCGAGCGGGTCGCAGGGTCGACGCGCGGGCTGTTGTTCACGACGCGGGACACCGTCTGACCGGAGACACCGGCGAGCGCTGCGACCTGCGCCATCGAGACACGACCGGAAGGCGCGCGGCGCCGACCCGGCGGGGTGTCGTCATCCGTCATCGGCATTCTCCGTTCCTTCGTGTTGACGTTACCATCCGCAAGGCGGTACCGTGTTTACGTGAACATGCAATCTGCGGAGCTGCGAACCACCGAGCTCGCCGCCGGCGTCGTCAAGCGGGCCACGACCCTCGCCGACGGCCGCGAGCTCATCTACTTCGACGACCCCGAGTCGACTCTCGGCGCCGAGCGCTCGGTCGACGCCCGCGCCCTCGACCCCCGCCCGGAAACCGCGTCCATGCGTCTGGACATCCTGACCGGCGACTGGATCACGGTCGCCGCGAACCGGCAGAACCGCGTGATGATGCCGTCCGCCGATGCCGACCCGCTCGCACCCCAGACGCCGACGAATCCGTCCGAGATCCCCTCGCGCTACGACGTCGCGGTGTTCGAGAATCGCTCGCCCGCCTTCGGCCCCGCCTTGCCGGACGGGTTCGGTGGCGTGCCGGTGGCATCCAATCCTCCGCGGGGGCTCGACGACCTCGCCGCCCTCGGCCTCGAGCGCGCCCGCACGTCCGTCGGCCGCTGCGAGGTCGTCTGCTTCAGCCCGGAGCACTCCGGATCCTTCGGCACGCAGACCGTCACCCGCGCACGCACGGTCATCGAGGCGTGGGCGGATCGCACGGCCGCCCTGTCGCAGATCCCCGGGATCGAGCAGGTCTTCCCGTTCGAGAACCGCGGCGAGGCGATCGGCGTGACCCTGCCGCATCCGCACGGCCAGATCTACGCGTACCCGTACGTCACGCCGCGCACCACGCGGGTGCTGGACAGCATCGACCGCACCGCCCCTGACCTGTTCGCGCGGATCCTGGACTCGGAGCAGAACTCCGACCGAGTCGTGCTCCAGGGCGAGCACTGGACGGCGTTCGTGCCGTTCGCGGCCCGATGGCCACTGGAGGTGCATCTCATGCCGCACCGCCACGTGGCCGACTTCGCCGGGACGACGGATGCCGAGCGAGACGAGCTCGCTCCCCTGTATCTGCGGCTGCTCCGCGGCGTCGACGCGCTCTACGAGACGCCCACCCCGTACATCGCGGCGTGGCATCAGGCCCCCGTGCACGTCGGACGCGACAGCGTACGCCTGCACCTGCAGCTCACCAGCCCGCGCCGCGCGGCCGACAAGCTGAAGTTCCTCGCCGGCAGCGAGTCCGCCATGTGGGCGTGGACCGCCGAGATCCCGCCCGAGAAGTCGGCCGAGCGTCTGCGCGAGGCCATCGCCTCCGTCGCCGAGCCGACGTCCTGACATCCCTGCTGTCACACGCAGCGACGCACACACCCGAGGACCCCATGACCACTGAATCCACCGCACACGAGCTCTTCACCTCGATGACCGGTCACGAGCCCGACGGCGTCTGGTCGGCACCGGGCCGCGTCAACCTCATCGGCGAGCACACCGACTACAACGAGGGCTTCGTCCTGCCGTTCGCGATCCCTCACCGCACGGTCGCCGCGGTCGGAGTGAGAGACGACGTCCGCGGCCGTGTGCGCGTCGCCTCGACCTTCGCGGACGAGCCGGTCGAGGTCGCCCTCGACGAACTCGGCACGCTGTTCCCGACTCCCACCGGGTCCGAGCCCGCCGTCCCGGAGTGGGCCGCGTACCCGCTCGGGGTCGCCTGGGCGATGCAGGATGACGGCATCACCGGCACCGGCGTCGACATCGCGATCGCGTCCGATGTGCCCATCGGCGCCGGCCTCTCGTCGTCTGCCGCGATCGAGGGTGCCGCGGCATCCGCCCTGAACGACCTGTGGTCGGCCGGGCTCGACAGGACCGCACTCGCCCGGATCGGCCGCCGTGCCGAGAACGAGGCCGTGGGCGCTCCGACCGGGATCATGGACCAGATGGCGACCATGATCGGCGGCGTCGACACCGCGATCTTCCTCGACTGCCGCTCGCTCGAGGCGCAACAGGTGCCGCTCGCCGTCGCCGACTCCGGGCTCGCGATCCTCGTGATCGACACGCGCGTCAAGCACACGCACTCGACCGGCGGCTACCGCGATCGCCGTGAGGCGTGCGAGCGCGGAGCGCAGATCATGGGCGTCCCGTCGCTGCGGGACGTGTCCGTCGACGGCCTGCCGCGTGCCGCGGAGCTCATGGACGATGTGACATTCCGCCGCGTGCGCCATATCGTGACCGAGAACCAGCGCGTGCTCGACACCGTCGCCGTGCTGCGGGCCGAGGGCCCCCGCGCGATCGGCGACCTGCTCGTCGCCTCGCACGTGTCGATGCGCGACGACTTCGAGATCTCGGTGCCCGAGCTCGACACCGCGGTCGAGGCGGCTCTGGCCGCCGGCGCCATCGGCGCCCGCATGACCGGCGGCGGCTTCGGCGGTGCGGCGATCGCGCTGATCGAAGCGGATGCCGTCGACACCGTATCGGCGGCCGTGAACGCGGCGTTCGCCGCGGCCGGATTCGCTGAGCCGACCCTGTTCACCGTGACCCCGTCCGCCGGCGCCCGCCGCGACGCGTGAGCCCAGGGGTCGCGAATGGTCGCTTCCACACTCGCGAGGCGACCATACGCGACCCCTCCCCGGACGAGTGAGCCGCCCGCGGAAAGCCAGGGGTCGCGAATCGCCGCATCCGCACCTGCGAGGCGACCATACGCGACTCCTCCCGTGGCCCGCTCCGACGGCGCCCACCGCGAACCCTGACAGAATGTACGAGGCGCGCTCGCGCCACGGAAGGAGCACCATGAGTTGGATCGTCACCGGCGGCGCCGGCTACATCGGATCGCACGTCGTCCGCGCCCTGGCCGATGCCGGACTCCAGCCGGTCATCCTCGATGACCTCTCCAGCGGTGTCGCCTCCTTCGTGCCCGAGGGCGTCCCCTTCGTCCAGGGTTCGATCCTCGACCGCGACCTCGTGGAGAAGGCCCTTCGCGATCACGATGCCGAGGGCGTCATCCATGTCGCCGGGTTCAAGTACGCCGGCGTCTCGGTCCAGCGGCCGCTGCACACCTACGCCCAGAATGTCGAGGGCACCCGCATCGTCCTCGAGGCGATGGCGGCCGCCGGCGTCGCGAACATCGTGTTCTCCTCGTCCGCCGCGGTCTACGGCACCCCCGACGTGGCGCTCGTCACCGAAGACACCGCGAAGGCGCCCGCCAGCCCGTACGGCGAGTCCAAGCTCATCGGCGAATGGCTGCTGCGCGACGAGGCGACCGCGACCGCGGCATCCGACAAGCCCCTGCGTCACACGTCGCTGCGCTACTTCAACGTCGTCGGATCCGCCGACCCGACGGTGTACGACGTCAGCCCGCACAACCTCTTCCCGATCGTGTTCGAGGCATTGCTGGCAGGCAAGACGCCGCGCATCAACGGCGACGACTACGCCACGCCGGACGGCACCAACGTCCGCGACTACGTGCACGTCGGCGACATCGCGGCCGCGCACGTCGCCGCCGCGAAGCGCCTGTCCGGCGGCGAGTCGATCGAGCCGGCGTACAACCTCGGCTCGGGCGACGGGCTGAGCGTCAAGCAGATCATGGATGCCGTGGCCCGCGTCACCGGCATCGACTTCACCCCCGAGATCGGAGCGCGCCGCGCAGGCGACCCCGACCGCATCGTCGCCGCCGGCGACCTCGCGGCCCGCGACCTGGACTGGAAGATGCGGTACACCGTCGACGAGATGGTGCGCACCGGCTGGGAAGCCCGCCGCAACGCCGGCTGACCAGCCGCACCGCATCCGCGGGGGCGACCGGGCGTCAGGGAACCGGAAGAGCCGCCGCCGGAGCGAGATCCTGCGTGCGGATCGGATAGAGCCAGAAGCACACCCACGCCAGCGCCGTGAACACCAGCGGGACGACCGCGAGCATGATCCGGATGCCGCCGTCGACGCCTCCCGGTTGCGCATCGCCGAGCGACGCATCGAACCCGCTGGCGTTCAGCGCCCAAGCGGCGACGATCGCCTGCAGCACGACCGAGCCTCGGACGACGAACCCGTTCACGCCGAAGTAGACGCCTTCGCGCCGCTGACCGGTGTGCTCGGCATCCGCGTCGATGATCTGCGACAGCACCACCTCCAGCAGCTGCAGCAGTCCGCCGACGCCCACGCCGACGGCGACGCCGACCAGCGCAGCGCCGAGAACCGTGGCGGGCAGCAGATAGGCGAGCACGGCGAGGCCGAAGACGGCGACCGCCCAGAGCAGAGCTGTGCGCGGCGTCGTGCGCCGGACGACGGCGCTCCACAGCACGATCGCGGGGATCGCCGTGACGAAGATCGCCCCGAGGAGGATGCTGCCTTCGCCCTCGGCCGCGTGCAGCGAGTAGCGCACGTAGAACGGGATCGCGGCGAGGATCACCGCGATCGCGGTCTGCACGAACAGCGACCCCAGCACGTACGGCACGAAGGCGCGATTGCCGAACGTGTAGCGCAGCTGATCGCGCCAGGTCATCGAGGCCTCGGCATCCGGCGCTTCGCCCCGGCGCTCGATCATGCCGCCCACGAACGACCAGATCAGCATGACCAGGCATACCGCCCCGAGCGCGATGGCCATCCCCGGCCACCCGATCGCGTCGTACAGCAGCGGTGCTCCAGCGGTGCCGAGCACCATCCCGACGATCGCGAAGATCTGTCGCGGAACGTTGCCTCTGGCGCGCTCCGCCGTCGTGCGGAAGATCTCGGGGAACAGCGCCGAGATGTTCAGCACGACCACGACGAACGCGATGTCGTACACCGCGGCCACGATGAGGAACCACACGATCAGACCGGCTGCGGGCAGGGACGGAGGCATCCAGACCAGGGCGAACGCCACCACCAGGGGCACGATCCCCAGACCGATCCACGGCACCCTGCGCCCCCACGGAGTGCGCATCCGGTCCGACGCAGCGCCCACCAGAGGATTCAGCAGGGCGTTGAGGATGCCGTGGGCGATCATCGCCCCGGCGACCCACTCCGCGGGCACGCCGAGGTGCGCCACGTAGAAGTAGACGACGAAGGCAGAGAACGTCTGCGCCATCAGCTGCGTCGGGAATCCGGACGCGCCGAAGGCGATGGTCTGCGCCCTACCAGGAGCATCGGAGAGTCTGCGGTCTCGCAGGCGGGTGACCAGACTCATCGTTCGCTCCCTCGTCAGCGGGCTCAGCCGCGCTGCAGGTCTCTCAGCGCGCGCCAGCCGACGCGCACGAGTCGTTCTTCCGCGATCGTAGCGGCCACGAGCGGATCCGTGAGCAGTCGTCGCTCGAAACCGCGCTTGGCGGCGCTGAAGTCGACCGCCGCACGCAACTCATCGCCGTCGACCATCGGATGCAGGAAGATCTCGGTGACGCCGGCCGGCACGGCGCGCAGCAGCTCGATGAAGCCGTCGCGCGTCTGCTCGTACGTCTCCTCTTCGTCCGTTCCCTCGTTCGCCAGCGGGAACGGATGCGTCCAGGTGCGGTCAGGGATGACCACGCCCAGTGCGTCCGCGCCGGCCGCTGCGCGAGTCGCGGCATCCTGGAACTCGGGCGCGAACTCGGTGCCGTCGACGAAGCGCGGCAGGCGGAACGGCAGGCCGTGCTCGGCCGCCAGCCCCAGGGCCTCGCCGAGGAAGTCGCGGCCGGTGGCCAACCCGTAGACGGATCCCATGTGGTTGTCGAGGTGGGTGACGTCGACTCCGGCATCCCGTGCGGCCCGCAGCTGTGCGGCGAGTTCGGCCGCGACGTCTCCGGCATCCGCCTGCTCTTCGACCGAGCGCACCAGCGCCGGGAAGAACCCCGCCTCGTCGACGAGCGACGTCGCGGTGCCGGTCAGCGGCCGCCACCGGTAGTCGGTCCACTCGCTCGTGAGCACGAGATGCACGCCGACGTCGAGATCGGTGCGATCCGCTGCGAAAGCGAGCGCTTCGGGCGCCCACGCGCACGGCACCATGATGGTCGCGGAGTCGAGATCGCCCGATTCGAGCAGTTCGGTGATCGCGGTGTTGGCCGCGTGGCACATCCCGAAGTCGTCGGCGTTGATGATGATCGCGCGCGTCTCGGGTGCGAACCCGAGTCGTGCGATCAGGTCGGAGGAGGGCAGCTTCATCGCTGGGTCCGCTCTGTCGGGGTGAGGATGCCGGAGAAGATCGTGTCTCGGAGGACGGTCGTGGCTTCGCCGACGGCACCGACCAGCGTCGCCTCGCGTCCGAACGACGACACCAGGATGGTGAGCGGCAGCAGATGCCCGACTTCATCCGCCGCTTGCCGCACGGCATCGGCGAATGCGGGATGCGCCGCGTCCCCGGCGAGGATGTACGCGGCGGGGTCGAGCACGAGTGTGATGCTCCCGGCGACGAGGACCACGCGGCGAGCGAGCTCGGCCATCATCTCGACAGCCGCCCCGTCTCCTTCCAGCGCCGCGTCGAGGTGCACGCGCAGCGGCTCGCCGGGGTCGCGTCCGTTGGTCAGCGCGAGATCGGCGACGACGACCTCGCTCAGCACGGGGGCCCCGATCGGCAGCGACGGCTGCGGCAGGTACATGACCTCGCCGGCGATTCCGGAGGCACCGCGGTGCAGGGCGCCGTCGATCACGATTCCCGCACCGAGACCGTCATCGATCGTCAGCAGCGCGAAGCTCTCGATTCCGGTCGCCACGGTGCCGGACAGTTCGGCGAGCGCGGCAAGATTGACGTCGTTCTCGATGTGGACGTCGCACCCCAATCGCGTCGCCAGAGCGGACCGGAAGGCCCCGCCGTCCGGTCCGTGATCATCGCGAATGGCACCATCACGGCTGACGATGCCCGGTGTGCCGACGACCACCACGCGCAGCGGCCCCGCCACGGGAGTCAGCACCCTGGTCAGCAGTTCGGTCAACGCGTCGACGCGCTCCACGAGGTCGCCGGCCGGTGGAAACCGGCCGCTCTCCTCGGCGATGACGCGTCCTGTCGGATCCAGGATCGCCACGCTGGCCGAGTGATGGTCGATGTGCACGGCGGCAGCGCACCCGAGGGCGGGGTTCAGCGCGACCCGGGCCGCCGCGGGACCGCGAGTCGCCCGGTCCTCCCCAGCGGATGCCACAGCTTCCCCGTTCTCCAGCATCCGTAGGACCTGAGTGACTGCAGTCCGCGACAGCCCGGTCTCGCCCATCAACTCCGCACGGGTCAGGGGGCCGCGCCGTGCCAGTGCCTCCAGGATCGCTCTCGCGTTCAGGCTTCGCAGCAGGGTCTGCGGGCCGGCTGGAGGTCGTGTCACGTGGCTTCCCCGCGCTTCGTCAAGATGAGTATGTCATGAAGTGTCACACTTCTCGACACATTGTGTCATACCCGTCCCCGGAAGCCGATGCGCGACTATCCCCGATTCCCCAGCGCGATGAGCTGCTCGACCTGTTCCCGGTCGATGCCCATGCCGGGGAACCCGGCGAGCCGCCCGATCGGGAACGATGCCATCATCTTGGCCATCGCCTCGTCGCTCATGATCCCGGCATCCATCGCACCGTCCGCGGCCTCCTGCCCTCCGGACAGCTGCTCCCGGACGATCGGGCCGACGATCGGATGCTCCAGCAGCTCGCCGATCGACGAGTTCGCGGTCAGCGGGATGCGCATCTCGTCGCCGGCGACGTGCACCGAGGTCGAACCGCGCAGGTCACGACTCGAGGCTCCGGCCTCGACGCGGTAGACACCGCCCTCGACCACGAAACGGTCGACGCGGATGTCCCAGTACGCGAGGTCTTCGCGACGGACGACCAGCGAGACGTCCTGCGTCTCACCCGCGGCGAGCGCGACGGAGGCGAACGCCTTGAGCTCGCGGGGCGCGCGTTCGACGATCGACGACTCCGGCGCGACGTACACCTGCACGACCTCGCGGCCGTCGACGGCACCCGTGTTCGTCACGGCGACGGTGACGCGGATGTCGCCGTCGTCCTCGACCGTCGCCGTCGGCTTCCCGTATGAGAACGTCGTGTACGACAGGCCGTGTCCGAACGGGAAGGCCACGGCCATCTTCCGCGCGTCGTACCAGCGGTATCCGACGAACACGCCCTCGCCGTAGCGGACGTGCCCGAACGCACCGGGGAAGCTCCCGAACGCCGGGGTGTCCTCGAGGCGGAGCGGGATGGTCTCGGCGAGCCGGGCCGACGGGTTCACGGCTCCGGTGAGGACGTCGACCGTCGCCGAACCGCCCGCCTGACCCAGCAGCCACGCCTCGACGATCGCCGGCACGCGTTCGGCGAACGGCAGTGCCACGACCGCGCCGTTCGACAGGACGACAGCGACCTTCTGGTTCACGGCGAGCACGGCCTCCACGAGCTCGAGCTGCGCCGCCGGGAGGTCTATGTGCGTGCGGTCGAAGCCCTCCGACTCATCGGCGTCCGGCAGCCCGAGGAACAGCACTGCTACGTCGTTCGCCGCGGCCAGCGCGACCGCCTCGGCGCGCAGCGCCTCGGCATCCCCCGAGCCGTCGAACGTGAACCCCGGCGCGAACGAGACCCGGTCGCCGAAGGCGTCCAGTGCGGTGTCGAGGCGGGTGGGGTTGATGTGCGACGAACCGCCTCCCTGGTACCGGGGCGTGCGGGCGAACTCGCCGATGACCGCCACAGACGCCGACGGCGCCAGCGGAAGCACAGGAGTCCCGCCGACCGGAACATTCTGCAGCAGCACGATCGAGCGACCGGCGACCTCGCGTGCGAGGTCGTGATGAGCCTCGGCATCCAAGGGTCCTGCGGCAACCGGACGCGCCTGCGCCTTCGCGACCAGCGAGAGCACGCGTCCGGCAGCGATGTCCACGACCGACTCGTCGAGCGAACCGTCCTTCACCGCGGCGACGATCTGAGCATCCGTGAAGCCGCCACTCGACGGCATCTCGAGATCCAGTCCAGCTGCCAGACCCTTCACCCGCTCGTTCACGGCACCCCAGTCCGACACCACGAGGCCTTCGAAGCCCCAGTCATCGCGGAGCACCTCACCGAGCAGCCACGGATCCTCCGACGCGTACACGCCGTTGATGCGGTTGTACGAGCACATCACCGTCCACGGCTGGGCATCCTTGACGACGTACTCGAAGCCGCGGAGGTAGATCTCGTGCAGCGGACGGAGGTCGATGTCGCTCGAAGAGCGCATCCGGTCGTCCTCCTGGTTGTTCGCCGCGAAGTGCTTGAGCGACGACCCGACGCCCTGCGACTGGATGCCGCGGACGAGCCCCGCTCCGATCCGGCCGGCGACGATCGGGTCCTCCGAGACGTACTCGAAGTTGCGGCCGCACAGCGGCGACCGCTTGATGTTGATGCCCGGGCCGAGGATGACCGCGACGTCCTCGATCGCGGACTCGACGCCCAGCGCCACGCCGACGCGCTCCGCGAGCTCGGGGTCGAAGCTCGAGCCGAGGGCGACAGCCGGCGGGAAGCAGGTCGCGGGAACACTGTCGTTGAGTCCGAGATGATCGCTCGCGGCGGCCTGCTTGCGCAGCCCATGGGGGCCGTCGGTGAGCATGATCGACGGGACGCCTGCCCGATCGATCGCCTTCGTCGTCCAGAAGTCGGCACCGCTGGTGAGCGAGGCCTTCTCCTCGAGGGTCAGATCTTCGGGAGTCAGGTCCTGTGGGTCGGTCATCCGAGTTCGCCTTTCGCCGCGTCCGCCGTGGATCGCTCGGCCAGGATACGTCCGCATCTCAACAAAAAGCAAGCGCCGTTCGGTTTTCACTTCCCAGGATGCCGCGGCGCCGATACGCTGGCACCATGACGCGACGCGGGGCCTACGCCAAGGGGATCGCCAAGCGCGAGGAGATCCTGACGACAGCGCTCGAGGTCGTCGCCGCCCACGGGTACCGACGCGCCTCTGTCCGGGAACTCGCGGACGCCGTCGGCCTCAGCGCCGCGGGGCTGCTGCACTACTTCGACAGCAAGGAAGAGCTCTTCACCGCGATCCTGCGCAAGCGCGACGAGCACGACCAGACGGCGTACGGCACCGACGGCGCGGGCCTCGACATGCTCCTCACCGTCATCCGGCACAACGCGACGGTGCCGGGGCTCGTGCAGCTGTACGCCCAGCTGGCCGTCGACGCGGTCGACCCCGCGCATCCGGCGCACGGGTTCTTCCGCGAGCGGACCGATGGCCTGCAGGAGCACTTCCGTGCGGCGGTCGTCCGCGCACAGGAGAACGGCGAGCTCCGCGGCGACCTGGACCCGGCCTGGGTCGCGACGAGCGTGCAGGCGCTCGCCGACGGCCTGCAGTCCCTGTGGCTCGTGAACCCGGACATCGACATGGCCGCTCACATCGAGCAGTTCCTGGACGCGCTGCGCCCGGCCCCGCAGCCACAAGAAGGAGCAGCATCGTGACCGACGCCCCCATCGTGCACACGGCATCCGGCCCGGTCCGCGGATCCTGGCGGGATGCCGGGACGCCGAACGCCTCTGCGGCCTACCTCGGCATCCCGTTCGCCGCCGCGCCCGTCGGCGACCTGCGCTTCGCCGCTCCGGTGCCGCCCGAGCCGTGGACCGAGGTGCGCGACGCGACTTCCTACGGCGCGACGGCGCTGCGGCGGGACCCTGGGGGCACGCTGATCCCTGAACCTCCGGTCCCCGGTGATGCGATCCTCAACGTCAACGTGTTCACCCCGATGCCCGCCGAGAAGCTGCCGGTGCTCGTCTGGATCCATGGGGGCGGGTACACCGAGGGTTCGCCGGCGAGCCCCTGGTACGACGGCAGCCGATTCAATCGCGACGGCGTCGTGACGGTCTCGCTGTCGTATCGACTGGGATTCGACGGGTTCGGGTACATCGACGGAGCGCCGCACAATCGCGGCGTCCTGGACTGGATCGCCGGACTCGATTGGGTGCAGCAGAACATCGCCGCCTTCGGTGGCGACCCCGACCGCGTGACGATCGGCGGGCAGTCCGCCGGGGGTGGCGCCGTGCTGACGCTGCTGAGCATGCCCGCAGCCCAGCATCTGTTCCACGGCGCGCTCGCCCTCTCGGCCGCGCTCGCCGACATCCCGGCCGATGTCGCGAAGGAACGCGGCGAGCGCCTGGCCGGGATCCTCGAGATCGAGCCGACGCTCACCGGGTTCCGCTCCGTATCCGAGTCGCGGATCCTCAAGAACCAGCCCAAGGCCGTCGGCGGCCGGAAGGGCCTCGGACTGCTGTCCGGCCTGATCGACGACGGCCTGCCGTGGGGCCCGATCGTGGACGGCGAACTCGTCCTGCGACCAGCCGCGGATGCCCTCCGAGACGGCATCGGCGCGGACAAGCCGCTCGTGCTCGGCGCCACCGATGACGAATTCACGATGGTCGCCGATCGGGCACCGCGTGCGCTGCGGGTCGTTCCCTCGACCGCCCTGCTGCGCGGCGTTCTGCGCGATCGCAGCGTCCGACGCGCCTACCTGCGGGCGAACCGCCCCCAACGGGCGAAGGGCTCGGCCGCCATGGTCGGCCGATTCGTCACGGATCACGTCTTCCGCAGCCTGGTCGTCCGCGTCGCCGAGGCCCGCAGAGAAGCGGATGCCGAGACCTGGGTGTACGCGTTCACCTGGGTCTCACCGACGAAGGGGTGGGCGTGCCACTGCCTGGACGTGCCGTTCTGGTTCGACGGGCTCGACCGGGAGCGCGTCTCGGACCTGGCGGGCCCGAATCCGCTTCAGTCCCTCGCGGACGACATGCACGGCGCCGCGGTGTCGTTCGTCACCGGCGGCGCCCCCGGTTGGCCCGCATGGCGGACCGAACCGGGGACGGCGCGGGTCTTCGGCGGTCACCCTCAGATCACGACGACGGCCTACGACGACACGCTCGCCCTCGTGTGATCAGCCCCTCCCCATCGCTCGTTGAGCGACGAGCGGAACGAGGAACCGACGGTCAGCCGACGACGGCGATCTCGTTCGGCACGTGCGGCAGCTCGCCGGACGCGAGCTCCTCACCCGTGTGCGGGTCGAGGGCGACGATCGTGCTGTTCGCCGAGTCCGTCACGTACACGACATCGCCGGTCGTCGCGATGGCGGGGTGCGCCTGCTGCCACTCGGTCGGGCTCTCCCACGCCTCGATCGCCTCGTGGGATGCCGTGATCTCCCCCGTGGCGGGGTCGATGACGTGCAGGCGTCCGTCGGAGCCGATCATGACGGCGTCGCCGTCCTCGGTACGCGTGACGCCGCGCCAGGTGTAACTGATGCCGTCCGGAAGTTCGACCTTCTCGATGGTCTTCGCCTCGGTGTTCACGAGAGCCAGGTTCGTCAGCAGGTAGCCCTCGGCATCCGGGTCGTCCTTGTAGTCCATCACGACCAGCGGGCTGTGCTCGGTGGCGTAGGCGTTTCCGATGCGGCCGAACTCATCCGGAGAGGTGAGCTTGGTGATCGCACCGTCGTCGAAGACGAGCACGCCGTTCTCGCAGCCGAACACGAGGGCCTCGTCAGCGGCCGCGCCTTCGCCGTGCACGTTGGGGCACTGATCGTTCACCGCGATCTCGGTGCCGTCGGCATCCACTGCTCGGATGCCGTTGCGACCGCTCGCGTCGCCGACCGTGGTGACGAACGTGCCGTCCTCCAGGACGACCGAGACACCGTGGTGCGCTTCGACGCCCTCGATGACCTCCGCATCCGGCAGCGCGCCGTCGATCTCGGCGAGCGCGGCCGTCTCGAAGATGGTCGTGTCGCTGGTGGCATCGTCGTAGAGCACGGTCTTGCCGCCGTGGCGCACCACGTGGCCGGCAGCACCCGCCTCGACGACGAGATCTGTGAGCTCCGGCTCGCGCACGTCGAGCAGCTGGAAGCCCTGAGACGTCGTGACGAACGCATGGCGGTCGTCGCCGGCCGGGTTCAGCCGGACGAACTCCTCCGATGCGAGGTCATCGATCACCTCGAGCGTCTCGCCGTCCACGACGAGAACACCGCCTTCGTAGGCGACCGCGATCCGCGGACCGGTGCTCGCGGCATCCGTGCTGGTGGGCTGGTCGGCCGGGGTCTCGGCAGCCGGCTGTGCGGCGCATCCGGCCAGGAGCAGTGCGGCGCCTGCCACGCCTGCAGCGAGGCGCGCCGTGCGATTGCGCTGTGTCATTCGATCTTCCTTTCGTCGCCCTCTCGGGCGGGGTGGGTGCCCTCTCGGGCGGAGTGCCCTGTCGGGCGGGGTCAGGGGCTCAGGCCATCGGAGATGCGCGTGGTGTTGACGCGCATCATGTCGAGATACGTGTCACCGGGTTCGCCGGGTGCGGCCAGTGATTCCGTGATCAGTTCGACGACGTCCACCTCTCGATCGGCTTCATCGGCGAGCACCTGCACGAGCCGATCCGGTGAGGACGACTCCGCGAAGATCGTCCGGACACCCGCCTGGTCGATCGCGTCGACGAGTTCCTGCAGGTCGGCGGGGCTGGGGGCGGCGAGCGTCGTGCCGCCGGGGATCACGGCACCGAGCAGCGTGACGTCGAAGCGGCGTGCCAGGTAGCCGAAGACGTGATGGTTCGTGACGAGCGCGCGGTGCTCGGCCGGAACAGCACCGAGTGACGTCGCCATCTCGTCCTCCAGGGCGGTCAACTCGGTGCGATACGCATCCGCGGCGGCGCGGACATCGGCCGCGCCGCTGCCGGCGAGTTCGGCCAGCGCCGGAGTGAGCGCGTCCACGACGAGGTGCATCTGCGCCGGGTCCGTCCAGAAGTGCGGGTCGGGGCCGGCGCCATCGGCGTACTCCAGCACGTCCACGTGGTCTCCGGCGAGGAGCACGTCGACGCCCTCGTCCTCCGCAGCCTCGACGTGCTGCGTGAGCCCCTCCTCGAGCCCGAGTCCGTTCGCCACGACGAGGTCGGCGGCACGCATGCCGGCGGCCTGCTGCGCTGAGAGCTCAAACGAATGCGGGTCGGCACCGGGGGCCATCAGCGTCACCACATCCAGGTGGCCTCCCGCGATCTCGGACACGACGTCGCCGAGGATGTTGGTGGTCACGTAGACGCTCGGTCGGTCCGACGCGGGCGCAGCGCATCCGGTCAGGCCGGCGAGCACGCCCGCGGCGGCGACGACGACGGCGACCTGCCGCAGGACCCTCATCGTCCGGTCCCCGCGAGCTGCAGCGGCGCGTACGCCGTCTCGAACGTCCGAGCGACACGCGCGCCGTCGGCGGCGTCGATCTCCCACATCTTCTGCTCGATCGGGCCGTTCAGATACGCCCGGTTCTGGTCGACGACGAACCGCACGCCGTCGGCTGCCTCGGCATCCGCGAGGGATGCCGCCACCAGCGGCTCCGTGCGCGCGGCGACCTGCCCGTCGGCGAGGACGAGCACGGCGCCGTCCGCCGTGAGCGCCAGCACCCGCCCGTCCGCATCGTCGATCGCCACGGCCTGCACGATCGGCTCGCCGACGTCCTGGAGGGTCCACGTCCGCTGCCGGGTGTCGAGGATCCACACCCCTGTGCTGCCGGCGACCGCCGCCACCCGGGGACGCGCCTCCCGCGCGGCGAAGCTCGTCGCAGCGGGCGCGGCACGCTCGGGGTACGGGATGCGCTCGACCGCGGCGGGGTCGCCACCGGTGAACATCACCGCTCCCTCGGCGCAGCCGATCACGACGCCGACGACCGTCGTGATCGTTCCGCTCGTGCTCTCGCACGGGATGCCGTCGCCGACCGTGCTGCCGTCGGCTGCGACCACGCGCAGCGACGGGGATGCACCGCTGTCGGCATCCGTCATCACGGCTCCGGACTTCAGGGGCACGACCAGCCCGTCGCCGTCGGCCGAAATCCGGAAGGCCTCCTCGACCTGCCCGTCGGCGAGCGCGGGGGCGTCGAGCAGAACCGCCTCGTCGGCGAACCGGACCCCGATGCCGACGTCGCCGGTGACGACGGAAGGCACACCCTGCCCGGTGATCTCGCCGAGCACCCGCGCCGGAGCCTCGTAGTAGTGGAAGTGGTCGATGTGGCTCCACGTCCACACCCCGCTGTCGATCACGGTGACCGATCCTTCGCGGATGCCGAAGAGATACCGTCCGTCCGTCACGATTTCCTCGACCGGCTCGATCTCGGCCAGAACGGACGTCTCCTCATCGAGGAGATCGAGGTGGTGCACGACGCCATCGGCATCGATCGTCGTGAGGTGCAGCGCCGGCTCCGGGAGCTCGCGGGCTCCTTCGATCTGACCGTGCCCGTCATCCTCCGTCGTCGCCGACGTCGGTTCGGGTGCGGGAGCTGCGGATGCGGCGCACCCTGCGAGCGTCAGGAGGAGGATGCCGGATGCTGCGGCGAAGCGGAGTCTCATGAGGTCCTTTCTGGAAGGGCGCGGCGGCGCCCGATGGTGACGATCCGGTGCAGTACGGCGGAGAGACCGGCGGCGAGGATCGCGACGAACGCGATCGTCGCGCCGGCCGCGGTGCCGGCGTACCAGGAGACGAGGAGGCCGACGGCGACGGCAGCGCAGCCGATGCCGGCCGCGAGCGCCATGGTCGTGGGGATACGCGTGGCCCAGCGCCCTGCCGCGACCGCCGGTCCGAGCAGCATGCCGACCACGAGCAGCGATCCGACGGCCTGATAGGCCGCCACGACGGCGAGGGTGATGAGTCCGACGAGCAGGACGTGGGCGAGCTTCGGACGCAGTCCCAGCAGCTGGGCCTGCCGAGGATCGACCGTGAGCGCGACGAACGCCCTGTGGCCGAGGGCCGCGACGGCGAGCGTGATGACGGCGACGGCGGCGAGCATGACGACATCGGCGAGGGAGGCGGCGAGGATATCGCCGAACAGGATCGCGGTGGCGTCGGTCGCGAAGCTGCGCGAGGCCGAGATGATGATGACGCCGAGCGCGAGACTGGCGACGAAAAGCAACCCGATGCTCGTGTCCGCCGACAGCCGTCCTCGACGCTGCAGCACGCCGATCCCGACGGACATGCCGGCGGCGCTGACGGCCGCACCGAGGATGCCGGGGATGCCGATCAGCGTCGCGACGGCGATGCCGGGGAGCATGCCGTGCGCCATGGCCTCGCCGAGGAACGCCATGCCGCGCAGCACCACCCAGGTGCCGACGACGCCGCAGATCACGGCGACGAGGATGCCTGTGAGCAGGGCGCGCTGCACGAAGGCGATGGCGAAGGGGTCGAGAAGGGTCACAGGGAGCGACTGTAGCACTTATTGAGAACGATTTTCATTTGCAATAATGGGACGGTGTCCTCCGCATCCCTCCTCCTGCCCACCACCCGAGTGCTGACGCTGCGCGGTGTCGCCGTCGATCACGACGGGCACCCGGCGCTCCGCGGCATCGATGTGGACGCGCATGCCGGACGGCTGCTGGTGGTGTCGGGGCCGAACGGTTCGGGCAAGTCGACGCTGCTGAGCGCGGCGGCCGGGCTCGTCGTGCCGCAGACAGGATCGGTCGAGGTCCGGCCGGGCACTCGAATCGCTCTCGTCCCGCAGTCGACACCGCTGCCCGCGCACCTGCCGCTGACGGTGCACGACCTGGTCGCGATGGGAACCTGGGCTCGGCTGGGCTCCTGGCGACCCGCACGCAGGGCGGATCGCTCGTCCGTGGCCGACGCCATCGAGACCGTCGGGCTCGCGCAGTTGTCGCGTCGCCGGATCGGGGCGCTCTCCGGCGGCCAGCGTCAGCGCGCGCTGCTCGCGCAGGCGCTCGTCCAGCGGGCGGACCTCGTGCTGCTGGACGAGCCGATGGCGGCGCTGGACGCGCACTCGCGGACGATCGTCGCGGATGCCGTCGACCTTCTCGCCTCGACCGGCGCCGCGGTCGTGGCCGTCACGCACGACCCCGGAGAGTTCCGCCGGATCGACGACCGGCTCGAACTCGACGACGGCCGCGTCACGGAGACTGTCAGAGCGAGGTGACGGCGGCGCCCGGCATCCGGGTCTGCATCACGCGGATCGCCTCGGGGTTGTCGTCGACGAGCACGGCATCGCGCCCGAGTGCCGCGGCGACGGCTCCGGTCGTTCCGCTGCCGGCGAAGAGATCGAGCACGCGGTCGCCAGGGCGGCTGGACGCCTGGACGATGCGCCGCAGGATGCCCTCCGGCTTCTGCGTCGGATACCCCGTCTTCTCGCGCCCCGTCGTGGGCACGATGGTGTGCCACCACACGTCGGTGGGAAGTTTCCCTCTGGCCGCCTTCTCAGGCGTCACGAGCCCCGGCGCCATATAGGGCTCACGATCCACGGCATCCGAATCGAAATGGTACGCACCGGGGTTCTTGACGTACACGAGGATCGTGTCGTGCTTGGTCGGCCAGCGCTTGCGCGACTTCCCGCCGTAGTCGTACGCCCAGATGAGCTCGTTGAGGAAGCACTCGCGGCCGAAGACGGCATCCATCATGACCTTGGCGTAGTGCGCCTCGCGGTAGTCGAGGTGCAGATAGAGCGTGCCGTCATCGGTGAGCAGCCGCCAGGCCTCCTCGAGCCGCGGCATGAGGAACGCTCCGTAGTCGTCGAAGCTGTCATCGTAGGTGCGCAGCATGCCGCGCACGCGCTCATAGGCGTGCCCGTGGAAGCCGTGCCGGATCTCCTTCTCGGCGGCCTCGTCCTCGCCCGGCTCCTCGATGTCGAGTTCGGGCTGCTCGGTGAACCGCCGAGATGTGACGACCTGCCGCTCCTGGGCCCGCCCCGTGTTGAACGGCGGGTCGAGATAGACCAGAGCGAAGGATGCCGTCGGCAGCGTCTTCGCGACGTCGAGGCTGTCTCCGTGGACGATCGAGACGGAGCCGCGCGCCGCTTCGCTCGGAGATGTGCGCTTGCTTCGGAGAGATCCCGGAGATTCGTCCGAAGAAGGCGCACTTCTCCGCAGCTGGCGCGCGCTCGCGGCGACAGACTCGCTCACGGAACCCGATGCAGCCACGCGTCGGTCGAGAACTTCGACGCGACGAGGGCCTCGGCATCCGCGTATTCGTCCGCCGTGATCGCACCGTCCTCGGCCTTGGTGAGCGAGCGGAAGGTGTCCTTGAAGCGCTCGATGATCTCGACACGGGAGAGCCCGGTCTGGCTGCGCAGCGGATCCACGCGCTTGGCCGCCGAGGTCGTGCCCTTGTCACTGAGCTTCTCTCGCCCGATGCGCAGCACCTCGGTCATCATCTGACCGTCGATGTCGTACGACAGCGTCGCGTGGTGCAGAACGCCGCCGTTGGCGAGGCGCTTCTGGGCGGCCCCGCCGATCTTGCCGGTGGGCGAGGCGATGTCGTTGAGCGGCTGATAGGTCGCGTCGATCCCGAGCGACCGCAGCGCCTGCAGCACCCAGTCATCGAGGAACGCGTACGAATCGGCGAACGTCAGGCCCTGGACAAGGGATGCCGGGACGTACAGCGAGTACGTGATGATCTGCCCCGCCGCCATGAGCATCGCCCCTCCACCGGAGATGCGGCGGACGACGTCGAATCCGTGGCGGGCGGCGCCATCAGGGTCGACCTCGTTGCGGTACGACTGGAACGAGCCGATCACGACGGCGGATTCGTTCCACTCCCAGATGCGCAGGGTGGGGCGACGACGGCCCTCGCCCACGCGGGAGGTGAGCACCTCGTCGAGCGCGAGGTTCATGCGAGGGGACACGGCCTTCTCGTGCACGATCTCCCAGTCGAAGTCCTGCCAGCCGGGGGCCGTCACGAGCGCGCGGCGGACGGCGGTTCCGACCGCCTCGGGGGTGAAGCCGAGCAGCTGGGCACCCTCCGGCAGCGCACCGCGGACCGCGGCGGCGATCGCCGTGGCATCCGATTCCGCCATCAGACCGTTGACGGCCGCATTGATGTCGTCGAGCGCGGTGTCCGGCTCCAGGAAGAAGTCGCCGGCGAGCCGGAATCCGTCGATCCGCCCGTCCTTGACCTCGAGGTCGACGACGACGAGCTTTCCACCCGGGACCTTGTACTCACCATGCACGGTCCCAGCCTACGCCGGGCGGCGTGGAAGCGGCCTCCTCGTCACCCGCCGGACGGCGGATCCGGGAAATCGACGCCGAGAGCACTTTCGAGCTCATCGAGGTCCGGAAGCTCGCGGAGCGCCTCTTCGCGCGTGAGCACCTTCGGGTAGCTGAACGCCCCGACCTCCCAGTAGGTACCGCAGAATCGGCATCGGCGGACCTCGGCCATGAACTCATCGCTCTCGCCGATCGTCACCGCCCGCGCGTCGTCGGCGTAGGTGCGCCAGTAGCCGACGCAGATGTCGCATGCGCCGGGATACGGGTTCGCTTCTGTCATTGCGCGCGGATCTCGGCGAGCAGTGCCTCGTCGATCGCGAATCCCGTCTTCGGCGTGCGGACCAGGATCGCATGCCCCGGAGCCAGACCGCGAACGACATCCCTCCCCCGCATGGAGACCGCGAAACGAGCAAGCTCCGAGGACTCAAGCGCGGCGGCCAGCGTGTCACCGACCAGCATGTGCGACGTGCCGTCGATGTCGACCATCACAGGTTCGAACGCACCCTGGCTGGGATCGTTTCCGCTCGGAACGACGACGATCGCGTCAAGGAACGCATTGATGAGCGCATCATGCTCTGCCTGTCCGCCGCGCTCGGCGGTGAGTGCGAGCAGCTCGATCTGAGAGGGCTCAGGGGAGGTGTCGTCAACCATAGATGCCCAGAATATCCCAGGTCCCCGTCGGGCCCAGCTCGAAGACAACTGTTCCCGCCGGAAGCGGGGTGCCTCCGTCTACGACGAACTCGCGCGTCGCGTTCGGATAGTGCACGCCATCGATATTCACTGCGGTGTGACCACCGGGCAGGTAGTGCGGGAATCCTCCAGCGTCCTCGGCGGTAGGCAGCCGCTGCGGCAGATGATCAACCGGGATCATCGCTCCGTAGACGGGCTGTCCTCTCAGAGCCGCCTCTGTGACATTCGGCGCCAGCCCGCTCTCGATCGCAGCGTCCATGTGACTGCCCACATTGACGGCGTCGTCCGCGGGCATCATGAACACCGCACTGCCATCACGACCGAGTGTCGCACCATCGCGTGTGTAGTACTTGAGCTGGTCCGCGCCGAAGAAGCGAACACCATGACTGTAGTGCGGGCGGTCGCCTGCGTCCCCCGTGGGGTGCATCCCGGGCCCGTCCGGCCCGTCCGGGACGTTCGATCCGCCCGATCCGCCCGACCCACCGTTGCCACCCGGACCATCGAATTTGTCCTGGTCGCGGACTTCGCGGATGACGGTGTCGAAGTGCTCGTCGAGGTTGTCGGCGAGGCGGTGGAGTTTGTCCTTCGCTGACGAGGCGCCCTTGAGCGCGGCGTCCTTGAGTTCGCGGATGATGGGTTTGATCGCGCTCATCAGTCGTCTCCTCCGAAGTCGAGGGCGGAGAACTCGGCGAAGAACGTCGACGTCAGCGTCTGGATGTCGGCGCCGTGCAGCTTCATCGTCGACTGCGCCTCCTCCAACGCCGCCAGGTCCGCATGGAACTCATCCGAGTCACCCGCGGTGGACTCCACCATCGGGGAGTCCAGGATCCAGTCGATGGCCGCGGGCAGCTGCTCCGCCAACGGCTCGATCGCCATCGGAGCCAACTGGTTCAACAACTGCTCGATCACGATGTCCACCGCCGCGTTCAGCAGCTTCTTCTTGATGATCAGCATCGGCCCCGCCCCGGCCGCCGTGATCGGGTTCGTCAGCATCAGCAGCAACGACGCCAGCGTCGTGGTCACATCCACGATCACCTTGATCTTCAAGCCCAGGATCGCCGCCGCGCCGACATCCATCGCGGTCGCGGCCGGAGGCATGATGTCGATCAGCTTCTGCAGATTCTGCGACCGGTTCGTGTTCCACGCGCTCATCGTCGCCGGACCCGTCTTACCCATCAGCGACCCGGTCAGATCCCCGTTCATCTTCCGATCGATCGCCTGGATCACACCCTCCAGATCCGACCCGAAGTTCCGCACCAGCGCGGCACCCTTCGTGACCTCATCCTCATCGATGTCCGGCCACTCGAACCCCAGCTTCTCCATCACCCAGACAAGCTCATTCGGCAACATCATCCCCATACGGCGGCAACCTCCTCGGCAACCCTATGGGGGCCGAACGCGTGCCCGCGATGGGGAGATCTGCCCATGCGGACGGGCGTGGGGCTCAGCCTCGGGAGGGGATGTGCTTGTCGAGCCAGGCGAGCAGATCGGCGCGGACCGCGCCCTGCTGCAGCTCGTTGAAGATCTCGTGACGCGCGTCGGGGTAGACGAGCGTCGTGACGTCCGTGAGACCGGACCGTTCCCGGTATTCGTCGGCGAGGCGGTGCACGCTCCGAGGTCCGCCGACCGCGTCGTCGCGGCCGACCATCAGCAGCATCGGGATGTCACGGCCGAGGTGCTTCTTCGGCCGGCCGTACAGTTTCAGCGACTCGATCGGGCCGAACAGCTTCAGCAGCGGCACGTTGGTGGTGAGCGGATCCGCGTCGAACTCCTCCCACACGGCGGCATCACGGCTGAGCCATTCGTACCCGGTGGCGTTCTCGCCCTCCCACCGCGCGTTGAGCGGCGCGGCGTTGAGCATCAGCGGCGTCCGCAGCGCCGAACCCGACAGCACGACGGCATCCCACGCCTCCGGATGATCGTTCACGAGCATCTGCGCGAGGAACGACCCCCACGAGTGACCGAAAAGCACGAGCGGCAGGTCCGGATTCTCGTCGCGGATGATGCCGGTGAGCTGCCAGATCGCGTTCTTCGCCGCGTGCAGGCCGCCCTTGCCGAGTCGGCCGAGCTTGGCGGCATCCTCGTGCTGGCGCATCCCTGTGCGTCCGTGCCCTCGATGGTCGTCGGCGTAGACGACGAAGCCGGCGCGGTTCAGGGCCCCGATCAGTTCGCCGTAGCGTCCGGCGTGCTCGCCGACGCCGTGCAGGAGCTGCACGACGCCGCGCAGCTGCCCTTCGGCCGG
Organism: Microbacterium sp. STRO-1N; assembly: GCF_057748015.1. Next base: position 3,312,217 of record NZ_CM173234.1, read on the forward strand.
ATGGACGTCGTAGACGATCGTGATGCCGTGGGCATCCGTGTACTCCCGCGTATCCGTCACGACCCCCACACTACCGACGGCAGGACCTCAGCGGTCATCATGCAGCAGGCGCACCTCGGCCACGTTGAGGTTGCCGCCGTGCTCGTCGAGCACCCGCAACAGGGCGTACGACGCCTCCTGCTCCAGCGCGAAGGTGATCGGCGCTGGGCCCGAGAACCCCGAGAAGGTGACGACCGTGTGCCACGTGGCCCCGCCGTCGTCCGACCCCTGCAGCACCGTGCCGTTCGTCCGCGTCGGATGACTGGCCCGCGGTGTCACCGTCACGAGATCGACGGCGACGGGTTCCGGTGGTGCGATGGTCACCCAGCCCGTTCCCGCTGTGAGGTCTGTGGCCGTCGCCGGATCGCCGTCGAACATCCGCCAGGCGTTGTCCTGGGTCGTCCCGGTGCTCCCGGGCCACGGCGGCGTCGACGCGTCCACCCACTCGCGCTGCACCTCGATCCCGCTGACGTGCGTGTTCCACAGCGCGAGTGCCGAGCCGTCTGTGGTCGCAGTGAGCGCGGCTCCCACCCGGCCGTCCGCCGTGACATAGCCGACCGAGAACACGAGGTCGCGCCCGAACCCGACGTCGTCCGGCAGGACGGCCTCGGCCGTCCAGGTCAGCCCGTCGGCGCTGGTCGCGTCGACCGGCACGCCCTCGATGGATGCCGAGACCTCCGACAGCGGCTCGGAGCCGACGACGGCGAGCGTCACGGTGTCGCCGTTGACCGCCGTCCCGGGATCCGCATTGCTCGACGACAGCGAGACCGCGCTGATCGCCTGCGCGAGTTCGTGACGTTCGCCGTGGATGCGGATCTCGCTGAACGACGAGATGCCCGGATACGCGGGATCGGTGGGGGTGCCGGGGTGGTCCACCTGCACCTTCAGATACCGCCAGGTCTCACCCCGCAGCTCCTCGACCACCGGGATCGTCTCGATGGCGTGACCGGCATCCGTCGTGTTCGTCGTCTCGCGCGTCGTGAGCAGCGTCCACGTGAGCCCGTCATCCGAGCCGTAGACGTTCGCGCCCTCCGAGCGGTTGGCGAAGCCGAACCGCGCCTGCAGCCCGATCGCCTCGGCCGACACCGCGTAGCCGCTGCCGAAGTCGAGCACATAAGGCGCACGCAGGTCGCCGCTCGTCGTCGTGAAGTCGCCGTCCAGGAGGTTGGCGACGGCGACCGCCGGCTGGTTGGCGATCAGGCCCCGGTAGTCGAACGATCCGTCGTCGCCCATGTGCGGGGTGAGTTCTCGCAGCCCCTCGACCGCTGTCTGCAGGAGCGCGAGCTGCTCGTGGAACTGCGCATCGGAGGCGCTCGCCACGGCATCCGCTGTCGCCTGCCTGACCGCTTCGAACTCCGCCCGTGTGCTGCTCGTGTAGACGACGGCATCGTCGTAGCCGTCCAGCGCCAGCGCGACCGCGTCCTCGCGGGAGGCCGCGACGCGGACGTCGAGAGTCAGCGCGTCGACGACCGCACCGGCCTGCGCCCACACCGTGACCGCGTGCTCCCCCGTCTGGTCGCCACCCGGCGTCCAGCGCAGCTCTCCTGTTACGGCGTCCACCTGCGCGCCGCTCGGAAGGCCGTCGGCCGCGTATGCCACGGTCGTCCCTCCCGGAGCGGATGCCGGGTAGCTGCGCGTGAACTCGGCACCGGCGACGGCGATCGGGCTCTGCCGCTCCCCTGCGTCGAACACCGGGATGTCGAACTCGTCCTTCGCGTTCAGCACGACGTGGTCCAGATCGACCCGGCCCTCGCGATGGTCGGTGACGGTGTAATAGGCCAGGTTCGCGCCCGCCGTGCTGCCGGGGAGCTGGGCGATGTCCATGTCGTACGTGACGGTCGCCCACTCTCCTCGGGTGTCCGGCAGCGGGACCGTGCGGTAGGGCTCGAGCTCCATGCTCTTGCGCACCTCGAGCGTCGCGGTGCCCTTCGTCCGCACCCGGACTCCGACCGGACTGTAACCGTCCCTGGTCGGATAGAGGAGTGTCCGCACCGCGATCGTGGCGTCCTCACCGGACTCCTCGACGCGAACGAAGCCGGTGCCGTCCTTGGACTTCACGGTCGACGATCCGGAGATCGGAACGCTGCGCGTCTCCAACTGCACCGCGGCATCCGTCGCCACAGGCCTGGGCTCGGCGGCCTCAGGCGGCAGGGACAGCCAGTAATCCGGCGCGTAGTCGGGGTTCGGGTCCCACCAGCTCACACGCCCTGTGCCCCAGAAGTGATCCGGCCCGTCGGCCTGCTCATGCAGCGTGGCGAGATGCGGTGCCTCCTGCTCGACGTCCACGCCGAGGTCGTACCGGTACACGGTGTAGAGCTCATCGATCGGGTTGAACAGGCGGCCGCGGTAGGCCTCGGAGATGCGACCGGCACCACCGGTGGTGTCGATCCACGGGACGTCGTGACCGAGCATGTATCCGACGAACGAGTTGGCGCCGTCGAGGATGCGCTGGTTGAGGAAGTCGTACGGCGAGACGGCGTCATCGTCGACGGATGCCGTGCCGTCGACCGGGTCGACCGTGGTGCCCTGCACCGTCAGCATCCGCGCCAGGACTCCGGTCATGCTCACGTCGTCCCACGCATGCGCCTGGTCGCGGCCCATCTCCTGCAGTTGGACGAAGTCGTAGCCGTAGGGGTTGAGCGGGTCGTCCGCGGCGATACGCGGATAGAGCGCCGCGATCGCGCCGTTCTGCTCCGGCCGATCGGTCGTCGAGTTCACCGTGAACCACTCGACGGCCTCCTCGTAGCTCTCCCGGTCATCCGTGAAGATGTAGCCCGCCGTGGCGCCGACCAGCGGATACAGGTGCTGATTCATGTACCGGTTGTTCATGTGCAGGAACGTCGCGGTCATCGGCTCGATCAGGTTCGCCGTCAGGTTCGCGGTGTCGTCCTCGTGCCAGGCCAGGTCGTACGCGGCGTACTCGGCGTCGTAGGAGGATGCGCGGAACAGTTCGGCCGCCATCAGCAGCCGCTGCAGTGGGACGCCGGAATGGATGTGCGCGTCCGCGTAGTACGCGTAGCGCTGCGGATCCATGTGCGACCAGATCCGGATGATGCGCATGCCGTTCTCACGGTGCACCGGGTCGCCCGTCAGCACGTACATGATCGCCTGGGTGTAGGCGGCGAAGGCATCCTGGATGAGCTTGCTCTGCACGCCCTTCGAATCGAACGCGGGGTTCGCCGGTCGATCGAGGTCGGCCCCGGCGTTGCTGGAGCGCACCGTGGTCGATGCGTACTTCGTCGCCGCCATCGCCGCGTAGTACGACGCCCACGGCTCGGCGCCCTCCTCGACCATGTCGCGGGCGTTCAGCAGTCGGTCGGCGGAGACGCCGATGCCCGGATGCGTGAACCCGGCCTCGCTGACGGTCTCGGTGATGGTGACCGGCTCGGGTTCGGCGGCGGATGCCGCGGTCGACCCGACCGGGACGAGCAGGACGGCGACCATCGTCGCGATGGTGATCAGAGAGCTGGTGCGGGCACGCGTGAGAGACATCCGTTGGACTCCTTCGTCGGGGATGCTGAGGGATCTGCGGGTGGGGATGCTGTTATTTGAGGCTTCCGAGGGTGACACCCGAGCGCCAGTAGCGCTGCATGGAGATCATCATGATGATCATCGGGATCGTCGAGATGACCGCGCCGGTGATCGTGAGCCCCGTGAGATCGACCGTGCTGTCCACGCCGCGCTGCAGCCAGGAGTACAGACCGAGCATGACCGGCCACTTCTCGACGCCCTTGAGGAACACCAGCGGCCACATGAAGCTGTTCCACGAGCCGACGAAGTGCAGCAGGAAGATCGTGGCGCCGGCGGTTCCCATCAGGCGCAGACCCATCGAGAAGAAGATCCGGTACTCACCGGCTCCGTCGATGCGCGCCGCCTCGAGGAGCTCGTGCGGCACGGCGCCCTCGGCGTAGACCTTGGCGAGGTAGACGAAGAACGACCCGAACATGCCGGGGAGGATCATCGCCCAGATCGTGTCGTACATGCCGAGCTTGGTGAACAGCACGAACGAGGGAACGATCATGAGGCTTCCCGGCACGAGGAAGGACGCAATGATGAGGCCCATGGTCACGCCTCGACCGCGGTAGCGGTACATCGCCAGCGAGTAGCCGGCGGCGAGCGCGACGAGGGTCACACCCAGCGAACTGATGCCGGAGTACACCACGGTGTTCCACAGCCAGACGCCGAAGATGCCGTTCTGGTACGTGAACAGGTTGCCCAGATTCTCGAACAGGTTGAAGTCGGCGAACCACAGACCATTGGTCGTGTAGAGCTGCCCCTCGGCCTTGGTGGCCGCGACGATCAGCCACCACAGCGGCCCGACGGCATATACCGCGAGCAGCACGAGAACACCGAGGACGAACCAGCGCGAAGCGCCGCGCACCTCGCCGGCTCCTGGGCGACGGCGGGTTCGGGGCGCACGAGGCGTCCGCGTCTTCGCCGCACGATCCTCCAGCACCTCCGCCTCGACGGCGGCCATCGTCTGCGCGCTCATGCGTCGGCATCCTTCCGGTTCGTGAGGCGGTACATGATCGCCGACGCGACGCCGATGACCAGCGCGAGGATGATCGACAGCGCGGTGGCGTAGTTGACGTCGCCGACCTGGAACGCCTGGTTGTAGATCATCATCGCCGGGGTGAAGTCCTTCGTGATCGTCTCGGGGGTCACTGCGCGGAACAGCAGCGGCTCGTTGAACAGCTGCAGGGTGCCGATGATCGCGAGCAGCGAGGTCAGCACCAGCGAGCCTCGGACGTACGGCACCTTGATCGACAGAGCGATGCGGAATTCGGATGCCCCGTCGATGCGCGCCGCCTCGAAGATCTCGGGCGGCACCGCCTGCAGAGCGCCGTACAGGATCAGCATGTTGAAGCCGATCGCACCCCAGATGGCGAGGTTGCCGATCGAGACCCAGATCATCTCGCCCGAGAAGAAGTCGACGTGCAATCCGAACAGCTCGAAGAACTTCGTGATGGGGCCGACGACGGGGCTGTAGAGGAAGATCCAGACCATCGTCGCGACGATGCCGGGGACCATGTACGGCAGCAGCAGCATGACGCGGAAGCGGGATGCCGTGCGGCGACGCACGGCATCCAGCAGCAGCGCCATGGCGAGACTGACGACCTGGGTGAGCGGCACGATGACGATCGCGTAGACGAACACCCGCCCCATGCCGGACCAGAACACCGGATCGACCGCCGCTTCGGCGATGTTCTCGAACCCGACGAACACGGTCGACTTCTCGCCGAATCCGAGCCCGCCGTCCGACTGCGTGCGGAACACGGACTCGGACATCGCCATGATCACGGGGACGAGGGTGAACAGGCCGAAGCCGGCGAGGAAGGGGAAGCTGAGAGATGCGCCCTTGAGCTTCTGAAGAGTGCGCCACGTCATGCGCCGCCGAGGGGTCGGCGCCGGTGCTCGGCCACCGGATCCGCTCTCGGCCGCGCGGTCCGTCACCACTGGTGCGGTCGTCATCGTGGACATCCTCGTCTCTCGTTCTCTTTCCCTGTTGCTTCCCCGCCGGCTCTGGTCACTCGACCGTGTAGTCGATGCCCTTGCTGTCGAGATCGGAGGCGATGAAGTCCTCCGTGCCCTGCAGCGCCTCGGCCACGGTGATCTGGCCGGCGACGGCCTTGCCCCACTGGTCCTGCAGCTCGGGGAACCACGCGTCGTAGTTCGGGCCCATCTCGAACTTGCCGATCACGTGCTCCTGCGCGAAGACGATCTCTTCCGCTGCCTTGTCGGCATCGTTGAAGAAGCCCTCCGGGATGACCTCGTCGACGTAGGCCGACGGGTCGGGGATCTGCGTCGGGAAGCCGATGGCCCCGGTCTCCTCGTTGCGCCCGGCCTGGATGCCGTCGTCGGTGGCGAGCCAGTCGACGAATGCCATGACAGCCTCGGGGTTCTCGCAGCCGGTCGGCACGAAGGACGGCATCGTGCGGCCGGGGGTCACCGGCTCCTCGGCATCCGCGAACTGCGGAGTGGGCGCGGCCTCCCAGCTGCCGAGGCTGGCGCTGAAGTTCGTCGCCATGCCGCCCAGGGACCACCACTGCGTGGTGGTGGACGCCATGTTCCCTGAATCGAAGTACGCGTAGAGCGCCGGTCGGTCCTGGTAGGTCTGGTTCGAGACGTAGTCGCCGTCGATCAGCTGCTGGATCACGTCGGCTCCGGCGAGGCTCTCGTCGCTGGTCAGATCGACGACCCACTCGTCGCCGTCGATCGCGAACCACTCCGCGCCCGCCTGCTGCACGAGGTTGAGCAGCGGGCTCGGGTCCTCACCCGCGAGGTTCGTGACGTCGACGCCCTGCTCGTGGAAGATCCGTCCGGCCTCGATGAAGTCCTCCCACGTCTCGGGAACGGGGACTCCGAACTTGTCGTACGTGGCCTTGTTGATGATGAGGAACTGACCGTCCGAGCCGGAGGGCGTCCCGTAGTACTTCCCGTTGACCTCGGCCGCCGCGAGCGCGCCCTCGGTGTAGATGTCGGCAGACTTCTCGACGACGTCGGTGATGTCCGAGGCCCAGCCGTTGACGACCATCGTGGTCAGCGGCGCGAAGCCCTGCACCAGGCACGGCAGATCGTTGCCGGCCTCGAAGGCGTTGCGGAAATTCGTCTGCGTGGCGGTGTTGCTCGCCTGCAGGACGTACTTCACCTTCACATCGTCCTGCGCGTCGTTGAAGGCGTCCGCGATCTGCTCGCCGGTCTCGGCGTTCCAGCCCCACACCTCGATGGTGACGGGTCCGTCGCTGTCGCCGGCCGCCGGAGTCTCGGCTCCGCTCGAGCACGCCGTGAGTCCGGCGATCGCCGTCGCCGTGAGTCCGAGCGCCAGCCACTTCCTGCGTGAAGTCATGTACCTCTCCTTTGAGATCCCGGCAACGCTGCGTCGACCGGATACCGCTTTCCACTATGCAGATGCAGAGTAGCGCTGTCAACACCGCACCGCACGAAACATTGCCGACAGACGTTATGATTTCGAGATAGAAGCGCGGCCCTGCCGCCCTCAGGCACACGAACACCTCCGACCGACTATGCTGGTCGGCAAGCGCTATCCAGTCTGTGGATGCCCGACGTCGAAGGAGACCGGTGATGACCGCCTCTGCGCGCTCCGCGCCCGCCATCGCGCGGAACCCGATCCTGCCCGGCTTCCACCCCGATCCGTCGATCACCCGACGCGGTGACGAGTACTTCATCGCCACCAGCACCTTCGAGTGGTTCCCCGGCGTCACGATCCACCGCTCGCGCGATCTCGCAACGTGGGAACCGCTGGGCGGAGCCCTCGACGAGAACGACGGACTCGATCTGACAGGGGTACCCGACTCCGGCGGCATCTGGGCGCCGTCGCTCAGCTGGCACGACGGCAGATTCTGGCTGCTGTACTCGATCGTGTGGTCGCGATCCGGCCCGTACAAGGACATCACCAATCGCGTCGTCACAGCGCCGGAGCCCACCGGGCCGTGGTCGGCGCCGATCGACATCGGCGGTCGCGGCTTCGACGCGTCGCTGTTCCACGACGACGGCAGCACCTGGATCGTCGGACTGCGGTGGGACCCGCGTCCCGGCCGCGCACGCTTCGCCGGCATCGAGGTGCAGCAGCTGGACGCCGAGCGCGGCCCGATCGGCGAGGCGACCCTCATCCACACCGCCGATCACCTGATCGAGGGCCCGAACCTGTATCGGCATGGCGGCCGCTACCACCTGATGCTCGCCCAGGGCGGAACGGGCTGGAATCACGGCATCTCGATGGCGCGCAGCGAGAACCTGCTCGGCCCGTACGAGGTCGATCCGCAGGAGTCGCTGCTGACGGCGCGCGACGATCAGGACGCTCCGTTGCAGAAGGCGGGGCATGGCGAGCTCGTGCAGACCGACGACGGCCTCTACCTCGTGCACCTGGCCTCGCGCGTGACCGTCGGCGCCGACGGAGAGCGCTACGGCATCACGGGTCGGGAGACCTGCCTGCAGCGTGTCACCTGGAACGAAGACGGCTGGCTGCGCCTGGCGGATGACGACGGGATGCCGCTGACGACGACCCGCGCCCGCGAACGCGTCGTCGTCCCCGGCTCGGGCGCCGAAGTGAACGGCGCCGAGATCCGGGACGACTTCGGCGCAGGCGTCGATGGCACTCGCTACCTCACCCTGCGCCGCGGACACCGCGATTGGGCCGACGTCGCCGCGCGACCGGGATGGCTGCGACTCACGGCCCGTCATTCGCCGACGTCGCTCTTCGATCAGGCGTTCCTCGCACAGCGCGTCACGCAACCCGTGCTCCGCGCGCAGACCCGCATCGACGCCCGCCCCACCGAGCCGTCGCAGTCCGCTTCGCTGGCCGCCTGGTACGACACCCGCGGATACGCGCTGGCACGCGTCACGTGCGATGACGACGGCCACCGGATCGTCGAGCTCATCGAATCCGATCGGGGCGCAGAGCGACAGGTCGGCGCCCCGATCGGCGTGGACGACTGGCCCGACCTGCATCTGCGTCTCGAGTTCGACGGTCCGCTGCTCCGCTTCGCCGTGAGCGCGGACGCCGGCACCTGGCATCCGCTCGGCGAGCCTCTGGATGCGACGAAGCTGTCGGATGACTACGACACCCTGCGCTTCACCGGCGCTTTCGTCGGGCTCCGGGTCGACGACTACCGCGGTGGAGGATTCAGCGCGGACTTCGATTACTTCGAGGTCGACGATCACGTCGACCCGAGCACGGCGGACAGAGAGGCAGACCGTTGAATCAGATCCACCCAGGCGAGGTGTTCCACGACGAGAACGGCGAGGTCGCGCAGCTGCACGGCGTCGGGATCACCCGCATCGGCGACCGCTGGTACGCGTGGGGCGAGGACAAGCACGACGGCAGCCGGTTCCGTGCGGTGGCCTGCTACTCCAGCGCTGATCTGGCCACCTGGCGTCACGAGGGCGATGCCCTCACCGCAGCGAGCGACCAGGACGGCACCGGCGAACTGGGCCCCGACCGCATCGTCGAGCGGCCGAAGGTGCTCGCGCGCCCTGATGGGCGATTCGTGATGCTGCTGCACATCGACGCGATGGACTATTCCGACGCCAAGGTGGGATGGGCGATCGCCGAATCCCCCGCCGGCCCGTACCGCTACCTCGGCAGCCGCCGCCCGATGGGCAACCAGAGCCGGGACATCGGCGTCTACCAGGAGGGCGGCGACGCCTACCTGCTGTCCGAGGACCGTGCGAACGGCCTGCACGTCTACCGCCTCACCGAGGACTGCCTCGATGTCGCGGAACTGGTCTCGAGCACTCGGAAGCCGGGAGCGGAGCACGGCTACGAGTCGCCGACCGTCGTCAAGGTCGATGGCCTCTACTATCAGTTCGGCAGCGATCTGACCGGGTGGAGCACGAACGACAACCGCTACTCGACGGCGGAATCGCTCGCCGGCCCTTGGTCGGAGTGGCGGCTGTTCGCACCGGAGGGTTCCCACACGTTCGACTCCCAGGTGAGCGTCGTGCTCCCGGTCGAGACCGCGAACGGTCTCGCACACGTGTACCTCGGCGATCGCTGGCTGCCGGACGACCTGGTGAACTCCCGCGCCGTCTGGCTGCCGATGCGCGTCGGCGACGGTCAGGCTCAGCTCGAATGGCGCGACTCCTGGTCACTGGCCGACCTCGACGCCGTGGTCGTCCGATGACGAAGCCGCGCGCCAGGATCGCGATGCAGCCGAAGAACGTGCCGCTGCTGTTCTCCGCCGCGGACCAGGCCCGCCTGGAAGCCCTGCTCGAGATCGACCTGGCAGACGTCGTCACGGACTGGTCGCACGAGACCGACGCCGCGCTGGCGGATATCGAGGTCGTCATCACCGGTTGGGGAACTCCGCCGATCACGCGCGACGAAGTGGATCGGATGCCGCGACTGCGCGCCGTGGCGCACGCCGGCGGCGGGATCGGCGCAATGCTGAGCGCCACCGCGTGGGACCGGGGCGTCACGGCATCCACCGCCGGCCTCGCGAACGCGCGCCCGGTGGCCGAGTACACGCTGGCCGCGATCCTCATGGCGGGCAAGCAGCTGCCGTGGATCGTCCGACGGTACAGCGCCGAACAGGCGCCCATCGACCGCGAGCAGGACTATCCGGACATCGGCAACCACGGCCGCACGGTCGGCCTCGTCGGAGCCTCCCGCACGGGTCGCATCCTGATCGAACTGCTCCGCCCGTTCGACCTGGAGGTGCTGGTGAGCGATCCGTTCCTGTCCGCCGACGAGGCGGCTGCCCTCGGGGTGACCGCTGTCTCCCTGACCGAGCTGGCCGAACGGTCATCGATCCTCAGCATCCACGCGCCGGCGATGCCGGAGACCGATGGGCTCGTCTCGGCCGAGATCCTGGCAGCGCTCCCCGACGACGCCACCGTCATCAACACCGCGCGCGGCACGCTGATCGATCAGGATGCCCTGCTGAACGAGCTGGATGCCGGGCGTCTGTACGCGATCCTCGATGTCACGGATCCGGAGGAGCCGCTGCCGTCGGGGCATCCGCTCTACGCCCACCCCCGAGCGATCGTGACGCCGCATCTGGCGGGCTCCGCCGGAAACGAGCTGGTCCGCATGGGTCGCAGCGTCGTCGACGAGATCGAGCGCTGGTCCGCCGGGCGCGGATTCGCTCACCCGGCATCCCGCGCGGAGTCCGCGCTGCCCTGACCCGAGGCTCCTCGGGTCAGGGCAGCGTCCCTCAGTGCTCGCGCACGACGCGGAGCACGCGGGCGGTGGGGCCTGCGGGCAGCCGCACGCGCATCCCGTCCTCGCTCGCGGTCGCGCAGCCGGATGCCGAGGCGGGGAACGTGACCTCCACAGCGCCCCGCACGCCGGGAAGAAGCACCTCGACCTCGGCATCCGCCCGGTTCCAGACGACCACGAGGTCACGCTCCTCGTCGCGCAGGACGAGCGCGATCACCGCGTCGTGCCAGCCGGGAAGGCCCAGCGGCCACACCGGCACAGCACGAGCAAGATCATCGCGCCAGCCGCGGTGCAGCTGCACGGCCTCGTGCACGAGATCGCGCTGCCACGGAGCGAGATCGTGCAGGAAGCCGGCGAGGTAGAGGCGTCCGGCGAGTCCGTTCGCGAGTGTGAGGACGGTCTCCCCCTCGGTCATCCCGGCGCTCGGATACGCCCAGTTCGCGGCCTGCTCCGGCAGCACGCAAGCGGGAGCGGATGCCGCGATCGGCGTGTAATGCGCGGCATCCTGCTGGTCGCTCGTCGACTGCTGGTGCACGACGCCGACGAGCGCGTAGTCCATGCGCATCGCCCCGGAGGCGCAGTTCTCGATCAGCAGTTCCGGATGCCGTCGGCGCAGGCCGATCAGCCAGCCGCGGTACGCCCTGGCATGCCCCAGCAGTCCGTCGCCAGGCCCGTCGGCGGCGACGTCCGTCCCCGGCCCCGGATCGATGTTGTAATCCAGCTTGAGATACGTGACGCCGTACTCGAGGACCAGCCGGTCGACGGTCGCATCCAGATGGGCGCGCACGGAAGGATGCCGGAAATCGAGGTGGTAGCGGCGGTCCTCGCGCACCCGGACACCGCCGCGCTGCAGGAACGCGTCGTCCGGCAGCCGCTCGGCGAGCGGGCTGTCGATCCCGACGACCTCGGGCTCCAGCCAGAGTCCGGCCGACATGCCGGTGGAGCGGATGCGGTCGCACACGTCCGCGAGCCCGCCACCTGGGTAGCGGTCAGCCGCCTCCTGCCATTCGCCGACCGTCGACCACCAGTCCGACCCCAGCGCGAGAGGGGCGAACCACCCGGCATCCATGCAGAACACGTCGGCGCCGGCGTCCGATGCCGCATCGATCAGCGGATGCAGCCGCTCGGCGGACGGGTTGCCCATGAGCGTGTTCATGAAGTCGTTGTAGACGATGGGCTGGGCGCGATCGACGTCGGTCCACTGCAGGGTCGCCCTGCGGGTGCGGGTGAGCGCCGCGAACGCATCGTCGCGCGTGCCGTCAGCGACGACCACGACGACGGGCACCGACTCGAACGTCGTCCCCGGTTCGAGCCGATGGGCGAACGCGTGCTCGGCATCCGTGGGTCCGCACAGTGCCAGCAGCGCGCCGTCCTGCCCCTGAGTGAATTCCCACACCCAACCAGTGCTCGATTCGATCTGCCAGCCGATCGCGCCGGCATCCTGCCTGTCGGCGAGCACGCCGACCGGCACGGATGAGCCGGTGGACCAGCCACCTCGGCTCGCCCTGGCGAAGCGTCCGCGTCCGTCCTGGCCATGCGCGTCGAGATGAAGATCGGGCAGCGCATCGCGCAGCGGCGCGGTGCGCCAACGGCCCTCAGCGAGCCATTCGCTGTCGGCCTGCGTGAGGTCGAACCGCGCGATGTCGGCCTCGCTGCGGCCGACGCCGATGCTCGCGATCACCGGTGCGGTCAGCACGATCGGCGCGGCGCCCTCGTTGCGGATGCGCTGCACCACACGCCATCCTGCGGATCGGCCGGTGCTCTCGACCCGCGTGATCTCGGTGAACACCGACAGGCCGGACTTCTCGTCGTGCTGCTGGATGAGCAGCACGCCGTCCTGCTCGTCCAGCTCGCGCAACCGCAGCCGCGCACCGACCGCGGAGCGCACGTACCCGACGCTGGTGCGGGCACGCTGCTCGGCCGTCGTGAACAGTTCCACGAGCGGCGCGGGGCGCAACCAGGGCTGGTCGCCCCATGCGATGCGCACCGGCTCCTCCTCGCTCCATTCGAGTCGGACGCCCAGGCGAGACGACGCGGGACTGGGTGCGGTCGATGACCTGACTGCAGCGATGACGGGCTCCTCTTCGAGTTCGCGCCTGCGACCGTCCGAGCGGAGTGGCAAGCGCTATCCACTCTAGTGCATGAAAGTGCCGTCGACGCCACCACCGGCCGCGGTCAGCGCGCGGCGCGCGGCGACCGGGAGTGGATGATCGGGAAGGCCTCGAGCACGATCTGCCGCAGTTCGTCACCCTCTTCGAGCAGGAGGCCGACGGCCGCTTCGCCGAACTGCTCCAGCGGCACGGCCACCGTGTCGAATTCAGGAAGCAGGTCGCCGATCATGGGCACGTTGTCGAAGCCTGTGACGGGGAAGCGCTCGCGCGCGTCGATGCCGCGCTCCCGGAGACCGGCGATGAATCCGACGGCCATCGCGTCGCTCATCGCCGCCACGAGAACCGGTTCGTCGCCTCGATCCACGAGCATGCTCGCCGCACGGAATCCGCCGTCGCGACTGAACTCTTCGTGCAGGATGTCCTCATCCGTCACGGTCGCACCGACCCTGGCGGCGCCTTCGATGAAGCCGGCGAGCCGGTCGCGCGATGTGAGCTGATCCGCGGGCCCGGCGACCACCATGATGCGACCGGTCCGACCTGCGCAGACCTGCTCGGCGAAGGCCGCGGCCGCGGCCCGATTGTCGGTGACGACGGACGAGAACGGCAGCTCGCTGCGACCGATCACGACGACGCGGGTGCCGGTCGCCTCCAGCGCGCGCAGCGCCTGCGACATGCGCGCCTCGCGATCGAAGTCGCTCGAACGGCTGGCTGCGACGATGACACCGCGGTGCCGCTCTCCTCGCAGCGCCGACACGATCTCGACCTCGCGCTGCTCGATGTCCCGCGTCGCCCGCACCGAGACCGACAGGCCGCGCGACTCGGCCGCGTGCATCACGCCCGAGATCATGGTCGTGGCGCCGAAGTCGTCGAGATCGCTGACGATGAGCGTGATGGCGCGGCTCGCGCCGGCCGCTGTGGCCTGCGCCGCGGCGTTGACCACGTACCCGAGCCGCTCGGCCGCGTCGAGCACGCGAGCACGCGATTCCGGGGTGCCAGGGGTCGCGCCGCGCACGCCGGGGTTCAGGATGCGCGACGCCGTGGGCAGCGAGACGCCGGCCAGCCGAGCGACGTCACTGAGCGTCACAGACCGAGACACCGCGGATGATGCAGACTTCTTGCCCATCGGACCCCCTTGTGGCAATCGCTATCCATGGCGAGTATACGGCGCTGCCTCGCTCTGCGTCAGAGCCCGAGCGCCGCCCGCACCGCGAATGCGGCGTCGCGGTCGGTGACCTCGTACCCGCCGACGCCGTCGGCGGCCGACCCCATCCGCACGCCGGTCGACTCCGAGACGGTGCGCTTGGCGGAGAAATGCACGGCATCGACGCCGGTCGCGACGATCTCGGCGACGGATGCCGCATCCACTCCGCTGCCCGCCATGATCTGGATGCCGCGGCCGGCCTCCTCCACCAGGCGACGCAGGACATCGACGCCGTCGATCGCCGCGGACGCTCCGCCGGACGTGAGGATGCGGTCGAGCCCCAGCCCCCGAGCCGCGTGCATGGTGGCGACCGGATCCGCCGTCACATCGATCGCGCGATGCAGCGTCACGGCGGCGCCGCCCGCGGCATCCACCAGTCGGGTCATCGCATCGAGATCGAGCCGGCCGTCGCTATCGAGGCAGCCGACCACGACGCCGGCAGCGCCCGCGGAGACGGCGAAGCGCACGTCGCGTTCGATCAGTGCGAGTTCGTCCCGGTCGTAGTGGAAGCCGCCGGCCCGCGGGCGGACCAGCACATGGACCTCCGGCCCTTCCTCGTCCGCTTCGGCCAGCGCGAGTTCGAGCGTCGCCGGCGACGGGGTGAGTCCACCGAGCGCGAGCCCCTGCGTCAGTTCGACGCGTTCCGCACCCACCTCGCGGGCGATGCGCACACCGGCTGTGTCCTGGACGGCGATTTCGAGAGCGAGGGTCACAGCATCCATTCTCGCGTGCCGAGGGCATGTCATGAGGAAGCGAGTGGTCGCCGCCCTATATAACGTTGTAGATAATCGCTTCGATCACGGTCGAAACGAACGGTTGTTGCCGACCGCGTCCCGTGCTAGTCTCGGGAAACCGGTTACCGAAGAAGCGTTTTCTCTGCGGTGACCGCCCCCGGAACTCGATGATGAGCGCAGGAAGAGGCCCCCGATGGTGACCGACCTCACGGTGAAGCGGACGCAGGCATGACCGTGCTCGAAGCCACCCAGAGCACGCAGCCCGACGCCCCCGAAACGAGCGACGCGCTTCCCCCGTTGCGTCGGCGTCCCTGGTGGCAGGAGATGTGGCGGCACAAGGCGCTGTACCTCATGGCACTGCCCGGCATCGTGTACTTCATCATCTTCAAGTACGTGCCGATGGGCGGCCTGGTCATCGCGTTCCAGGACTACTCGCCGTTCCGCGGCATCGGCGGCAGCCCGTGGGTCGGATTCGAGCACTTCATCCGGTTCTTCACCGAAGACACCTTCATCATGCTGCTCACCAACACGGTGGTCATCTCGCTGCTGTTGCTGGTCTTCGCGTTCCCTGTGCCGATCATCCTCGCGCTGCTTCTGAACGAGGTCCGAACCCGTGTCTTCCAGCGCAGCATCCAGACCGTCATCTATCTGCCGCACTTCATGTCGTGGGTGATCGTCGTCTCGCTGTTCTACGTGCTGCTGACCACCGACGGCGGCGGCATCAACAACCTCCTCGTCTCATGGGGGTTCGACGAGGTGCCGTTCCTGACGGATCCGAACTGGCTGCGACCGCTCTACACGGTCCAGGAGATCTGGAAGAGCGCCGGTTGGGGAACGATCATCTACCTCGCCGCCATGACCGCGGTCGACCTACAGCTGTACGAAGCGGCCGAGATCGACGGTGCAGGACGCTGGCTGCAGACCTGGCACATCACCCTGCCCGCGATCCGCCCGACCATCATCGTGATGTTCATTCTGTCGATCGGCGACTTCCTCGAGCTCGGCTTCGAGCACATGTTCCTCATGTTGAACTCGCTCAACCGCGAGGTCGGCGAGATCTTCGACACGTACGTGTACACGGCGGGTATTCAGAACGGACAGCTCAGCTACGCGACCGCCGTCGGCCTGTTCAAGGGTCTGGTCGGACTCATCCTCGTGCTGATGGCCAACAGGCTCGCGAAGAAATTCGGCGAGGAGGGCGTGTTCTGATGTTCTCGTTCGAGGGCTTCATGCGCATCAACCTGTTCCTGCGCGGCGTCTACCGGATCGCCTACCTGAACGTGCTGTGGATCGCGGCGACCGTGCTCGGGCTCGTCGTCTTCGGCATCGGACCGGCGTCCTACGCGGTCGCGGCGTACATCGATCGCTGGTTCCGCTTCGGCGAGACGCCCCCGGTGACCCGCGCGTTCATCGGTCACTTCCGCACCCACTACTGGCGCTCCGCTGCGATGGGCTGGATCCTCACGGGTGCGGCCGCCATCGTCATCACCAACATCTTCGCCGCGTCGACGTGGTTGCTGCAGTTCGGCAACGTCGCCGCCCTCGTCGTCATCGGCATCATCGCCGCCTACGTCTTCCCCGTGATGGCGGCGACCGACGTCCGCGGCATCCCGCGTCAGATCGCCGCCGCCCTCATGCTCGGCATCGGTTCACTGCACTGGACCATCGTCGCGGGCGCAGCGGTCGCAGCGATCGTGTGGCTGCTGACGAGCTTCGCCCTGCCGCTGCTGGTCATGTTCGGCATCGGCATCCCTGCGGCAGCCATCGGCTTCGTCACGCGCATCGTCTTCGGCCAGTTGGCCGCGGATGCCGCGGACACCGCCGCTCAGACCTCACCCCCCAGGGCTCGCGTGACCGCGCAGGCCCGTCTCCACCTTGCGAGAGGAACATCAGAATGAGGAACCACAGCAGGCTCGGAATCGCCGTCGCTTCCGTCGCCATCGCATCGCTCGCGCTCACTGCGTGCGGTTCGTCGGGAGAACCCGCGAGCAGCAACGAGGATGTGAACACTCCTGAGAGCATCACCTGGATGGCGATGCTGCACACGCCCACCACTCCGGAGGCGGACGGTCCGATTCAGACCGCGCTCGAGGAGTTCACCGGAACGGATCTCACGTTCCAGTGGGTGCCGGATGCCTCCAAGGATGAGAAGATCAACGCCGCGCTGGCCTCCGACACGCTGGCCGACATCACGTCGCTCTCGAACATCTCGAACACCTCTGTCCGCCAGGCGCTGAAGTCGGGACAGTTCTGGGATGTCGAGCCGTATCTCGAGGACTACGAGAACCTCTCCAAGATCGACGAGAAGACGATCGCGTCGGCGCGCGTCGACGGAAAGCTCTACGGCGTCCCGGTGCAGAAGCCCATCGCCCGCTACGGCGTGCTGGTGCGTCAGGACTGGCTCGACAACCTCGGACTCGAGGCGCCGCACACGATCGAGGAGCTGGGCGAGGTCGCCGTCGCGTTCGCGACGCAGGACCCCGACGGCAACGGCCAGAACGACACGACCGGCTTCATCGACCGCCTGGAGAGCTTCAAGCTCGGCTTCAAGACGCTGGCCGGCTACTTCGGTGCCGGCAACAACTTCGTCGTCGAGGACGATGAGGTCATCCCGACCTTCCAGACCGACGAGTTCAAGGAGGCCATGGAGTGGTACCGCGGCCTGTACGAGCAGGGCGCGATCAACGGCGAGTTCGTCACGATGCAGAAGCAGAACCAGCAGGACGCCATCGCGCAGGGCAAGGGCGGCATCATCGTGACGGGCCTGTTCGAGGCCAAGAACTACATGAACCTCGCCACCAGCGCCGACCCGAACACCCCGATGGCCTGGGCGCTCATCAACGACATCACGCACGAGGACGTGCCGCGGCGCATCCTGTCCGACACGAACGGCGGCTTCGGCGGCTGGCTGGCGATGTCGACGAGCGAAGTGAAGGACGAAGCGGAGCTGAAGGGGATCCTCGCGTTCATCGACAAGCTGCTCGATGAGGAGGCGTTCACCCTCATGACGAACGGCATCGAGGACGAGCACTTCACCGTCGACGCCGACGATGTCGTCACGATCAGCGATCAGCCGAGGTGGGAGCAGGAGGTCCAGCCGTACAACTCGTCTCGCCCTTCGGACATCGTGGCCACGTTCAAGAGCTCCACGCCGTACGTCGACGAGGGCAACGAGAAGATGGCCGAGAACGCCGAGTTCGCCGTCATCGATCCCTCGCTGCCGCTGTCGTCCGACGCGTTCGATCAGAGCTGGTCGACGATCCAGCAGGCCGCGAACGACGCGTACAACAAGTACATGGTCGGCCAGATCGACATGGCCGGATACGAGGACGCGATCGAGAAGCTCAGCGGTCAGGGACTCGACACGATCATCGAAGAGCTCAGCGCCTCGTACGCGGAGAACAACTGAGATGCGCAATCGTTCCCGACTGACACTCGCCACCGCATCCGCTGCCGTCGTCGCACTCGCGCTCGCCGGATGCGGCGCGTCCGGCGAAGCATCCTCCGACGGTGGGGGATCCGCCGAGATCCCCGAGGAGATCTCCTGGATGGCGATTCTGCACACGCCGACGACTCCGGACGCGGACGGCCCCATCCAGACCGCCCTGGAGGAGACCACCGGAGCCGAACTCGACTTCCAGTGGGTGCCTGCCGCCTCCGCCGACGAGAAGATCAACGCCGCCCTCGCGTCGGACTCGCTCGCCGACATCACATCGCTGACCAACATCACGAACACCTCGGTGCGCCAGGCACTGAAATCCGGCCAGTTCTGGGACGTCGAGCCGTATCTCGACGACTACCCGAACCTGTCCGAGATCGACGACCAGACGATCGCGTCCGCTCGCGTCGACGGTCACCTCTACGGTGTGCCGTTCCAGAAGCCGATCGCCCGGTACGGCGTGATCGTCCGGCAGGACTGGTTGGACAACCTCGGCCTGGAGGTCCCGCACACGATCGAAGAGCTCGGCGAGGTCGCTGTGGCCTTCGCGACGCAGGACCCGGACGGCAACGGCAAGGATGACACCACGGGATTCCTCGACCGCCTCGAGAGCTTCAAGCTCGGTTTCAAGAGCCTCGCCGGCTACTTCGGCGCAGGGAACAACTTCGTCATCGAGGATGACGAAGTCATCCCGACCTTCCAGACCGACGAGTTCAAGCAGGCCATGGAGTGGTACCGCGACCTCTACGAGCAGGGCGCGGTCAACGGCGAGTTCGTCACCATGCAGAAGCAGAATCAGATCGACGCGATCGCCCAGGGCAAGGGCGGCATCGTCGTGACCGGTCTGTTCGAGCCGAAGGGCTACATGAACCTCGCGGTCAGCTCCGACCCGAACACGCCGATGTCGTGGGCGCTGATCAACGACATCACCTTCGAGGACGTGCCGCGACGCATCCTGTCCGACACCAACGGCGGCTTCGGCGGCTGGCTGGCCATGTCGAAGAGCCAGGTCGAGACCGAGGACGAGCTCCGAGGCATGCTCGCCTTCATCGACAAGCTCCTCGACGAGGAGGCCTTCACGCTGATGACGAACGGCATCGAGGACGAGCACTTCACCGTCGACGCCGACGGAGTCGTGACGATCGCCGACCAGCCGAAGTGGGAGCAGGAGGTGCAGCCGTACTCGTCGTCCCGCCCCAGCGACAACGTCGTCACGTTCAAGAGCTCGACGCCGTATGTCGACGAGGGCAACGAGAAGATCGAGGAGAACACGGAGTTCGCGGTGGTCGACCCGTCATTGCCGCTGTCGTCGGACGCGTTCGATCAGAGCTGGTCGACGATCCAGCAGGCCGCGAACGACGCCTACAACAAGTACATGGTCGGCCAGCTCGACATGGCCGGATTCGAGGCGGCCATCGCCGATCTCGACGGCAAGGGGCTCGACGCCATCATCGAGGAGCTCAGCGCCTCCTACGCGGAGACGAAGTGACATGAGCGGGATGCAGGTGCAGAGCGAAACCGCTCGATCCGGACCGACCAGCGTGCAGCGGACCACCCGTACGCTGCAGGACGCCATCGACCGGGCTGCGGATGCCGGCGGCGGGCGCGTGACCATCACGCCCGGCGTGCACGAGACCGGTGCTCTGCGCCTGCGCTCCCGCGTCGAACTCCACTTGGAGGCGGGTGCGGTGCTGCGATTCGTCGCCGACCCCGCCCTCTATCCTCCGGTCGGCGCGCGCTGGGAGGGCGCAGCCACGACCATCCACTCCCCGTGCATCTACGCCCGCGACGCCAGCGACATCTCGATCACCGGTCGCGGCGAGATCGACGGCGGCGGCGCGTGGTGGTGGGATGCCTTCCGGGCAGGCTCCCTGTCGTTCCCCCGCCCGACGCTCGTCGGCCTGCACGGATGCTCCAGGGTCGAGATCTCCGGCGTCACACTGCGCGACTCCCCCGCCTGGACCGTCCATCCGCTGCTCTGCGACGACGTCCGGATCACCGGCATCCGCATCATCAACCCGCCGGATTCTCCCAACACCGACGGCATCGATCCCGAGTCGTGCCGCAACGTGCGCATCAGCGACTGCCACATCGACGTCGGCGACGACTGCATCGCGATCAAGGCCGGCAGCGAGAAGTCGCTGGACCGCGTGCCGTGCGAGAACATCGCGATCACGAACTGCACGATGATCCACGGACACGGCGGCGTCGTGATCGGCAGCGAGATGTCCGGCGGCGTCCGCGGCGTCGTGATCTCGAACTGCGTGTTCCAGGGCACCGACCGCGGCATCCGGATCAAGTCCCGCCGCGGCCGCGGCGGCACCGTGTCCGACGTGCGCGTCTCCAACATCGTGATGGACCGAGTGATGTGCCCGCTGGTCATCAACCCGTTCTACTTCTGCGGCCCGGACGGCAAGGCTCCGATCGTGTCCGATCGCACCCCGCAGCCGGTGGATGCCGGAACTCCGCGCTTCCGCGGCATCCACCTGGCCCACATCACGGCGACGAACGTGACGTCCTGCGCCGCCTGGGTCTCTGGTCTCCCCGAGGCGCCCATCGACGACCTCACGCTCGACGACTTCGTCGTCTCGTTCGCACCGGATGCCACCCCGGTCGTCCCTGCTATGGCCGACGGCGTTCCCGCGATGGCCTCGGCGGGCGTGCACGCGCAGTTCGCGACCGGGCTGCGGATCGTCGGCCTCCGTGTCACGGGTGCCGTCGGCCCCGTCCTCGTGACCGACGGCACGGCGAGCCTGGAAACCCGCGGAGGTGCGCTGGTATGACTGTCATGACCGAGACGCCGTCCACTGCGGATGCCGCAGCCAAGCCTTTCCGCCGCCGGATCGAGCTGATCATCGCCGCCGTCGGCTTCGCCGCCGCTGCCGTGCTGCAGGGCGGGTTCGCCCTCGTGATCACCCGAGCGGATGCCGCGGCCCTGCAGGAGTCCGTGCTCCCGGCGCTCCGCGCCGCCGGCCTGGACGTCGCCGATGCCGACGCTCACACGGTGCTGAACACTCTCGCAGCGTGGTTCGGGTTCTCGCTGATCCTGATCGCCCTGCTGTGCGCGGTCGGCTGGTTCTTCGCCACCTATCGCCCGCGTCGTCGATCGACCGGCTGGTGGTTCGCGGGCGCCGGCCTGGCCTGCCTCTTCGGCACGCAGCTGGTCCTGTACCCCGTGGCCTTCCTCTTCTTCCTCTCCGCAGCGCTGTTCGCGGTGCGGACGCCGACCTCGGGGAGCCGGACATGACGCCACCTCTCCGTACCGACTTCTTCCTCTCCGCAGCGCTGTTCGCGGTGCGCACGCCCACCCCTGGGAGCTCGAAATGACCAACACGGCACCTGTCGACAGCGCGACGATCCCGATCCAGATCCGCCGCACCGCCCGCAACAAGCTGCGCGTCACCCCTGGCCGTCGCATCTTCAGCGTCATCAACGCGATCGTCCTGATCGCCTTCGCGCTGATCTGCGTGCTGCCGTTCGTCAACGTGCTGGCGAGCTCACTCGCCACCCCCGGCGAGCTGGCCACGCGACCGTTCATCCTGTGGCCCGAGACGTTCAGCCTCGACGCGTACCGCTACATCCTGTCGACGCCGACGATCTTCCGCGCCCTCGGCGTCTCGGCGATCGTCACGATCGGCGGCACCTTCATCTCGCTCGTGCTCACCGCATTCATGGCGTACGCCCTGTCCAAGAAGCACCTCAAGGGCCGCCGTGTCATCAACTTCATGGTGCTGTTCACGATGCTGTTCGCCGGTGGCATGATCCCCACGTTCATCGTCGTGAAGAGCCTCGGCATGATCGATTCGCTGTGGTCGCTGATCATCCCGGTGGCGATCAACGCGTTCAACTTCATCATCATGCGCAGCTTCTTCCAGGGCATTCCCGAGAGCCTCGAGGAGGCGGCGCGCATCGACGGCTGCTCCGAGTTCGGCGTCTTCTGGCGCATCGTGCTGCCGCTGTCGCTGGCCTCGATCGCCACGATCGGTCTGTTCTACGCGGTCTACTACTGGAACACCTACCAGAGCGCGATCCTGTACATCAACAGCTCGGAGCTGTGGCCGATGCAGGTACTCCTGCGCCAGATCGTGATCGTGGCGAGCGGGTTGAACGCCAGCGAGTCGGCGGTCGACATCGTGCCGCCGGCGCAGTCCGTCCGCATGGCCGTGATCTTCGTCGCGACGCTGCCGATGCTCATCATCTACCCGTTCGTGCAGCGCTACTTCGTCAAGGGCGCGCTGGTCGGCTCCGTCAAGGGCTGACCTCCCGGGCAGGTGGCCTCGCCTCTGATCGTCCCGCTCGGCGAGGAGCCGGGCCGATCAGAGGCTATAGCTGCCGCGGAACGTCCAGGATGACCCGATCGCAGGGCCGAATCCCTGCGACATCACGGTGAGGATTCCGTCACCGGTGACCAGTCGCAGGCGCACCGAGGCGATGTCGTCGCCCACGGCGCTCAGGCGCACGTCGAGGACGCCGGGCGCCGTCCAGCCGGCGGTGACGACGGCATCGCCGAGCGGCGTGCGAGCCGTCATCGGGCGATGGGTGTCGAAGACCAGCTCGTGCTCGGCATCCCAGCGGAGGCGTCCGCCATCGGCGCCCACCTCGACGACGATCTCGCCCGGGGCGTCCTCACCGGTGATCACGGCTGCGATGGTGTGGACGGACATGGCGTGCTGCGGATCATGCGGCGGTGCGGATGGCGCCAGTCCGATCGCGAGGCCGTCCGTGAGGCCGTCCGCGCGCTCGTCCAGCGCGTCGAATGCCCGCAGCAGCATGTCCACGAGCCGTTGATCACCGCCGGTGAGCGTCGTCGTATCCGCCGTGACGACGACCGCGAGCTGCCGCGCCGGGTCGCCGTAGACGATCTGCCCGCCGAGCCCGAACATCATCCAGCTCGTACCGCCGGGGAGCCACATCTGGCGCCCGTACCCGGCGCGCAGCGGAGCGCCCCAGGTCTGCATGGCCGGCGAGGAGCGCGGTTCGAGCAGCCGCGCGACGACGCGTTCCGGAAGGATGCGGTCGCCGCCGCGGCATCCGCCCTGGTTGATCATCTCTGCGATCGGGAGCAGGTCGGCCGGAGCCATGACCAGGCCCGACCCGCCGTGGCTGATCCCCTCGGGCCCGGTCAGGAAGTGCGCACCCGCACCGACGCCGAGCGGGTCGAGCAGGCGCGGGCGCAGGTAGTCGAGCATCGGCATGCCCGTCAGGCGCTCGACGAGAGCGGCGAGCACGTATGACGCACTGGTGTCGTAGGTGAAAAGCGTGCCGGCGCGGTGCGTCGGCGGCACGCGGAAGTAGGACTCGAACCAGCTGTCCGATGCTTCGACATATGTCGTCCGGCTGTGCGGGCCGGTCATCGCGAGCATGTCGTCGATGCGGGTCTGCTCGAGCCAGGGATGCACGGGCCCCTGCTCGGGGAAGTGGGTCAGGATGCCGTCGTCCAGGTCGAGCCGCCCCTCCTCCGCGAGCAGGAGGACGGCGAGTCCGGTGAACGACTTCGACACCGAGTACATCCGGTGCGGCACCTCGGGTCCGAACGGCGCGATGCCGTCGCGCACGATCGGACGACCGGCCACGCTGATCTCGATCGAGTGCAAGGCGATGTCCGCGGCGCGCACTTCGGCGAGCAGCGTCTGCAGCGGTCGGGTCACACCGCGTCCCTGACGCCGTCGAGGAGCTGGTCGGCGATCTCGGCAGGGCGCGCCGGCGAACGGTCCATGACCGCCACGGCGAGATCGAGCCGCAGAGTCTCACCCCTGGGCAGTTCACGCCGGCCGCCCACGGCGACCGCCGGACCGAACCCGACGTATCCCTCGGCGCGCACGAACCACGGCATCCCGTTGGTGCTGACCCCGACGAGCGATGTGTGCTCGGCATCCAGGCAGATCCAGGGCGAGAGCGATCCGTGCGCGACGTCGACGCCCGACCCCTCCGCGGTGCGCACACGGGCGACCGGGAACGGCGCTCGCCAGAACAGCCCGCCGTAGAAGGCGCCGGGTCGGCCGTTGGTCTGCGGACTGCCGAAGCTCACGTCCTGCTCGAGAGCCGTGAGGCGCGAGACCCAGACCACCTCCCAGCGTCCGTCGCCCGCGCTGACGGTGATGGTGCGCTCTTCATCGAGCAGGGCCGCGCCCTGCGCATCGAGCCACACGACCCGTTCGACGACCGTCCCGTCGCGCACCTCGCGTTCGGTCACCCGCTGCGTGCCGTGGT
Source organism: Microbacterium sp. STRO-1N (assembly GCF_057748015.1). The sequence goes on from NZ_CM173234.1 coordinate 3,336,632, forward strand.
TGTCGAGCATCGTGGAGCCGTGGTCGCGCACATACGTGCGGCCGCCCCAGAAGCTCGTGCCGTTGACGTCCGGCAGTGCGGCGCTCATGCCGAGATGGTGCAGATGGTCCTCCGGCTCGACCTGCGTGGCCGGCGTGCCGAGCGGCGTCGTCGCGGTGAGGAACGGACGCGGCGAGAGCCGCGCGTCGACACCGGTGCCGTCGTGGTATTCGACCACGGCAGAGGCATCGCGCAGCAGCTCCACGGTCATGCCCGCGCCTTTGTGCTGCTGCGCGGGGCGAGGGACGGCGAGAACATGATGGGTTCGCGCAGCGGATCGGCGGTCATCTCGGCATGCAGCACGGTCCAGATCTGCTCGCCGATCTCGCCGAGGCGCGAGGTCATCGTCGTGAGCGACGGCGACGAGTATCGGGCGAACGGGATGTCGTCGAAGCCGGCGACCGACATCTCGTCTGGAACGGACACGCCTTCCTCGGACAGACGACCGAGCAGGCCGAGCGCGACGACGTCGTTGTACGCGATCACCGCGGTGGCGCCGGTGGCGCGCAGCGCCGGCCAGGCGTCGTAGCCGTCCTCGAAGGAGTGTCCGCACGGCACGTCGATGATCTCGACATCCGGTTCGCTCTCGCGGATCTCGGCGAGACCGCGTTCGCGCTCCCAGTTCGCGCGGGCGTATGCGGGTCCGGCGAGGAACGCGATCCTGCGGTGGCCGAGCGAGATGAGGTGCCGTGCCAGCACGATGACGCCCTCGTGATAATCGATGAGGACGGATCCGGCGTTCTTGCCGGTGGTGCGGTTGAACACCGCGACCGGGCCGATCCGCGGCAGCAGTTCGAGCAGGTCGGGCCGCGTCATGCGCGGCGAGAACAGTGCGACGGCATCCGTGCGGTCGCGCAGGTCGCGGGCGAGGTCCGGTTCGCCGTCGGCGTCCTCGAAGGAGTCCGTAACGACGACGTGGTATCCGTCGCGCGCCGCCGCTCTGTTGAAGCCGTGCAGTACCTGGTGGAACATCGGGTTGCCGAGGTCGGGCACGAGCACGCCGACGGTCCGGCTGACGCCCAGCGACAGCGACCGCGCGGTCTGGCTCGGCGTGTAGCCGAGCTCGTCGATGACGTGGCGCACGCGCTGCGCGATCTCGGCGTTGACGGTCGGGATGCGGTTGAGCACCCGCGACACGGTCGCCTTCGACACCCCCGCCGCCTGCGCGATGTCGTTGATCGTCGTTTCGCGCGTCGGCGCCGTCCGCGCTCGTCGTGTCGCCATCGTCACGCATCCCCCATCGTGATGCCGAAGTCGCGGAATCGGGCGAGGGCCTCGCCTGCTCCGTGCCGGCTCGCTGCAAACAGCGAGACGGCCGCCCCGACCCAGTGCCCCTCGATCGCCTGGAACTGCGGATCGATGTCGATCCTCCCACCGTCCGCGGTCAGACCGACGCGCACGCGCGCATCGGCGTCGACATCCAGCGCGACCACCGCTCTCGTTGCGGTGATCGGCACCCGCAGGTGCACGCGCTCCGCCTGGTCGTCGCGCTCGCGGACGGCGACGACAGCCTCGGGGCCGTCCGCGCCGATCCGCACACCGGCCCAGACGTACGTGTACCCCAGCACGGCGATTCCGGCCCGGTCGCCCGGGCGGCCGGAGACGAGCTCGATGTCGACGCGCGAGTTGGAGGGCTGGCCGGGCAGGGGCTGCGAGAGGACGCGGGAGAGCGCGCGGACGTTGCCGCCGTCGGCGCTGCCGCGCAGCGTGAGCGCGCGCTCCGTCCAGGCGTCGTGGTCGCGCCGGACCACGGCATCCGGATCCGGGTCGGCCTCCCACTGCCAGTTCGCACTCGGGATGCCGTCGGCGAAGTCATCCGATCGGGCGAGCGTGCGCAGGCCCTGAGGTGCGCCGTGCAGGGACGGATGCTCGAGCACCGGCTGCGCCGGGCCGCCCGCGACCGCCTGGCCCATGACGGGCCAACCGTCCTCGCCCCACGCCATGGGCTGCAGGTGGAGCACTCGGCCGTACACGCCGCGGTCCTGGAAGTGCAGGAACCAGTCGCCGCCCTCTCCGTCGTCGACCCACGCACCCTGATGGGGACCGTTGACCGGGGTGTCCCCCTGCTCGAGCACGATGCGGTGCTCGTACGGACCGTACGGGGAGTCGGAGCGGAACACGGCCTGGAAGCCGGTGGCCACGCCGCCGGCCGGAGCGAAGATCCAGTACTCCCCGTCGCGCTGATAGAACTTCGGACCCTCGAGGGTCGTGAAGCCGTCGAGACGGGCGCCGTCGATCACGTCCACCGCGACGCCGCGGGTCTCCGAGAGTTTCTCGTCGACGGGGACGACCGTGAGCACGTTCTTGCGCCCCGAGCGCGAACGCGCCCAGCCGTGCACGAGATACGTGCTGCCGTCCTCATCCCAGAGGGGGCACGGGTCGATCAGGCCCAGGCCGGCCAGCAGCAGTCGCGGCGGCGACCACGGGCCCGCCGGATCCTCGGCGGTGACGACGAAGATCCCCTGGTCGGGGTCGGGGTAGACGACGAAGAAGGTCCCGTCGTGGTGCCGGATCGACGGCGCCCACACTCCCCCGCCATGCCGAGGCAGTGCGAACCAGGCTGCGGGTTCGTTGCGCTCGAGCGCGTACGAGATGCGCGTCCAGTTCACGAGATCGTCTGACGCGAAGATCGGCAGCCCCGGTGCGCGATGGAAGCTCGATGCCACGAGGTAGAAGCGGTCTCCGACGCGAATGGCGTCCGGATCCGGCACATCGGCATCGATGATCGGATTGCGATACGTGCTCGCATCTTCGACGAGTTTCATCTCCCTCACGGTAGTCGAGAAACCGGTTCCTGTCCAAGCGGCCCGCCCACGGCATCCAAAACTTAGTTAGACTACCTAAGTAATGCCTGCCTCCGAAGATTCCCTGCACACCACCGCCACCGACCTGCGCATGGCCACCTTCCGACTCGCCCGTCGCCTGCGCCGCGAGCGCGCGGACGACCACATCAGCGACGCGCACTTCGCCGTGCTCGCCAATCTGAAGATGAACGGCGCGCTCACGATCGGCGCACTCGCCCAGCGCGAGCGTGTCACCGCACCGACCATGTCGAGCACGGTCGCGGCCCTCGTCGAGGACGGCTATGTGACCCGTGTGCAGGACGAGGAGGATCGCCGGCGCGTTCAGGTGGAGATCACGGACGCGGGGACCGCCGTCGTGACGGCGACCGTCCGCAAGCGCGATGCCGCCCTGTCCGGCGCGCTGTCCGAACTCGATTTCACCGAAGTGGAGCTGCAGACGCTGCGCGAAGCCAGCGCCCTGATGCGGAAGGTGGCCGAACGGTGACGGCCATGTTCCGCTCGTTCTCGAACATCAACTACCGGGTCTGGTTCCTCGGCGCGCTCGTCTCGAACATCGGCGGTTGGATGCAGGCCACCGCCCAGGACTGGGTCGTGCTGACCGAGCTCACCGACAACGACGCCACCGCCATGGGCATCACGATGGCGCTGCAGTTCGGGCCCCCCCTGGTTCTGGTGAGCCTCACGGGATGGGTCGCCGACCGCTTCGAGCGCCGCACGGTGCTGCTCGTGACGCAGACGACGCTCCTGCTGCTCGCGGTCGGCGTCGCGGCGCTCCTGCTCACGGGCGTCATGACCCTCCCGCTGATGTTCGTGTTCGCCCTGGCGTTCGGCATCACCAACGCGTTCGACGCGCCGGCGCGGCAGGCGTTCGTCTCCGACATGGTCAGCCTCGAGGACACCTCCAATGCCGTGGCGCTGAACTCGGCATCCTTCAACATGGCACGCCTGATCGGGCCGGCGGTCGGCGGACTCCTCATCGTCGCGATCGGATCGGGATGGGTGTTCGTCGCGAATGCGGTCACATTCCTCGCGATGCTGATCGCGCTGCTGCTGATCCGCCGCGACCAGCTCGTCCCGCGCACGAAGGGCGGGCGCAACGGCGGACTCGCGGCGGGCTTCCGCTACGTCATGCGCCGCAGCGACCTCAAGGTCGTGTTCGTGATCGTGTTCCTCATCGGAGCCTTCGGCATGAACTTCCCGATCTTCGCCTCGACCATGGCGCTGGAGTTCGGACGCGGCGCGGACGGCTACGGGCTGCTGAGCTCCGTGCTCGCGATCGGTTCGCTCGCCGGCGCCCTGCTCGCGGCACGGCGCGACCGAGCGCGGGTGCGCGTGCTCGTGATCGCGGCCGGCGGCTTCGGTGTGGCATCCCTCGTCTCCGCCATGATGCCCAGCTACTGGGCCTACGCGTTCGTGCTGATGTTCAGCGGCTTCTCGATCGTGACCCTGCTGACCACGGCCAACGGCTACGTGCAGACGACCACCGACGCGGCCCTGCGCGGTCGCGTGCTCGCGCTCTACATGGCGGTCGTGATGGGCTCGACGCCGATCGGCGCTCCGATCGCCGGCTGGATCGTCGACACGTTCTCGGCGCGCACCGCCATCGTCGTCGGCGGCGTCGCCGGCCTGCTGGCCTGCGCGATCGGCGTGACGTGGATGCTGTGGTCCGGCCGTCTGCACCGCCGCGAGGACACCCGGTTCCTGCTCACCCTCGACGAGACGCGGCCCATGTCCGTCGTGCGCGCGATGGAGCCGACCGCGTTCGACGACCACGCCGTCGCGACGACGCCGATCCGCACCGAGCCCAAGGACGCGGAGTAGCCGACGAGAAGCACCTGCCCGCGTGGTTTCTCGCGCGTGGAGTGGTTTCTCGCCGGATCTTACGATTCCGTGACCGGAGCACCGCAGGCGCCTCGGTGCTCGTAGCCTGATGCTGTGACCGATTCCTTCCCGCGACGCCGCATGACGGCCGCGCTCGCGGGCATCGCGGACGCCGCCGTCGGCGTGGGCGCCGGTGAGCTCGCCGCAGCGGTGTTCGCCGCGTCGTCCAGCCCGTTCGCCGTGATCGGCGGTGCGCTGATCGACGCAGCACCGACCTGGGCCAAGGACACCGCGATCGCCTGGTTCGGCACGGCAGACAAAGTCGCCCTGCTCGTCGGCATCGGCATCGTGCTGGTCGCGGCCGCCGCGGCAGCAGGGGCAGCCGAGGCGAGGTGGCGCCGCTCTGGCGTGATCGCCTTCCTGCTGATCGGCGTCGTGGTCGCCGGCGTCGCCGTCACCCGCACGGATGCCGGGATGCTCGCGTGGCTTCCGGCAGCACTCGCCGGCGCGACCGGAGCGACCGCCCTGCATCTGCTGATCCGGTTCGTCCCCGAGGGCTCCGGGACGGATGCTGCAGATCACGCCGACCTCCCCACCCGCCGCCGATTCCTCGCGTGGGCCGGGGGCACCGCGGCGCTCGGAATCGCCCTCGCGGTCGCCGGAACCGTCGCCCGCGCCGGAACCGCCGTCGTCACGAACGTGCGCGACGCGCTGCGACTGCCGCGTCCGGCGACCCCGGCCCCCGCTCCTCCGTCCGGCGCGGCGCTGGACGTCCCCGGTCTCGCACCTCTCATCACGCCCAACCGCGACTTCTACCGCATCGACACCGCGCTGGTGGTGCCGACGGTCGACCCGGCATCCTGGCGGCTGCGCATCCACGGCATGGTGGAGGAGGAGATCGAAATCACCTGGGATGAGCTCCTCGCGCTCCCGATGACCGAGACGACCGTGACCCTGTCCTGCGTGTCGAACGAGGTGGGCGGAGACCTCATCGGCAACGCCGTGTGGCTGGGGCATCCGATCCGCGAGCTGCTCGCGCAGGCGCGTCCTGCCGCCGATGCCGACATGGTGCTGTCGACCTCGGCCGACGGCTTCACCGCCGGCACGCCCCTGGAGGCGCTCACCGACGATCGCGACGCACTGCTCGCGGTCGGCATGAACGGCGAGCCGCTCCCGCTCGCGCACGGCTTCCCTGTGCGAATGGTCGTACCGGGGCTGTACGGCTACGTCTCGGCCACCAAGTGGGTCACGGATCTCGAGGTCACACGCTTCGATCGGGCCCGCGCATACTGGACCGATCGCGGCTGGGCCGAGCGAGGCCCCATCAAGCTGCAGTCACGCATCGACGTTCCCCGCGCCGGCCGCGGCGTCGAGGCCGGCGACAGCGTGATCGCCGGCGTCGCCTGGCAGCCGCACACGGGCGTCGCGGCGGTCGAGGTGCAGATCGACGACGGCGACTGGCAGCGCGCAGAGCTGGCTCCGGCGATCTCGGACGACACCTGGGTGCAGTGGCGGATGCCGTGGTCCGCCGAACCCGGCGACCACCGCATCCGCTGCCGTGCGATCAGTGCGGACGGGGAGACGCAGACCGAGGCATCCGCTCCTCCGGCACCAGACGGCGCGACCGGCCGGCACGAGGTGCGCGTCAGAGTCGGCTGACCGCGCGTCTCATTCCTTCACGCTGCCCGCCGCGAGTCCTGTCTGCCAGTAGCGCTGCAGGAACAGGAACGCCACGACCAGCGGCAGGATCGAGACGAACGACCCGGTGATGACCGTCGAGAACACCGCCTGCGAGCCCCCGCCTGCGGACGCCGCCGCCTGGATCTGCGCGAGACCGACCGTGATCGGATACAGCTCCGAGGTGTTCAGCATGATCAGCGGAAGGAAGTAGTTGTTCCAGGTGCCGACCAGTGAGAACAGGAAGACGGTCACCAGGCCGGGCCCCATCAGCCGCAACCCGATCTGCCAGAACGTGCGGAACTCGCCCGACCCGTCCACCCGAGCGGCTTCGACGATGCTGTCGGGGATCGCATCTGCCGCGTACACGCGCATCAGATAGACGCCGAAGGGGCTCACGAGCGACGGAACGATGATGGCCCATGGCGTGTTCGTCAGGTTCGCCGCCGAGAACAGCAGGTACGTCGGCAGTGCCAGCGCGGTCAACGGGATCATGACGGCTCCGAGCGTGATGCTGAACAGCGCCTTCCCCCCACGGAACTCGTACTTCGCGAACGCGTAGCCGGCCATGGCCGACAGCAGCGTCGCTCCGACGGCGGCGACGACGGCGTAGAGGATCGTGTTCAGGATCCACCTGAGGAAGATGCCGTCGCGCATCTCGAAGAGCTGCACGAGGTTGTCCCACAGCGAGAACTCCCCGCCGAACCACAGGCCGAACGTCGTGAACAGCGCGGCGTTGTCCTTCGTCGACGACACCATCAGCCACCACAGCGGCAGGACGAAGTAGAGCACGCACAGCCACAGCAGCACGGTCAGCAGCAGACTGCGCCGCTTCTGCGCCACGTAGGGCCGAGTGCGGCGAGCCCGCCCTCGACGGGTGACGGAACCGGGCGCGACGACGGCGCGCGTATCGAGATCGGTCATGAGAGCCTCCGCTCGCGCCGCTCACGGCGCTGTTCGCTGAGCTGGACGATGTACGACACCACGGCGATCACGATGCCCAGGAGGAACGCGATCGCGGCGGCGTAGTTCAGTTCCTGGTTGATGAACGCGAGGTTGTACGCGTAGTAGTTCGGGGTGAACGAGTTCGAGATCGCGTCGGGGGCGATCGTGTTGAGCAGGCTCGGCTCGTTGAACAGCTGGAACGAACCGATGATGCTGAAGATGATCGTCAGCATGATCGCAGGCCGGATCGCGGGGATCTTGATGCTCCAGGCGACGCGGAACTGGCCTGCTCCGTCGATCTCGGCTGCTTCGTAGAGCTCAGCGGGGATCGACCGCAGCGCCGCATACATGATGATCATGTTGTAGCCGATGAACTCCCACGTGACGATGTTCATCATCGACCCGAGGATCGACCCCGGCGACAGGAAGTCCGGCGTCCCGAGCCCGACCGCGCGGGCGACCTGGGCGATCGGCCCGAAGTCCGGCCCGTACAGGTAGCCCCACATCAGCGTCGCCACGACGGCCGGGACGGCGTACGGCATGAAGATCAGGAGCCGGATGCTGCGCGAGCCCCGCGCCCGGCCGCTGTCCAGCGCGAGGGCGAAGAACAGCGCGAGACCGAGCATGATCGGCACCTGGACCACGAGGAACAGTGCGACGCGCCCCAGGCTGGCCAGGAAGTCGGGGTCCATCAGGGCGCGGACGTAGTTGGCGAGACCGGCGAACTGCTCGCCGCCGATGAGCTTGCTCTCGAAGAGGCTCAGGTAGCCCGAGTAGATGAGCGGGACGACGAGCATCGCCGTGAAGACGATGAAGAACGGCAGGATGAACAGGTAGGCGGCGCGCTGCTGCTTGCGTTTGATCGTGCCGGTTCGGCGGCGCTGCGTGACCGGCAGGGGAGACTGCGACATGGCGGATCCTCTCGGAAAGACGTCGGCGGGGCGCTGAACGCGTCAGCGCCCCGCCCTGATTCACTCGACCGTGAAGCCCTGGTCCTCGGCGTACCCGACGAGGTCGTCCTGCCACGCATCGAGCGCATCGGCGATGTCGCCCTTCGCGGCGATCACGGTGCCGACGTTCTCCTCGTACGAGGCGTAGGCGTAGTCCATGAACGGCAGCCACTGGAAGTCGGTGTCGACGGTCTCCGAGATCTCCGCGAACAGCTTGTTGACCTGCTGCCCGCCGTAGAACTCGGATTCGAGGTCGGCGAACTCCGGGTTCTCCAGCACCGACACCTGCGGCGGATAGAGGAACTGCTGCGTGGCGAACTGCATCGCCGATTCCTCATCGTGGTTGAGGAACATGGCCAGCTCTGCGGCGGCGATCGGGTTCTTGCTCGTCGACAGGACGGCATCCGACGATCCGCCCCAGTTGCCGGATGCCGAGGCTCCGGCCTCTGTCTGCGGAAGCGGCGCCGCGCGCCACAGTCCGGACGTGTTCTCGGCCGTGCCCTGCAGGAACACCGGACCCCACGCGGCCGTGAGCCACCCGGCGTACTTGCCGTTGGAGAGCCCCTGATACCACTGGTCGGTGAAGTCGACGTCGGTGGAGACGAGGTCCTTCTGGATCAGATCCGTCCAGTACGACGCGATCTCCTTCGCTCCGTCGCTGTTGACGTCGATCGAGACCGTCTCCTTCCCGTCGTAGCCGAACGGCTTGAGCCCGTCCTGCCAGAAGAAGCCGATCATCTGGCCCGCCTGGGTCGCGCCGAGGTTGGAGATGTACGAGCCGGTGGCGTCCTTGACGGCCTGAGCCGCCGTGGCGTAGTCCTCCCACGTCTCGGGCGGTTCGGTGATCCCGGCCTGAGTCAGGAGATCCTCGCGGTAGAGGTTGCCCATCGGCCCCACATCCTGTGGGATCGACCAGACCTCGTCACCGGGCGAGACCTGATTCCAGGCCCACCCGACGTAGTCATCGGCAAGCTCGTCGGCGCCGTACGGTGCGAGATCGAGCAGTGCCTCGGACAGGACGAAGGACGGGATGTGCTGGTATTCGATCTGCGCGACGTCCGGCGCCCCCTCCCCTGCCTCGAGCGCGCTGCGCAGCTTCTGGTAGTGCGGCAGCCCCTGCCCGACGTTCTCGACCTTCACGTCGATCTCCGGGTACTTCTCCTCGAAGAGCGCGACCTCGTCCTCGATGTTCGGCACCCAGGTCCAGAAGGTGAGTTCTGTGGGCGTGCTCAGGGCCTCCTCACGCTGCTCGTCCGTGATCGGACCTGTACCCTCCTCCTGGCCGCCGGGCGTGCACCCGGCGAGGACGAGTGCGGTGAGAGCGGCGCCGGCGATGAGCGCGGCGCGACGCTGTGCTGTGTTTCTCATATCCTTCTTCCTCTTCTTCGAGTGACGAGCGGATGCGCGTCAGCGGTCGATCAGGATCAGCGATCCCCATGGTTCGATGGTGAGCTCGTCGCCGGCCCCGTGGACGGTGCCGTCCACCGCATCCTCGACGTCTCCGGCGAGCGCGAGAGCAGCTGCGGTCCAGCTCCAGTTGAAGACGAACCAGGCCGTCCGGCCGTCCGGCAGCGTGCCGGAGCCGACGGTCAGCGGCAGGGCACGGGCGGTCACCAGTCGGTCGGCGATCGTTCGCGGTGCGGCCCAGCGGATCAGGTCCGCAGCGAGCTCGGTCGACGGCACGGTGCCCACCGTGGTGACCCGCCCCTCGCCGTGCGGCTTCGTGACGACCGCGGGGAACGCGCGGAACCACGGGTGGTCGTACTTGGCGACGATCTCGGCATCCTCATCCGCGATCAGCCCGTCGGCCCAGAGCGTGGCCTGGCCGGTTCCACCGCCCAGCACTGTCGAGTGGACCGGGACGTCGGCCTGCAGGTTCGAGAACTCCTCGTAGCGGACACCGGCCGCCGCCGAGAGCCGGTCGGGCGCCTGGGCGATGCGGGCGCGAGCCTCCTCGTCCGCGTAGCCGGTGCGGATGCCGATGACCAGGTGGCCTCCGGCCGCGGCGTACGCGGCGAGGAGGTCGAGCTCCTCGTCCGTCGCGACGTAGAACGCCGGGGCGACGAGGACGGGGAAGCGCTCCGCGAGGGCGGCGGCGCCGAGGCCGATGGCCTGCACCGGATGCAGGATGCGCGCCTGCGCTCCGGCATCGACGACGCCGCGGTGGAAGGCGTCGAAGACCCGCTGATAGGCGGCTCGATCGGGCCTGCCTCCGGCATCCGGGAACGGCGGGCTGAACTCGAGCGCGTAACGGCTGTCGTTCGACCACAGGATCGCCACGTCCGCGTCCGGTTCGAACCCGTCCAGACGGGTCCCGAGCACCCCGAGCGTCGCCCCGAGATCGGCGACCTCCCGGTAGATGCGGCCGGGTTCGAGGCTGTGCGGCAGGACGCCGCCCCAGTACGTCTCGGTACCGTGCGGCAGCGTGTGCCAGTGCCAGTACTCGATCATCGCCGCGCCGCGCGAGATGAGGGCGAGCGCGGCCTGCCGGAGCTGACCCGGGTAGGGCGGCAGATTGAACTCCGGCCCGCCGATCGACTGCGCGTCCGTCTCCGTCACGAGGAAGCGCGACTGCTTGGAGGAGAACAGCCGGTCCGCCTGCCGGAGCAGGCCGGCGACCCCGGAGGACGTCCACGGTGTCACGGGCTCCAGATCGCGGGTCGCGTCGAGATGATCCTGCATGGCGTAGTACGGATTGCCGGCTGTGACATCGAGCGCGCGCACCAGCTTCTCGTCGTCGAGTGCCGGACGCGGATAGGCGATGCACGTCGTCACGAACTGCTCGGGGCGCGCGTACTCGCGCACGATGTCCGCCTGCCAGGCGATGAACTCGGTCGTCAGGTCGGCCTGATAACGCCGCCATGCGAGGTCGTACTGCGGAAGCGTGTTCCCGTCGGGGGTCCACAGCTCCGACCAGTCCGCGATCCGATGCGACCAGTACGTGAGCCCCCACTCGCGGTTGAGCGTCTCGACGTCGCCGTAGGTCGCGGCGAGTCGTCGGACGAACCGGCGGAACGTCCCGCGGTTGTGCGGCAGCAGCATTCCCGGTTCGTTGTCGACCTGATAGCCGACGACGGCCGGATGATCCGCGTACCGTGCGATGACCGCACGGATCACGCGCTCGGCGTGGAAGCGGAACGCGGGATGCGAGTAGTCCACCTCCTGGCGGCCACCCCACGACATGGGCGACCCGGTGCTCACCTCCGCCGCGATCTCGGGGTACGCCTGCTGCAGCCACGGTGGAACCGCGTAGGTCGGCGTCCCGAGGATCACGGAGATCCCACGGGTGTGCGCCCCGTCCAGGACCGGTTGCAGCCAATCGAGGTCGAACTCGCCGTCCCTCGGCTCCCACGTCGACCACACGGACTCGCCGACGCGGATGACGGTGAATCCGGCATCCTTCATCAGATCGAGATCGGTCTCGGTGCGCTCGTCGCGGTGGTACTCCGCGTAGTACGCGGCTCCGAACAGGATGCCGCTGAGCTGGCGGGCTTCCGTGGGGCGCTGCTGGTTCATCTGACGTACTCCGTTGTCATCGTGGCCGTGGATGTTGTCGACAACATCCGGTGGGAGCTACTATGTTGTCGACAACATATGTTTGTCAAGGCCCGGTTTCCTCACGATCTGGAAAAGTTCATGAGAGGCCTGACGACGGGAGCACGCATGACCGCCGGGAATCCCCCTGCCAAGCAGTCGACGATCTACGACGTCGCGGCGGCCGCCGGGGTGTCCCATCAGACGGTCACGCGCTTCCTCCGCGGCTTCGCCGGGATCCGTCCCGAGACGCAGGCGCGCGTCGAGCGTGCGATCGCCGACCTGGGCTACCGTCCCAACCTCACCGCGCGCAGTCTGAAGTCCGGGCGATCGCATCGCATCGGAGCCCTGACGCACGAACTCTCGCAGGTCGGCCCGAGCCGCATCGCCGAAGGCGCCGCGGCCGCCGCGCGCGAAGCCGGCTACGTCCTCGACCTCGTCTCGCTCGACATGCGCAACCCGCATGCCGTCGACGAGTCGCTCGCGCTGCTGACGCAGCAGGATCTCGCCGGAATCCTTGCTCTCGGTTCGACGGACGAGATGTCCCAGGCCTTCGCCTCGACGACATTCCGTCTGCCGACGTTCATCGATGTCGAATCCGATGACGCCCCGGATCAGCACCGCAACCGGCTGTCGACCGTCGGGGTGCCGGCGCTGGTCGATCACCTCGTGGGCTTGGGCCACCATCGGATCGCGATGATCGCGGGCCCGGACAACTGGTCGGCCTCTCGAAATCGCACGCGGGCGTTCCATGCCGCGCTCGCCCAGCACGATCTGGAGGCGGAGGCGGTCGTCCAGGGCGACTGGTCGGCGCGCTCCGGCTACGCCGCGATCGCCGAAGGCCCCGGAATCGCGGCTGCGACGGCCGTGGTCGCAGCGAACGACCAGACCGCCCTCGGCGCAATGCTCGCGCTGAAGGAGAGCGGACGCCGAGTTCCCGAGGATGTCAGCGTCGTCGGCATCGACGACATCCCGGAAGCGCGGTACTACGACCCGCCGTTGACCACGGTGCACAACCCGTTCGAGCTGCAGGGCAGGGCGGCGCTGCACCGGCTGCTCGCACTCATCGACCCGGATCACGCCATCGAGCTCGACGTGCCCCTTCCCGAGCTGATCGTCCGGCGATCCTCCGGACCGGCCTCTGCCTGAGTTCCTCCCCCACCCGCTGGTCGATCTCGCTACCGTGGAGGCATGAGCGGACCGGAGAACGCGCAGAACACGGATGCCGCAGCATCCGCCCCCACGACCGACGGTGCACGCACGACGACACCCCGCAGATCGCTGCCACCCGTGCAGCGCTGGGTCTTCTGGCCCGCAGCGGTCGTCATCCTCGCCTTCGTCTCATTCACGCTGATCGCCCCGCATCTCGCGGAGGAGATGTTCGGCGCCATCCAGAGCACGATCGTCAACGCCTTCAACTGGTACTACGTGCTGATCGCCGTGCTGTTCGTCGCGTTCAGCCTGTTCATGGGCTTCAGCCGTTTCGGCGACATCAAGCTCGGGCGGGACGACGACGAGCCGGAGTTCTCGCTCATGAGCTGGTTCTCCCTGCTGTTCGCGGCGGGCATGGGCATCGGCCTGGTCTTCTACGGCGTGTCCGAGCCGCTCAGCCACTTCACGAATCCGCGCCCCGGCGTCGAAGGAACCCCCGAACAGCTCGCACAGGCCGCGCTGGGCCAGACCTATCTGCACTGGGGCGTGCACGCCTGGTCGATCTACGTCGTGATCGGGCTGGCACTGGCCTATGCGATCCACCGCCGCCGACGTCCGATCTCGATCCGGTGGACGCTCGAGCCGCTGCTCGGCAAGCGCGTCGAGGGCGGCTGGGGCCACGCGATCGATGTAGTCGCGCTCGTCGGAACGCTCTTCGGCGTCGCCACGTCGCTCGGCCTCGGCGTCATCCAGATCAGCGCCGGGCTCTCGTCCGCAGGCCTCGGCAAGCCGGACGAGCCGACCCAGGTCGTCATCATCCTCATCATCTCGGTCTTCGTGCTCGCCTCGGTGCTCTCCGGCGTCACGAAGGGCATGAAATGGCTGTCCAACATCAACCTCGTCATGGCCGGGCTCCTCGTGCTGTACCTGCTCGTGATGGGCCAGACCGAGTTCCTCCTGCGGGAGTTCGTGCAGTCGATCGGCTACTACGTCCAGAACTTCGTCGGCCTGTCGTTCAACGTCAGCGCGTTCCAGGGTGAGGCTGGTGAAGAGTGGCAGGCGGCGTGGACGTCGTTCTACTGGGGCTGGTGGATCTCGTGGGCCCCGTTCGTCGGCATCTTCATCGCCCGGATCTCCAAGGGCCGCACGGTGCGCGAGTTCGTGGCCGGCGTCATCCTCGTGCCCACTCTTCTGGGCATCCTGTGGTTCGCCGTGATGGGCGGATCCGCGCTCGCGATCGAGCTGCAGTCCCCAGGAACTCTCACGAACGAAGACGGCACGGTCGATCTGCAGGGCGCCCTGTTCGAGCTGCTGCAGCACGTGCCGGGGACGACGGTCGTCACGATCGGCGCGATCCTGCTCATCTCGATCTTCTTCGTGACGTCGGCGGACTCCGGCGCGCTCGTCATGGGGATGATCGCGACCGGCGGCCAGCAGAACCCGAAGCGCTGGATCAGGGCGTTCTTCGTCGCCGTCACCGCGATCCTCGCGATCGCCCTGCTGCTGGCCGGAGGGCTGACGGCGCTGCAGACCGCGGCGATCACGATCGCCCTGCCGTTCAGCGTGGTGATGCTCCTGATCTGCTGGGCGACCGCGATCGCGTTCATCCGCGAACGACGTGCGTATTCGCGGGCCGAACGCGCGCAGCTCATCGACAAGATCGGCGACTACTACGGACTAGAGGTCGAATCGCGCGCCGAGCAGGGCATCCTCGGGGCGCAACCGCGCTGGCTGCGCCAACTCCAGCGCAGGCTCGGGATGCCGGTCGCGCCGACGACGCCGATCCGCATCCCGCACGAGCTGCTGGATGCCGAGAGCCGCACGGATGCCGGACCCAACGTCCTCGACGTCGACGAGCTCGTCTCCGAGGATGAGTTGTCGTCATACGACGATCAGGACATTCCCGAGCACGGCGAGGACGGGACGTCGCCGGTGCGCTGAGTTCGCGGATTGTCAATGCCCTTCTCGCACGGCATCCTGGCTCCCTACCGTCGGTGCATGGACGAGCACACCAGACGCACACCCCACCCGGAGGAGCCGGCCGAAGGGCGCGACCTCGACGAGGACGAGTACGACGTCGCGCGCGAGCACGCCGCGGACGACGACCCCGACGCGGACGACGACGACCCGCGTGATCGCGACGGATCCGATCCGCCGCAGCGGGATGCCCCGCTGGGCGGTGATGAGACGACCGAGGCGCAGCTGACGGCCGACAACGAGGCCGAGGAGGACACGCTGCGCACCCTCGACCCGGACGACGCCCCGGCGTGATGTGCGGCGCGGAGACGAAACGCGCCCGGGGCTGACGATCTTCAGCCACGAACGCGTTTCGACTCGCTTCGCTCGCTCAACGAACGGGGGGACGCTCGCTCAACGAACGAGGAGGGCGGAACAGCGGCGGGTCAGCCCTCCAGCACGAGCCGGAGCTGCTCCAGCGCCCAGTCGATCTCCGTCGCGCGGATCACGAGCGGCGGCGCGATGCGGATCGTCTGCCCGTGGGTGTCCTTGACGAGGACACCGCGCTCCATGAGCTTCTCGGAGATCTCCCGCCCTGTGCCCTTCGCCGGATCGATATCGACACCGGCCCAGAGCCCGGCGACACGGACGTCCGTCACGCCGTGACCGATGAGCCTGTCCAGTCCCGCCGCCAGGTGCGCGCCGAGAGCGCGGGAGCGCTCCTGCACCTCCCCGGATTCGAGCATCTCGACGACCCGCAGGCCGACAGCCGCGGCGAGCGGGTTGCCTCCGAACGTCGAACCGTGCTCGCCGGGGCGGATGACTCCGAGCACGTCGCGATCTCCGACGACGGCCGAGACGGGCAGGATGCCGCCGCCGAGAGCCTTGCCCAGCAGGTACAGGTCGGGCACGACGCCCTCGCGGTCGCACGCGAAGGTCTCGCCGACGCGTCCGAGTCCGGCCTGGATCTCGTCGGCGATGAACAGCACGTTGCGCTCGGTGCAGATCTCACGGATGCGTCGGAGGTAGCCCTCCGGCGGGATGACCACGCCGGCCTCGCCCTGGATGGGCTCCACGAGCACGGCCGCGGTGTCATCCGTGATGGCGGCGGCCACGGCATCCGCATCGCCGAACGGCACGATGTCGAAACCGGTCATGAACGGACCGAAACCGCCACGCGCGGACTCGTCGTCGCTGAAGCTGACGATCGTCGTCGTGCGCCCGTGGAAGTTTCCGGCCGCGACGACGATGCGCGCGGCATCCACGGGGATGCCCTTGACCCGGTATCCCCAGGCTCGGGCGACCTTGATGCCCGTCTCGACCGCTTCGGCGCCGGTGTTCATCGGCAGGACCATGTCCTTGCCGCAGAGGCGGGCGAGCGCCTCTGCGAACGGCTCGAGGCGATCGTTCATGAACGCGCGGCTTGTGAGCGTCACGCGTCCGAGCTGCTCGGTCACGGCCGCGACGAGCGCGGGGTGACGGTGTCCGAAGTTCACTGCGGAGTATGCGGCGAGAAGATCGAGGTAGCGCTTGCCCTCGACATCGGTCACCCAGGCGCCCTCGCCACGGGCGATCGTGACGGGCAGCGGGTGGTAATTCTCCGCGACGTGCGGTTCGAGAGACGTCACTTCGCTCCTCGCAGTTCGAGCGTGCAGCACTTGATGCCGCCGCCGCCGAGCAGCAGCTCGGACAGGTCGACCATGATCGGGTTGTAGCCGCGCTCGCGCAG
This sequence comes from Microbacterium sp. STRO-1N, assembly GCF_057748015.1. The sequence goes on from NZ_CM173234.1 coordinate 3,353,239, forward strand.
CTGCTTCTCGAAGCCCTCGGCGCGCGGCGAGATGACGACGTTGTAGCCGTCGCTCGCCGAGTTCAGGCCGAACACCGCGCCGTCTTCATCCGAGACCAGGATGGCGTCGGGGAAGCGCTCCTCGAGGATCGCGCGGCTGGCGTCGTCGAACGCGCCGGGCAGGTAGGCGATGTTGGCGCGCTCCGGGCCGCCGTTCTCCACCCCCTGCACAGGATCGAGGACGGCGATCGCGGTGTCGAGGTGGTAGAAGCGCGGGTCGACGAGGTTCAGCGAGACGACTTCGCGGCCGAAGACCTCCCCGACCTCGCGGTGGCTGTCGCCGGTGGAGCGGAAGCCGGTGCCGGCGAGGATGACGTCGCCGACGAGCAGGAAGTCCCCCTCGCCCTCGTTGACCTCTTCGGGCATGACGGTGTCGAAGCCGTTGGCGCGGAACCAGTCGGCGAATGCGGGCGACTCGCCCTGGCGCTCGACGAAACGGAACTCGGGAACGTACGCGCGGCCGTCGATGAGGAAGCCGCCGTTGGCCGTGTAGACCATGTCCGGGTAACCGGCGAGCGGCTCGATGAGCTCGACCTCGTGGCCGAGTTCGAGGTACAGGTCGTGCAGCTTCTGCCACTGCGCGACGGCCTTCGCCGTGTCGGTGGGCTTGGCGGGCTCCATCCACGGGTTGATCGTATAGCTGACCGTGAAGTGCTCTGGACGGCACATCAGGTAGCGGCGGCGGTGCGCTGTGCGGGTCGGGGCCGCGGTGGTGACGGTCTCTGGCGTCGACATGGTGCTCCTCAGGAAGAGATGCGGCGGACGCTGTCCAGGGGCCCGGCGGGCCTTCGACCCGGAGCTCAGTCTGAGGCGGGGAAGATGCGACACGGGCACGCCAGATGCCATTGTGTCACCCGCCGCTGAGAACGCGCCAGATTTCCGAGGTCTGCCGCGCCGTCGGGCTCATGCCCCGCGCACCACGACCTTGCCGACGACATGCCCCGCCTCGAGATGCGCGAGGGCGTCGGATGCCTCGGCGAACGGATATTCGCGTTCGATCACGGGGACGAGATCGCCTTCATCCACCAGCGCCAGGAGCTTCTGCAGGATCTCCGGATGCGCGGATGCCGTGAACATCCTGATGCGGCGGCGCGAGCCGATCGACAGGACGGCCGCCGCCAGCATCCGCGGGACGGGCCCGAGCACGCGCCCTCCTTCTCCGCCGACGAGAACGACATGACCGCCTGGCGCGAGCAGGCGCTGAAGCTGCCGCAGCGGCATCCCGCCGGCGATGTCGAGCACGGCGTGGAAATGGCCCTTCGGCAACCCGGAGAGCGGCGTCTGCCGGTGATCGAGCGTGCGGACGGCGCCCAGGCGACTCAGCAGAGGCGCGCTGCGCTCCCCGCTCGATGCCCACACCTCTGCACCGCGGAGCGCGGCGAGCTGCACCGCGAAGGTTCCGACGCCGCCGGACGCACCGAGGATCAGTACGCGCGGCGCCGGGTCGTCGTCGATGCCGATTCCGGCCAGGTCGAGTGCCTGCCACGCCGTGCCGGCGGCGATCGGAAGGGACGCGGCGAGCGCCGGGGCGACACCAGGAGGCCGCGGGACGAGTCGGTCGGCCGGCGCGACCGCGAACGTCGCCAGTCCGCCGCCGAAGCCGGAGAGCTCTCCCACGACCTCCTCGCCGACTTCCGCGCTGACCACTCCCGGCCCCACAGCTGTCACGGTGCCTGCCACGTCCATGCCGCGCACCGGTTGCTTCGGCCGCCCCATCCCGGACGCCGGTCGCACGAGGAGCGGATCGCCGTGCATGATGTGCCGGTCACCGGCGTTGAGCGCCGTGGCCCGCACGCGGATCACGACCTCGCCGTGCCCCGCCGTGGGCACCGGGATCTCGGCCGGGGCCGTGCCGGCGGCCGCTCCGTACGTCTCGCGCTGCCATACCGTCATCGTCTCGGTCATTTCTGGCCTCCGGAGTTCTGCTCGGGGTACTGGAAGAGTTCGTCGAGCCCCGCGCCGAACGCGTGGGCGATCTGAAAGGCGAGCTCGAGCGTGGGTGAGTACTTCCCCTGCTCGATCGCGATGAGCGTCTGGCGGGTGACGCCGACGCGACGTGCGAGTTCCGCCTGGGTGAGACCGGCCCGCTCGCGCTGGGCGCGGATCGTGTTCGTGACGCGCGTGGGCTTGACCATCAGACGAGCCCGCGACGGTAGGCGACGACGCGCGCGATCCCGCCGGTGACGGTCGCCACGGCGAAGCCGGCGAACATCGTGTTCGCGATCCAGAACACATCCGCGCCGACGGCGCAGAGCACGATCACGCCGAGGCCTGCGATCACGATGAACGACTGCTCGACACCCGAGCCCATGCGGTTGATGTCGCGATCGCGTTCATCGCTCCTGCCCACGCCGTCCGGGTCCTTCGCTCCGGCGAACAGCCCCCACAGGATGCTGAGGATGATCGTCGCCCCGATGCTGATGCCGATCGTCCAGAGCATGATCGGGAACCAGTCGACGTCCGTGAGCGGCCCACCGCCCGCGCTCTGCAGAATGACGATGACGTACGCCGTCATCGTGATGATGCTGACGATCAGTGTCGTCCAGACGTTGCGCTCTTCGTAAACCATGACCAGCCCCCTCCATGTAAAAGATTCTTTACACGGAAGCTACGCCTGCGGCCGACCAATGTCAAGAATTCTTTACACCTGCCGTGTGCGGATCAGATAACGGCGGCGCTCCAGGGGTCCGGCTGGCCGAAGCGGTGCGCGGTGATCGAGATCGACTGCTCGTGCAGGAACGCCAGCAGCTCGATGCGGCCGGCCGCGGTGACCTCGCCGTCGAACACCGCCACATCGGGGTCGCCCGCCACCGCCTCGGCGAACAGCCGGTGCAGCTCGGCGACAGCTTCGCGGGATCCGACCAGCCGCACCCGCGGAGGGCGCGCCTCACCGTCCGAGGACTCCGGGTCGCGCTGCGACATCCGCTGCACCCACTCGTCGTCCGATTCGACCGCGACGGCCGCTCCGAGCTCGGTGAGAGATCGACGGACCTCCGCCGGCAGGCCGACGGGTGTGGAGACGAAGAACCCGGCACCGCTACGGATCGCTGCGACGATGACCCGCAGCAGCTCGTGCCACCCGGCGTCCGCTGTCGCCCTGATCGACACGGCCACCGGACGGTAGCGGAACAGATTCCGCTCCACCTCCAACTGCGACACGTCGCGCACCTGCCCGAACTCGCGGTCCCAGGCGATCGCGTCGGACAGCGCCGCGCGACGCAGCCACTCGAACCGCTCGAAGTCCAACGAGGGCTGCCCGGATTCGATGAGGTCTGTGATGCGTCCGTCGAGTCCGCGCAGATGCAGCGTGCTCGACGCCGGAGCACCACTGCCGGCACGCCACGTCCCGAGTCCGATCAAGTGGTTGGGCCCGCCCGCCTTGGCGCCGGGGCCGACCGACGAGCGCTTCCATCCTCCGAACGGCTGGCGCTGCACGATCGCGCCCGTGATGCCGCGGTTCACGGAGAGATTGCCGGCCTGGACGCGCTCCAGCCAGAGCGCCAGCTCCTCGGGGTCGCGCGTGTGCAGCCCCGCGGTGAGGCCGTACGCCACTTGGTTCTGCAGGTCGATCGCCCGCTCCAGATCGGGTGCGTGCATGATGCCGAGCACCGGTCCGAAGAACTCCTCGCGATGGAATCTCGATCCGGGCAGCACCCCCGCGCGGATGCCGGGACTCCACAGCCGGCCGCTCGTATCGCCTGGCACCGGTGCGGGGCGGACGATCCATCGCTCGTCCTGCTCCAGTTCGCTCAGCGCCCAGGCGAGCTTGCCCTGCGGCTGCTCGATCACCGGTCCGACGTCGACGCGGGCCTCGGCCGGCCATCCGACGCGCAACGAGCGCGTCGCGTCGGCGAGCTGTCGGGCGAAACGGTGCGAGCGTCCGACGGGTCCGACCAGGATCGCCAGGGATGCCGCGGAGCATTTCTGCCCTGCATGCGAGAACGCGCTGCGCACGAGATCGGCGACCGCGAGATCGACGTCGGCGGACGATGTGACCACGATCGCGTTCTTCCCGCTCGTCTCGGCGTGCAGCGGGAGATCCGGTCGCCAGGATCGGAACAGCTCGGCGGTGTCCCACGACCCGGTCAGCACGACCCTGTCGACGTCCGGATGCGCGATGAGCGCCTGTCCGAGAGGGCCTTCAGGCACATCCGCGAACGCGAGCACGTCACGAGGGATGCCGGACTGCCACAGCGCCTCGGCGATCACCGCAGCGCATCGACGCGCCTGCGGCGCCGGCTTCAGGACCACCGCAGAACCTGCGGCGAGCGCGGCGAGCACTCCCCCGGCGGGGATGGCCAGCGGGAAGTTCCACGGCGGCGCGACGACGGTCACTCTCGAGGGGATGAACGTCGCGCCGGGAACGGCGTCGAGCTCGCGCGCCTTGGCGCCGTAGTAGCGTGCGAAATCGACCGCCTCGCTGACCTCGATGTCTCCCTCGGACAGCAGCTTGCCCGTCTCGTCCGCCGCGACCTCGATGAGCTCGGCACGGCGTGACTCCAGAGCGACGGCGGCGCGCATCAGCGCCTCGGCGCGCTCCGCAGCCGGACGCGCTCCCCACTCTTCACCGCCGCGCCGCAGTCGGGCGACGATGGCATCGACCTCCGCTTCGTCCGCCACGCGCGCTGTGCGCACGGTGTCGAGCCCGGCGGTCGATCCGCTGATGCGGGAGCGGATGCCACGGGCCCACTCGCGATTCGCCGCGAGCGACAGATCGGTGTCGGCGGTGTTCTCGAAGCCCGGCGCCCCACCGGCATCCGGGGCGGCCTCGAGCTGCGAGTAGACCGCGGTCTCCACGAAGGGATCGTCCCTGGAACCGCGGGAGATCCCGAGCACGATGTTCGTGAGGTCGGTCTCGGCCTCCGGAGCGGGCGGCACCGTGCGCACGGATTCGTGCACGGGTGCGCGGCGGTCCTGTGTGCGGTGCGGCGTGGTCCGCAGTGTGCGCTGCTCTGCCCGCTCGAGGGCGTCGAGGAAGCGGTCCTGTTCCCGGACGAACAGTGTCTCGTCCTCGGCGAGGTGGAAGGCCGCGGAGAGGAAGTTCTCGGCCGAGGCGCTCTCCTCCAGACGACGGGCGAGGTACCCGATGGCGACGTCGAACTCGCGCGGATGCACCACGGGGACGTACAGCCGTATCGGGCCGACATCCTTCGACACGGCATGACGGTGCCCCTCGGCCATCCCGAGCAGCATCTCGAACTCGACATCCGGACTGCCGCCTTCGCGCACGTCCGCCGGTGTCGACAGCCCGCGCTCGGTTGCGAGCAGATGGGCGTACGCGATGTCGAAGAGGTTGTGCCCTGCGACGCCGACGCGCACCGCCGCCGCGTTGTCGGGCTGCAGTGCCTCGTCGAGCAGGCGGAGATGATTGGCGTCGGTGTCGAGCTTGGTGTCGTAGGTGGCCTGCGGCCACCCGTGCAGGACGGCATCCACCCGCTCCATCGGCAGGTTCGCGCCCTTCACGAGGCGCACCTTGATGCGCGCCCCGCCGTGCTCGACGCGGTCGCGCGCCCACGCGGTCAGCTCGCGGAGGGCCGAGAGCGCGTCCGGCAGGTACGCCTGCAGCACGATCCCCGCCTCCAGGTGCGCGAGCCGCGGCTCCTCGAGGATGCGGGTGAACACCGCGATCGTGAGATCGAGGTCGCGGTACTCCTCCATGTCGAGATTGATGAACACGCCGTGCTCGAGCGCGGTGACGTAGAGGGGCAGGAGGCGTGCGGCCGCGGCATCCACCACCTCGTCGAAGGACCACGGGTCCGGACGGCTGAGGATCGATGAGACCTTGACCGAGACGTAGTCGACGTCCGGGCGCCGGATCAGATCGTGGATGCCGTCGAGACGGCGCTTGGCCTCTGACTCGCCGAGCACGGCCTCACCGAGCAGATTGATGTTGAGTGTCGCGCCGCTCTCGCGGATGCGTCCGATCTCGGCTCCCAGTTTCGCCGGGCGCGCGTCCACGATCAGATGGCCGACCATCTCGCGCAGTGCCCGACGGGCGATGGGCACGGTCGGCGCAGGCAGCGCCTGGGCGATCCCGCCGCCGACGCGTACCGCACCCCGCAGGTACCACGGCAGGAACCCGGGGACGTCGGGAGCGATCCGATGCAGCTGGGCTGCAGCGGCGCTCAGACTCTCCGGCCGGAGCACGCCGTCCACGAATCCGAGCGTGAAGGCGAGACCGCGTTCGTCGCGCAGCACCTCGGCGAGGCGCGCGGACGCCGGGTCCGGCTCGACGATCGCGGCCTCGGCGACCCAGCGCCGCACGAGCGCGACCGCGCGCTCGGACAGAGGATCGGACGACACGGGTAAGGCGACCATGGCCACAGCCTAGGAGCGCATTGGCCGTCTCCCGCTGAGGCACAGCGAAGGGCGCCGTGTCGGTGTCAGCTCTGGTCGGGGACCACCTGGACCGAGCCGTGGACGCCGGCACTCGAGGAGTACGAGTCCTCGACGGCGATCGGGATGAGCACGGCGATGATCAGCGTCATGACGAGAGCGATCAGGAAGCCGACGCCCGAGAGGACGAGGCCGGTGATCGAGAGCGGACGCCCCTGGCGGCGACGGACGGCGATGATGCCCACCACGATGCCGGCGATCGCGACGATGAGTCCGACGAAGGGGATCCAGCCGATGAGGAAAGCGCCGATGCCGAGGATCAGCGCGGTGATCGCGAGGCCGCCCGGTCCTGGTGCCGCCGCGGACGGCGGTCCGGCGTACGCGGACGGGGCGCCGTATCCGGGAGCGTAGGGCGCGGCGTTGCCGAGCTGCTGGTCTCCGGGTGCGCCGGTCGGCGGATAGACCACGGGAACGGTCGGGTCAGGGTAGCCGCCTCCGGCGGGCGAAGTACCCGGATAGCCGGCACCGGGGTTCGGCAGATGCGGTGCCGGCGGCGGCACATCCTGCCGGCGCGGATCCGGCGTGCGGTCGGTGTTGTCGGTCATGGGATCTTCTCCGATTCAGCCGCGGGCCGGTGGCCAGGACAGGTCGAGCTCGCGCAGGACATATGGGGCGGAAACGGTGTCCGTGAGGAAATAGGCGTAGAACACCTCGGCGGCCTCATCCGCGGTGAACACCTCGTTCGGGAACACCTTCGTACTGTGTCGCCCATCATCCCACCGGATGACCTCGGTGGGGTCTCCGGTCTGCTCACCGGGCTTGCCGACCGTGTACTGATGCGGCATTCCGTCCGCATCGAGCGTGCGCACCTCGATCGTCAACGCCTCCGCCGAACCTGCGCACTGCATGTACTCGTCGGACAGCGGGATGTCGTCCAGCAGGTCAGCGCCCTCCGGCGCACGCCACAGGCTGTAAGCCCAGAATGATGAGCCGTTCATGCGGTTCAGCGAGAAGCGGATCGCCTCCGGATACGGCCGCATCGTGTCGATGAGCGGCCCTCGGCTCACTCCGTTCGATTCCACGACATGCGTTCGTCGAGTCATTCCACCTTCTCCAAAATCACCTGAATGATCTCGATGCGTTCACCATCGAGGATCGCGCCGGCGGGCCTGTCTCTACTAACGGTACCGTCGAACAAACGCTGTGCGGGGTCGCGGGTGGCTGTTCCGCTCTTGACTTCGACACCCGTGTACGTGCCATCCGGGTTCTTGAACAGCCCGTCGTAGTAGCGCGGCTGATCGGTCGATGCACCCGGCTTTCGGACGCCGGGGATCGTGGCTCGAACCTGATCCCTGATGACGTCGACGCCTTCCCTGTCCGCCACCCGGTCCAGGCCGACCTGCTCCCGGTCGGCCCATGGCCTGTTGCCGTCGCCGACGAACCGGCCCCGCTCATCCCTCCCATCGTTCCGCCCGGTTCCCGCGTTCGAATCAGATTCTCCGCCGGCTTCCGTCGGACGACGCGGGTTCGACACATCCGGAGCATCGGGCTTATCGTCGAAATGATCGACGTTCTCGACCCCATCGCGGTTGGTGCCCTGTCTCCCCTTCATGTTGCGCGGGACGCCGCCCACCGGCCGAAGGGCAGGTGCCAGATCGTCGACGGAGTTCTGCATCGCATCCTTGATCGCGTCCGCTCTCCCAGCCATGCGTCAGCTCCCCGAGAGGTTCAGGCCGGACAGATCGACCATCAGTCGATCGATCAGCGTGTCGATATCGGTCGCGTGCATCTCCATCTCGTCCTCCGCCTGTTCGAGCGCCTGCAGATCCACGTAGAACTCGTCGGCGTCTCCGACGACGGCCTCGACGAGGGGCGCGTCCAGGGCCGCCATCACGATTCCCGGCAGTTCGCCCGCGAGGGGTTCGATCATCATCGGCAGGAGCTGGTTCATCGCCTCCTCGACAGCGATGTCGACGGCCGCGTTCAGCAGCTTCTTCTTGATGATCATCATCGGCCCGGCGCCCACCGCTGTGATCGGGTTCGTCAGCATCCCGACCAGAGTGATCATGGTGAGCGTCACGTCCGCGATCACCTTGATCTTCAACCCCCATGCGGCATCGTCGTGTTTCACCGTGACCCGCCGGAACTCTAGGATGTTGCCGTGACTCGGTCGGGGGCAGCGCAGGGTGCGGTCGACGCCGCCTTGGCGTCCGCGTCCTCGACGGCGCCTGCAGGAACAGATGCCCAGCCGAAGAAATGGGTCTCCGCCGTCACCTCCCGCGTCTCCACGAAGTGGATCGGGGGCGCCGCGACCGTGCTCATCCTCGGTGCCACCGCCGCGTTCGGCGGCCTCGAGGCCGTCCCCGAGCCGCCACTGCCCGAACTCGTCGCCGGAGACACGTTCACCGGGGCCGGGTGGGAGATGACTCCGCAGCGCGCGGTGCTCATCGATGAGCTCAACGAGACCGGTGTCCGTCCGAAGGAGGGCGAACGCCTGCTCGTGGTCATCATGGACGTCACGAACGTCGACGACGCTGCTCGTCCATCGAGTTCGTCGGCGAAGGGATCGCTCACCGCGATCCGCGTCGACGATCTGCCTGACATCGCGCCTGCTGTCGCTCGATACGACGATACGACCGCTTCCCCCTGGCTGCAGCCCGGGGTGCCGGCGCAGTTGGTGCTGACGTGGGCGCTCCCTGCCTCCGGCCTGGCCGACGGCGATGGCATCCGCCTGACCCTGCCCACCGCGACCGAGTACACAGGCGAGTTCTTCGTCTACGGCGAGTACTGGGAAGACGAAGAGACCGGTGCGTACGCCACGCTCGCCGTCGAGGATGTCGGTGCGGGAATCGAGGAGGAGGAATGAAGCGAGCGACCCCCTGGATCATCACCGCCGCACTGCTGGTCGGCGCGTGGCTGGTGGCACTCGCCGCCCCCGATGACAGCGCGTCCGCGGAACCCTTCGTGGTTCCGGTGACGATCGGCGAGGCGGCCGTCGGCCGCGATTTCACGGTGACGGTGCAGGACGTCACGCTCGCCGACACGGTGTCGGCTGCGGGAGGCTGGAGCGCCGAGGGCACCTGGCTCGTCGTCGAGGTGGATGCCGAAGCGAACCTCGACCAATACGGAATGAGCTTCAAGGGCGCGACGCTGCTCGTCGGCGATCAGTCGTTCCGTGCGAGCGAGCGCATGCCATCGTTCCTGTCGGCGCCGCTGGTGACGGGCGTTTCGAAGAGCGGAGCGCTCGCGTTCGAACTCCCCGAGGACGCACGCGATCGCACCGCCGTCCTGCAGCTGTCCGCGAAGGACGACACCCGCGTCGACTCGATCGCCGAGCTCGAGATCGACCTCGGCGCACTCACTCCGGTCGCGGAGGCCGAGGTCCGCGGAACCGATTGGACGCACCCGTGACCGGCTGGTGGCGGCGCAACCGCCTCGCGCTCATCGCTCTGGCTGTCCTCATCCCCGTGGCGACCGCGACATTGGTGGGCGTCGCCTGGTCGCGGTATTACCTGTATCAGCCGACGATCCCGATGGATGTCGATCAGGGCGAGACCGCCGAGCTCGCCGACGCCACGTGGGGCCCGGTGCGGGCGGTCGATGTCACTGACGCGGAAGAGCTCACGGCGCCATCGGATGCCCGGGTGATCGCCGTTGCCGTTCCCGTGGACCCGCACGGCGAGTCGCCGTCCTGCTTCTCGCCCGTCCTGGTGGAGCAGGACACCGGGCGGCGCTGGGAGGAGATGACGACCGAGCTCGGCATCCCCTACTCGGCCGAGGAGCCGACGAACTGCACGAAACCGGAGGATGACGAGAACGGCAACCCGGGGCCGGTCGTCCCGTACGAGATCATCGTGGGATACATCGTGCCCGCGGATGCAGAGGGACCGTTCTGGGTCGAGGTGGCCGAGATCAATTCCTACCCCTCATTCATCAGGTTCTCGGTCGAGCCCTGACCGCCCGTCGGCGTGTTCGCGGCTTCGACCATCCGGTGCCGGCGCAGCGCGCCGAGTGAGGTGTCGTAGGCACCCGCGACGACGCTGATGCGGATGGGCTCGATGAGGAGAGCGAGGCAGAGGGTCAGCGCGTCGTTGACGACCAACCAGAAATCGACGCGGCTCTGCGGCCCGATGACCCTGGTCACGAGGTAACTCAACGTCGTGTCACCGGCGAGCACGATCGTGTAGAGCAGGATGAACGTCCCGATGAGCAGCGGCCCGGCACGCCACATCAGCACGATCGCGTCGACGATCGGGGTGAAGCGCGACGTGAACTCGGCACCGAGCTGCCCCAGCATCCGACGCAGCAGAGTCGGCACCTTCTCCGCGTGCGTACGCGCCCGCTTGTACAGGGCGATGTCGAGCTTGGGCTTCTCGGCCGCGATCGCCTGGCCGTAGATGACTCCGGCGATCGCGAGCCAGGCGAGCGGTTCGACCACGAGACCGGCGAGCTGCCCGATGAACCACTCGAGACTGTCCCACACCCACGCCACAGGGATGAGCTGCGCACTCACCCACTCACGGAAATCGAGTGCCCATTGGATGCCGACGCGGGTGTCCACCCAGGCGTTCACGGCTTCAAGCGCGTCCTTGATGACGATGATCGAGAGGAGCACCCAGACGGCCTCGAGGTACACCGCCACCACGGAGAACGGAGCCGGGAGCTTCTTCGGCCACTTCTTCCACGCCCATCGTCCGGCGAAAGCCAGGACGATCAGCACACCCGTGATCGCATCCAGCGTCAGGTTGCTGCCGACCCCACCGGTCGGCGCTTCGGTCTGGTTCGCGATGGCCTGCCAGCTGATGTCGCTGCGCACCTGGAGCGCACGATGGTCGTACGCGATCACGTCGTCCTGGAGCATTCCCCAGGCCGCGTACACCGCGAAGAAGGGAAGGATGCTGGCGAGCAGCGTGTTCAGGAAGGTCTCACGCCGTTCGGATGCCGCCTGCGGCACCGGCGCGATCGCCTGCAGCTCGCGCAGCCCGTCGCGGACGACGAGGAACATCGCCACGAAGGCGATCAGCCGCGCCAGGATCGCGAGCGGAAGCAGCAGGATGCCACCGGTGCCCGTGTACGCGCCGACCCATCCGGCGAATTGAATGAGCCCGAAGTGCACCAGGTACCCCGCCAGGTACCACGCGACGAGCGCGGGCCAATGCCCGGCGAGCACGCGCCACGTCGACGAGAGGAGGGTCAGCACGAAGCCACGTTAGCGCTCGTGCCGCGTCACGACCAGACGCTGGGCGCCTCGGCGCGCGTCGACGGCAGCGCGGACGCAGCGGCCCACTCGTGCATCCACGGCTCGACGTCCGGGATGCCCTCCGGGCGACCGACCGCGGCGAACAGCTCCTGGTGCGAGAGCGTCCCGCCGCTGCGCTTCAGCATCCGGGCCCTGACGATCACCCTGGCGTAGATCTCGCCGCCCACGACGGCCCGATGCTCCATGTAGATCGCCTTGTCGTCGTGGCCGAGCAGCCGCGACTCGATGTCGAAGCGCTGCCAGAGCTCGAGCGACTTGCGGAACGTCACCGTCTCGGCGGAGACGACCGCGTACCAGCCGTTGCGCTTCATGACATCGCTCATGCCGGTGCGCACGAGCAGATCCCAGCGGCCGAGATCGAACAGAGAGAGGTAGCGGCCGTTGTTCATGTGCCGCAGGACGTCGATGTCGGTGGGCAGCGTCGTGAGCCGGATGCGGCCGACCTCGGTCGGCGCGATGCGTCCTTCGCGTCGCACACGTCGCCGTGCGCTCCACATCACGAGCAGGGTCCGCCAGATCACGTTCACAAGGTGCGAGCGTACCCCGATCATGAGCAGGTTCTTCTACAGAGCGTAGATTTCCGGTTCTCCCGACCCGCGCGTAGAGTCACGGGCATGAGCGCCGAAGCCCAGCCAGAAGTCATCGTCCGTCCGGTCCGTGATGTGGACGCGGAGGCTCTGGGTCGTGTGCACGCACAGTGCTGGCACGAGACCTACGACCACCTGATCAGCAAGGCAGCACTCGAGAAGGTCTCACCCCGGCGACTCGCCGAGCTGTGGACGCACTGGGCCATCCAGGGTCCCGAGTTCAAGATGAGCGCAGCGCTCGTCGACGGGGAGATCGTCGGTTTCGTCGGCTCCGGCCCTGCGCGCGACAAGGATGCTCCCGCGAATCGCGAGCTCTACTTCATCTACCTCCTGGATGCCTGGCACTCCACCGGTCTCGGGCAGAAGCTGTTCGATGCCGCTGTGGAGAAGGATGAGCCGCTGTACCTGTGGGTCGCCGGAGACAACCCGCGCGCGCACCGCTTCTACACGCGCAACGGCTTCCATCTGGATGGCGCCTCGCACACCGAGCCGTTCCTCGGCGAGACGCTGACCGAGGTCCGCTTCGTCCGCTGAGCCGGTCGCCACGGCATCCTGGCGTCGCGTGAGGGATGCCGGTGATCAGAGGCGTTCGATGATCGTGACGTTGGCGACCCCGCCGCCCTCGCACATCGTCTGCAGCCCGTAGCGGCCTCCGGTGCGCTCGAGCTCGTTGAGCATCGTCGCCATCAGGCGCGTACCTGTCGCACCGATCGGATGTCCGAGGGCGATCGCGCCTCCGTTGACGTTCACCTTCTCGTGGGGCGCGCCGGTCTCCCGCATCCAGGCGAGCACGACCGAGGCGAAGGCCTCGTTGACCTCGAACAGGTCGATGTCGTCGATCGTCATTCCTGCGCGCGAGAGCGCGTGCCGGGTGGCGGGGATCGGCGCGGTGAGCATGAAGACGGGGTCATCCCCGCGTACCGAGAGATGGTGGATGCGCGCCCGCGGGGTGAGCCCGTGATCCTTCACCGCCTGCTCGCCGGCGATGAGAACGGCGCTCGACGCATCGCTGATCTGCGAGGCGACCGCCGCGGTCAGACGGCCACCCGGGCGCAGCGGCTGCAGACCAGCCATACGCTCGAGACTGGTGTCGCGGCGGACGCCCTCGTCCGCCGCGAGTCCGTTCAGCGGCACGATCTCATGGTCGAAGCGCCCGTCGTCCTGCGCGACAGCGGCACGGCGGTGGCTCTCGAGTGCGTACTGCTCCATCGCCTCCCGGGTGATGTCCCACTTCTCAGCGATCAGCTCGGCGCCGAGAAACTGCGAGATCTCCTGGCCCGGGTAACGGTTCTGCCAGCCGGGCGACTCCGCGTACGGGGTGGTGAAGCCGTACGCCTCACCGGCGGAGGCCGATGACAGGATGGGCAGCTGCGACATGTTCTGCAGCCCACCGGCGATCACGAGATCCGCTGTCCCGCTCATGACGGCCTGTGCGGCGAAGTGCACGGCCTGTTGACTCGATCCGCACTGGCGGTCGATCGTCACGCCCGGCACGTGCTCGGGGAACCCGGCGACCAGCACGGCCGTGCGCCCGACGTTGCCGGCCTGGCCGCCGATCGCGTCGATCGCTCCGATGATGACGTCATCGATCGCGGCCGGATCCACGCCGACGCGGTCGACGAGCGCGCGCAGGCTGTGCGCTCCGAGGTCGGCCGGATGGATGCCGGAGAGCGAACCGCCCCGCTTGCCGACCGGCGAGCGGACCGCGTCGACGATGTATGCCTCTGCCATGTTGTCCTCCGTGATCGTCGGATTCAGCGCCCTGAGACGTTCCCGAAGCCCTTCGCGATCGGGGCGATGATCAGCGGGCGTGCGGCGAACCAGCCGATGCCGATCACCGCGAGGGACGCGATGAACACCCAGAACCCGGTCCAGCTGACGAGGTCCTGCGACGCGTACATGTGGTTCAGGTTGCGCAGAGCGCCCGTCGCCATCACGAGGATCACGTGCACGACGATGAACGCGATGAAGTAGATCATCACCGGGAAGTGCACCGCGCGCGCCCACTCGACCGGGTACGCCCGATTGAGCTTCTCGGCGTTCTTCGGCCAGATGCCCGACATCCGCACACCGGTGATGGTGGCGAGCGGGGCGGCGAGGAAGATCGTCGCGAAGTAGGCCAGCTGCTGCAGGCTGTTGTAGTTCGCCCAGCCGTTCTCGGTCGGCCAATCCAGCGAGACGTACTGCAGGCCGGCCGACAGCGCGTTGGGGAAGACCTCCCAGCTGGTCGGCACGACCCGTACCCAGTGCCCTGTCGTGAACAGCAGCACGATGAAGATCACGCCGTTGACGAGCCAGAGCACATCCAGCGCCTGGTGAAGCCACAGCGTGAGACTGATCTTGTACTTGGGGTTGCGCCGCGAGGTCCAGAACACCGTCGGGCGCTTCTCGGACCGCACCGTGAGACCGGTGCGGATGATCAGCACCATCAGAAACATGTTGAAGAAGTGCTGCCAGCCCACCCATCCGGGGATCCCGGGCTGCGTCCCCTCCGGGAGGTGATATTCGCCGGGGAACGCGGCGAGGAAATCCACCATGACCGGGGTGCTGAGGATCGTCCGGACGAACGCGATGGCGGCGATGCCGAGGATGCCGAGTCCCGCGAGGCCGAGGAGACCGGCGATGGCCTGGGTCCACGTCGGCCGCTTCCCGCCGTCGGATGCCGAGACCGGCATGTGCTTCGGGGCGACGCCGTTCCAGACGGTGCGCGGGACCGCCAGCGGGACGGAGACGTCACGCGCGGCGTTGGCCGAGGCCACCACTTGGGGGGCCGACCCACCTGTCGGACGTTCATCGCCAATCGGTCCGACATCTGGCGTGTCGGCCCCCGGAATCGTAGAGACGGCGGGTGGGGCGGGAGACATCGGTGCAGCGCCCGTCGGCGCGTTGGCGAGCACACTCGGTGCGAGCACGATGCCTGCCGGAGGCCAGGGCTCCCCACCGGGCGTGCGGGGCAGCCCTCGGCGCAGCGAGTTCGAGGCGGTGTCCCGCTCGTGGACCGCCGCAGGCTCCCGCCCGGTCACGGGCGAAGGGGCATTCGACGTGTCAGCACGTGCTGCCGCGCTGGTCGTCGCTGCGGCGGTGCCCGCCGTCGCAGCAACCGCGGCCGCCTCGTTCCGAACCGACGTCCCGGTATCGCCAGAGGCCGACGCCGCGGCGACACTCACCTTCCTGGTGATCGCCGAATCTGCGGGAGGCCAGGGCTCGCCACCGGGTGCACGCGGGAGACCGCGACGCAGCGGGCCGGTTGCGGCAGACGCCGTGGCGGTGGCCGCGGCATCCCCTCCGGGGACCGGCACGTCACTTGTCGGACGCTCTTCGCGGGATTGTCCGACATCTGGCGTGTCGGCCCCCGAAGTGGAAACGACGGACGCGGCGACCGGCGCCTCGACGAGCGAGGTGGGCACATCGCCCGGCGGCCAGGGCTCTCCGCCCGGCACACGTGGCAGTCCGCGACGCAGCATCCGACTACTTCCCTCGTGCTTCGAGGGCCTCGATCAGCTGCGGCACGACGGCGAACACGTCTCCGACGATGCCGAAGTCGGCGATCTCGAAGATCGGCGCCTCGCCGTCCTTGTTGATCGCGACGATCGTCTTGGCGGTCTGCATGCCGGCGCGGTGCTGGATCGCCCCGGAGATGCCGAGAGCGATGTACAGCTGCGGCGAGACCGAGACACCGGTCTGCCCCACCTGATGGGCGTACGGGATGTATCCGGCATCCACGGCCGCGCGAGAAGCGCCGATCGCCGCGCCCAGCGCGTCGGCCAGCTGCTCCACCAGGGCGAACTGATCCTTCGAGCCCAGGCCCCGTCCACCCGACACGACGCGCGCGGCCCCGCGCAGGTCAGGCCGGGAGGAGGCGACTTCGACGGCCTCGATCGGCCCGGCCGTGGCGGCCGGTGCGCCGGAACCCGTCACGGAGAGCTCTTCGACGGTCGGTGACGCCACCGCTTCTGCGCGCGTGTCGACGGCGCCCTGGCGCACGGTGATGATCGGAGCTCCGCAGGTCGGCGCGGAATCCACCAGGTACGCACCGCCGTAGACGGAGTGGTGCGCCACGATGCCCTCGTCGTCACGGGAGACCCCGATCGCATCCACGGAGACGGCGTTGCGCGTGCGCACCGCGAGTCGGCCGGCGACGTCGCGCCCTGTGATCGAGTTGGAGATGAGCACGGCATCCGGAGACACTTTCTCGAAGGCCGCCTGCAGGGCGTCGACGAGCGGCACGACCAGCGCGGTGTCATCGACCGCTGCGGTGAGCACGACGGACGCTCCGGCGGCGGCCGCGGCATCCACAGCGCTCTGCGATCCGCCGGGGACGAGCGCCACAGGGCTGCCGACGGACGACGCCGCGCCGATCAGAGCGGCCGTGCTGCCGGCGGCATCACCGGCCGGCGTGACGTCGACGAGGACGAGGATGGAGTTCTCGGGGTAGCCCATGCTCACACCAGCCTGTTCTGCACGAGGAAGTCGACCAACTGCTGTGCGGCATCCCCCTCATCGGTGATCTTGATACCCGCCGCGCGCGGAGGCTTCTCCGAGACCGAGGTCATGATGGTCCGCGGGGCAGCGCCCGCGTCGGCTGAGACACCCAGATCGGCGAGCGAGAGCACCTCGAGCGGCTTCTTCTTCGCCGCCATGATGCCCTTGAAGTTCGGGAAGCGCGCGTCGGGCAGCGCCTCGGTGATCGAGATGACCGCCGGAAGGGATGCCGAGACCTGCTGCGATCCGGCATCCGCTGCCCTGGTGCCCGCGACGCCGTCGGCGGTGATCTCCACCGCGCTCAGCGCCGTCGCCTGCGCGAAGCCGAGATGCTCGGCGAGCATCGCCGGGATGACGCCGGCGGATCCGTCGGTGGAGAGGTTGCCCGTGATGACCAGGTCGGGCTCGCCGCGGCGGATCGCGGCGGCGAGCACTTCGGCTGTGAGTCCCAGATCAGCTCCGACGAGCTGCTCGTCCGCGACATGCACGGCCGACCCCGCGCCGATCGCAAGAGCGCGTCGAACGGAAGCCGTGGATGACTCGGGCGCCATGGACAGGGCGACGACGTCGGTCCCCTCGTTCTTGTCCGCGTAGCTGAGCGCTGCCTCGAGCGCTCGCTCGGTGATCTCGTCCAGGACGACATCACCCGCCGTGCGGTCGGCCAGGCCCGTCTCCAGGTTCAGCTTGCGATCGCCGTAGGTGTCGGGCACCTCTTTGACCAGGACGAAGATCTTCATCGATTGCTCCTCACGACACTTCGATTCTAGTCCGGTGAGACTGAGTCTCACCGCCGACGACCGTCGAGCGCTCCACGATCCGAGCGTAGCGCGCCGCACCGACTCGGCGGCAGGGCCGAGTACCGTGGATGCGTGGCCCAGCATCGACCCCTGCCGATCGATCCGCTCGCCGAGGCGAAGCGGCAATGGCTCGCGCACGGCTGGACGGATGCCGCGGAGGGCATGACCGTCGTCATCTCGGTGATGAGGGCGCAGCAGCTGCTCCTGGCCAGGGTCGACGCCGCGCTCAAGCCCTTCGAGCTGTCGTTCGCCCGCTACGAGGTGCTGCGCCTGCTCGCGTTCAGCCGTCGTGGACGCCTGCCGCTGTCGAGCGTGGTGTCGCGCCTGCAGGTGCACGCGACGACGGTCACCAGCACGGCCGACCGGCTGGTGCGCGACGGCCTGATCCTGCGCGAACCGCATCCGCACGATGGCCGAGCGGCGATGCTCGCGCTCACCGATGCGGGCCGCGAGCTCGTGGAGCGGGCGACCACGGCGCTGAACACCGAGGTCTTCGCCGACCCCGGCATCAGTCCAGAGGATGCGGCCGATCTGGTCGGCATCGTCGCACGCCTGCGCAAAGATGCCGGGGACTTCACCGACCCCCGCCCGCAGCCCGATCCGCTGTGACGCCCTCCTTCGTCGTCCAACGCGTGATCCGCGCGACGCCGGCGCGGGTGTGCGCGGCATCCCTCGACCCGCAGCTGCATGTGCGGACGATGGCGCGATACGGCGAGACGATGGTCGCCGGACCCGAGGGCGGAGTCTTCACCGAGGGGGCGACCGTGACCTGGCGCGCGCGGCACTTCGGCATCCCGTTCCGACTGACCTCCGTCGTCTTCGATCTCGACCCGCCGCATGGATTCAGCGACCGCCAGATCGCGGGTCCGTTCGCGAGTTTCCTGCATGAGCACGATTTCGAGGAGCATCCGGACGGCACGCTGATGCGCGACACCATCACGCTGCGCTCTCCGTTCGGGCCGATCGGCGCACTCGTCGACCGGCTGTTCATGCGCGAATACATGCGGCGGCTGATCGACGAGCGCGGAGCCATCCTGGCCGCCGAGGTCGAGCGCGCGTAATCTGTCGGGCATGACCGAGCTGCGCCTGCACACCATCCTCGAATCGAGCGGGCCCGCGGCCGCGATCGTGCTCACCGACGAGCAGGTCGCCGCATTCGGCGCCGGCAAGGTGTTTCCCGTGGTCGTCTCCTTCGGCGACCGCAGCATCCGGCTGCGCCTGGCCCGGATGGGTGGGCGGAATCTGATCGGATTCAGCCAGGCCGCCCGTGCCGAGATGGGTCTCGAGAAGGACCAGGAGATCGACGTCACGATCACGGTCGACACGGCGGAGCGCGAGGTCGAGATCCCGCCGACCCTCGCCGACGCGCTCGATGCGGATGCCGGGCTGCGCGCCGCCTTCGACGCCCTGTCGTACTCGAAGCGCAAGGAGCATGCGCGCCAGGTCGCCGAGGCGAAGACGGACGAGACGCGCGCCCGTCGCGTCGAGAAGGTGCTCGCCGCGCTGCGCGCCTGACGCGCGGCGGGCTCAGCTGTTCGTGAACCGCGGCGCGCGCTTCTCGCGGAAGGCCGCCATGCCCTCCTTCTGATCCGCGGTGTCGAACAGGGCGGCGAACGCCTGCTTCTCGTGTGCGAGGCCCTCTGCGAGACTCGTCTCCATCGCGGCATCCAGCGCGGCTTTGGCCGCGTAGATGCTCGGCAGGGACTTGGACGCGATCGTCTCGGCCAGCGTCGACGCCTCGGCCAGCAGCTCGGATGCCGGGACCACCCGCGAGACGAGCCCGGCACGCTCGGCCTCCTCGGCGCCGATCAGCCGACCGGAGAGCACGAGTTCGGCGGCCTTGTAGTACCCGACCGCGCGGATCAGCCGCTGCGTCCCGCCCATGCCGGGGATGACGCCGAGGTTGATCTCCGGCTGCCCGAACTTCGCGGTGTCGGCGGCGAGGATGATGTCGCACATCATCGCCAGCTCGCACCCGCCGCCCAGCGCGAAGCCGCTGACGGCTGCGATGACGGGCGTGCGGACCGCGGCGAAGTCGTTCCAGGCGCCGAAATGGTCGGTGGCGAGCATCTCGGATGCCGTCATCGACTCCATCTCCTTGATGTCTGCGCCGGCCGCGAACGCCTTTTCGCTTCCGGTGACGACGATCGCGCCGATCCCGTCATCCGCGTCGAATGCGACCGCGGCGGCCGTCACCTCGTCGGCGACCTGCCCGTTCAGGGCGTTCAGAGCGTGCGGTCGGTTCAGTGTGATCCATCCGACGCGGCCGCGCTGTTCGACCAGGATCGTGTCGTACTCGCTCATGGGAGCCTCCTCACTCGCCGGTTTCGAATCGCGCGAATGACCGCAGAAATGCGTCGAGAGCGGTCATTCGAGCGATTCGAACCCTCGAGACGATCCTCACACGGAGCCGTCGCGGATGTCGGTGATGATGCCGGAGAAGTCGCGCTTCGCGCCGTCGCCTGCCGCGTAGGCGGCGTAGATCTCCTGCGCGAGGCGTCCGAGGCGAGCGTCGGTGCCGGTCTGCTCGATCGCCTCGAGCGCGAGTCCGAGGTCCTTCGCCATCAGCGCACCGGCGAAGCCGGGCTGGTAGTCGCGGTTCGCCGGGCTCGTGGGCACCGGCCCTGGCACCGGGCAATTCGTCGACAGCGCCCAGCACTGACCGGATGCGTTCGACGCGACCTCGTACAGTGCCTCGTGGCTGAGGCCGAGGCGCTCGGCGAGCACGAACGCCTCGCCGACCACGATCTGCGACACCCCGAGGATCATGTTGTTGCAGACCTTCGCGGCCTGTCCGAGCCCCGGTCCGCCGCAGTGCACGATGCGCTTGCCCATGTGTTCGAGGATCGGCTGCGCCGCGGCGAAGTCATCGTCCGCTCCGCCCACCATGAAGGCCAGCGTCGCGTTCTCCGCCCCCACGACGCCGCCGGACACGGGGGCGTCGACCTGTCGATGCCCGTCGGCGACGGCGAGCGCATGCGCCTCCTGCGCGTCGGCGACCGCGATCGTGGACGACTCGATGAACAGCGTCCCCGCCGGCGCCGCCTCGAGCAGGCCCTCGCGATAGGCCGACAGCACGTGCGCGCCGGCCGGGAACATCGTGATGACGACCTCGGCGGATGCCGCGGCATCCGTTCCGGAATCGGCGATGGGGACGCCGGCGGATGCCGCGGCGTCGCGCGCCTGCGGCACCACGTCGAAGCCGGTGACCTCGTGACCGGCGGCGATGAGGTTGTGCGCCATCGGCAGGCCCATGTGACCGAGGCCGAGGAACGCGATTCTCATGACGCGACCTTCAGAGTCTCGCGTCCGACGATGAGCTGCATGATCTCGTTCGTCCCTTCCAGGATCTGGTGCACGCGCAGGTCGCGCACCACTTTCTCGATGCCGTAGTCCTGCAGGTAGCCGTAGCCTCCGTGGAGCTGAAGCGCGCGGTTGGCGACGTCGAAGCCGGCATCCGTCGCGAAGCGCTTGGCCATCGCGCACCGCACCGATGCGTCCTCGTCGCCCTGATCGACGGCGGCCGCGGCATCCTGCACCATGAGCCGCGCCGCGTGCAGCTGAGCGCGCATGTCGGCGATCGCGAACACGATGCTCTGCTTGTCTGCGAGCGGCTCGCCGAAGGTGAAGCGCTCGTGGACGTACCGGATCGCCTTGTCCAGGGCCCATTGCGCGCCGCCCAGCGAACAGGCGGCGATGTTCAGGCGCCCGCCGTTGAGAGCCGACATCGCGATCTTGAAACCGCCGCCCTCGTCGCCGAGCCGTGCAGACACCGGCACCCGCACCTCGTCGAGGATCACCTGCCTGGTCGGCTGGGCGTGCCAGCCCATCTTCTTCTCGGGGGCCCCGAAGCTCAGCCCTTCGGCGTCACCCGCGACGAGGAACGCCGTGATGCCCCGCGCTCCCGCGTCGCCGGTGCGTGCCATCACGACGTAGACGGCCGCCCCGCCCGCGCCGGAGATGAACTGCTTCACGCCGGTGAGCACGTACTCATCGCCGTCGCGGATCGCGCTGGTGGCGATGGCTGCGGCGTCGGATCCCGCACCCGGTTCGGTCAGACAGTAGCCCCCGAAGCCGTTCATCGCGGTGAGGATCGGCAGCCAGTGCGAGCGCTGCGCCTCGTCGCCGTAGCGGTCGATCATCCCGACCACCATGTTGTGGATCGAGATGTAGGCGGCGACGGCCGGGTCGCCCTTCGCGAGCTCCTCGAAGATCGCGACCGTGTCGGTGCGCGACAATCCGGTTCCGCCGAAGTCCTCACTGGCGTACACGCCGCCCAAGCCCAGCTCTCCCGCGAGCTGAAGACTCTCGCGCGGGAAGATGTGGTGCTCGTCGCGCTCCTGCGCGAACGGCGCCAGTTCGGTCTCGGCGAACTCGCGCACCGCCTGCAGAATCGCCTGGCGTTCCTCGGTCGTGGTGGTGATGAGGGTCATCGATGCTCCTTGTGGGATCAGCGGATGGGGATCAGCGGGTGGTGGGCATGACGAAACTGGCTCCGTCGCGGACGCCGTGCGCCGGCCAGCGGCTCGTCACGGTCTTGGTCTTCGTGTAGAAGCGGAAGGAATCCGGTCCGTGCTGGTTCAGGTCGCCGAACCCGCTGCGCTTCCAGCCGCCGAACGTGTAGTAGCCGAGCGGCACAGGGATCGGCACGTTCACCCCGACCATCCCGACGTTCACGCGAGCGGCGAAGTCACGGGCGGCGTCACCGTCGCGGGTGAAGATGCCGACGCCGTTGCCGTACTCGTGATCGGATGCCATCGCCAGCGCCTGCTCGTAGTCGCGCGCCCGCGCGATCACAAGCACGGGACCGAAGATCTCCTCGCGGTAGATCGACATCTCGGTCGTGACATGGTCGAACAGCGTGGGTCCGAGGTAGAACCCCTCCTCATACCCGTCGACGACGAGGCCTCGGCCGTCGGCGAGGAGGGTGGCCCCGGCGTCCACACCCTGCTGGATGCAGTCGGTGACGCGGTCGACGGCAGCGCGTGTGATGAGCGGTCCGTAGTCGACGCCCTCCGCGAGCGACGGCCCGATCCGCAGCTGAGCGACGCGCTCGGTGAGCTTGGCCGCGAGGGCATCAGCCGTCTCGTCTCCGACCGGCACCGCGACCGAGATCGCCATGCAGCGCTCCCCCGCCGATCCGTAGCCGGAGCCGATGAGAGCGTCGACGACCTGGTCGAGATCGGCGTCCGGCATGACGACGAGGTGGTTCTTCGCGCCGCCGAAGCACTGCGCGCGCTTGCCGTGCGCGGCCGCGGTGGCGTAGATGTACTCGGCGATCGGTGTGGACCCGACGAAGCCGATCGCCTTGACACGGTCGTCCTCCAGCAGCGCATCGACGGCCTCCTTGTCGCCGTGGACGACGTTGAGAATGCCCTCCGGCAGACCGGCCTCGAAGAACAGCTCCGCCAGTCGGACCGGAACCGACGGGTCGCGCTCGCTCGGCTTGAGTACGAAGGCGTTGCCGGCGGCGATCGCAGGGCCCGCCTTCCACAGCGGAATCATCGCCGGGAAGTTGAACGGCGTGATGCCCGCGACCACGCCGAGCGGCTGACGCAGCGAGTACACGTCGATGCCCGTCCCCGCCTCGGTGGAGAACTCGCCCTTGAGCAGGTGCGGCGCGCCGACGGCGAACTCGATGACGTCGAGACCGCGCTGGATGTCACCCTTTGCATCGTCGAAGGTCTTGCCGTGCTCGGCGGAGAGCAGCCGCGCGAGGTCGTCCATGTCCCGGTGCACGAGATCGAGGAAGCGCATCAGCACACGGGCGCGTTTCTGCGGGTTGGTCGCGGCCCACGCGGGCTGCGCCGCCTCGGCGTTCGCGATCACGCGGCGGACCTCATCGGCGCTCGCGAGCGGCACACGGGCCTGGACGGCTCCCGTGCTGGGGTCGAACACGTCTGTGAAGCGCCCGGAGTTCGGGGTCAGGAGCGATCCGCCTACGAAATGGGGGATGGTGCGAGTCATTGTGCGAAGTCCCTTCGTGCCACCATTGGCACAAGGAAAGCTTACTTTGCCCCTCATGGATTTACTAGGGCGTCCTAGTAATCAGAGATAGTCATCCGGATGCAGTTGGCGGATGCCGCGGTTGTGCAGCAGGAACTGCGCCCGCAGCGGCACCTCGAGCGACGAAGCCGCATCGGCCATCGCGCTCGCCCACGCGCGATCGTCCTCATCCAGCGTGCTGGGACCCACCCGTTCCCAGACGAGCACGACGCTCGCGTTGCCGGTCGCTTCGCGGAGCATGCCGCTGCGATGCATGAGGAGGTGCGCCTGGTCGACCGGACCGAGGTCGTCGACCTCCACCTCTTCGTGCGGATCCTCCGGGTAGTCGTCCATCGGCATGAGCGGGTCACCGAGGCGCCCGTACTCGTCGATGAACATGAGCCACATCTGGCGGCGGTTCGCCTGCCGGAGCAGCACCTGCAGCAGGTCGCGCAGGTCGTCGTCGTGGTCGAGGATCAGGTCTTTGAGAGTCGTGTTCGCGTCAGTCATGAGGCGATGATCGCCTGATCGCCGCACGCCTGTTCGCGAAATTCTGCGACCTGTGGACAACTCCCACCCGCACCCGCAGTTGTGCAGGGCGAGTGGCGCGCCGGACGTTCTCCGATCGTTCACCCCGACGCCATCTGCGGTGGATAGACCTGATGGCAGTCGTCACCCGCGACCCGCGCGGCTGCGCCGCGATCATCCATCCCCGAACACCCGAGGAAAAGATGCCTTCTGCACCCTCCCGGCGCGCCGTCTGGACGACGTCCGCAGCCACCCTCACGTGCGCGCTCGCGCTCACGCCGCTCATCGCGGTCACCGCCGCACAGGCGGCGATCGTGCCCGCCCCGATCGTGCACTCCGCCGACGACGCCGCAATCAGCCTGTCTCCGCTCGGCTCGTTCGAGACCGGCGTCTTCGACGAGTCGGCGGCCGAGATCGTCCAGGCCCACGGCGATCGCCTGTTCGTCGTGAACGCGCAGGCCGGCTCGGTCGGGGTGCTCGACTACGCCGACCCGACCGCGATCTCCTCGCTGTTCTCGATCGAATCGGACGGCGTCGCGAACTCCGTCGCGATTCGCGAAGACGGCCTCGGCGTCATCGCCTTCGAAGCTCCGGTCAAGACCGACGCGGGCCACCTCGTCTTCTTCGACGCGAACGCGACGGACGCGGCATCCGCGATCCTCGGCCAGGTGACGGTGGGTTCCCTGCCGGACATGGTCACCATCTCGGATGCCGGTGACCACGCCGTCGTCGCGAACGAGGGCGAGCCGTCCGACGACTTCACGAGCGACCCGGAGGGTTCGATCGCCGTCGTGACGCTTCCGGAAGCCGTCGCGGCGCCGGAGCAGGACGCCGTGCGCATCGCCGACTTCCACGCGTTCGAGGAGGGCGGCGCGAAGTCGTTGCCCGCGGACGTGCGCGTGTTCGGCCCGGCGCCGGAGAACGATCTTCCGGTCAGCCGCAATCTCGAGCCGGAGTACATCACGGTCGACGGAGGCACGGCGTACGCCGCCCTGCAGGAGGCCAACGCCGTCGCCGTCGTGGACATCGCATCTGCGACGGTCACGGACATCTTCTCGCTCGGCTTCAAGGACCACTCGATCGAGGGCAACGGCCTGGACGCCAGCGACAAGGACGATGCCGTCGACATCCGCACGTTCGAGGGGCTGAAGGGCATCTACATGCCCGACGGAATCGACTCCTACACCGCCGGCGGCACGACCTACCTCGTGACGGCGAACGAGGGCGACGCCCGTGAGTGGGGCGAGTACGCCGAGCCGAGCCGCGTCAAGGATCTCGAGGAAGACGGCTACGGACCGGTCTGCGAGAACCTGGCTTCGCTCACCGGCGACGCCGACCTCGGCCGCCTGAACGTCACGATCGAGAACGGCTTCAACCAGGCCGAGGGCTGCTACGACGAGCTGTATGCGTTCGGCGGGCGCTCGTTCTCGATCTGGACCACCGATGGCGAGCAGGTCTTCGACTCCGGTGACGCGTTCGAACAGACCACGGCCGAGGCCGCCCCCGAGTTCTTCAACTCGAACCACAGCGAGTCCAACTTCGAGGGCCGCAGCGACGACAAGGGACCGGAGCCGGAGAGCGTGACCGTCGGAGAGGTCGACGGGCGCACCTATGCGTTCATCGGCTTCGAGCGCGTCGGCGGTGTGGCGGTGTTCGACATCACGGATCCTGCAGCGTCGGCCTACGTGACGTACATCAACAACCGCGACTTCTCGGTCTCGGTCGAAGATGCCGACGACCCGGCATCCGTCCTGTCATCGGCAGGCGACCTGGGCGTCGAAGGAATCGCGTTCATCCCGCCATCCGAGTCCGCGACCGGCGAACCGATGCTCGCCGTCGCCAACGAGGTCTCCGGCACGACCACCCTGTTCGCCATCGGATCAGCGGATGACAGCACGACGACCGACATCCAGGTCCTGACGGTCAACGACTTCCACGGCCGCATCGAGGAGAACCTGTCCGGCGGCGAGGCGGGAGCCGCCGTCCTGGCCGGCGCCGTCGACTCGTTCGAGGCCGAGAACCCGAACACGCTGCTCGTCTCCGCCGGCGACAACATCGGCGCGTCGACCTTCACGTCGTTCATCGACGACGACAACCCGACCATCGATGCCCTGTCGGCTGCCGGTCTGGACGTCAGCACGGTCGGCAACCACGAGTTCGACCAGGGCTTCGCCGACCTGACGGACCGCGTGCTCCCCCGCTTCGGCGGCGGCCAGTTCGGTCTGGGAGCGAACGTGTACCTCAAGGGCACCGACACCCCGGCGCTCGAGGAGTACTACGTCGAGGAGCTCGACGGCGTACGCGTCGCGTTCATCGGCACCGTCACCGCCGACACGGCAGCGATGGTCACCCCGACCGGCATCGCCGACATCGAGTTCGGCGACCAGCTCGAGGCTGCGAACCGGGTCGCCGCAGAGATCACCCAAGCGGATGCCGCGGACGTGATCGTGCTGCTGTCGCACACCGGCGCAGCAGAGTCGGCGTGCGAGGCCGTCGCCGCGGACACCAGCGACTTCGGTGCGCTGGTGCACGACGCGTCGGGCGAGATCGACGCGATCGTCTCCGCCCACACGCACCAGACCTACTCCTGCCTCATCGAGGGGCCGACAGGCATCGAGCGTCCGGTCATCCAGGCGCACCAGTACGGAACGACCCTGGGCAAGCTCGACATCTCGGTCGACACCGCCTCGAAGGAGCTCGTCTCGATCGACGCATCCCTGGTGCCGCTGGTCGTCGACGGCGTGGCCGCCTACCCGGCCGACCCCGAGGTCGCCGAGATCGTCGCAGCCGCTCAGGCGGTCGCCGAGGAGGAGGGATCGGTCGAGGTCGGCTCGATCACCGCCGACATCCTGCGCGGCGGCGAGCCGGCAGGCGCCGACCGCGGCGTCGAGTCGACGCTCGGCAACACGGTCGCCGACCTGTACCTGTGGGCGACGTCCAACGAGGACTACGCCGGAACCCCGGCGCAGATCGGCATCATGAACCCCGGTGGTCTGCGCGCCGACCTGCTCTACGGAACCGACGGGACGCTCACGTATCGTGACGTCGCAGCGGTCCAGCCGTTCGCGAACACGCTCGTGACGGTGACGCTCACCGGCGCACAGCTGAAGAGCGTCCTCGAGGAGCAGTGGCAGCCCGACGGCTCGGAGCGACCGAAGCTGCACCTGGGCGTCTCGGAGGGCTTCAGCTACGAGTACGACCCTGAGGCTCCGCGCGGCGAGCGCATCCTCTCGATGTCGTTCGAGGGCGCGGAGATCGACCCCGCGGCGGAGTACACCGTCGTGACGAACTCCTTCCTGGCCGCCGGTGGCGACAACATCACCACCTTCGCCGAGGGCAGCGACCGCACCGACACCGGCCAGGTCGATCTCACCGCCACCGTCGCGTACTTCGCGGCGAGCAGCCCGGTCGCCCCGGCAGAGCTGGGTCGTGCCGTCGTGTCCGACGGATCGACCGAGCCGACTCCGACGCCGGTTCCGACCGACCCGACGGAGCCGACCGAGCCCGGTTCGGATGCCTGGGCCACCGTGTCCCTGTCGTCCACCAGCGTCGAGCAGGGCGGCACCGTCACGGTGTCGGTCTCCGGTCTGGAGGAGGGCCAGCAGATCGCCGCGACGCTGCACAGCGACCCGATCGTGATCGACGGCATCCCTGCCGCCGATGCATCCGGGGCCGTGGAGTTCAGCATCGCGATCCCGGCGGACTTCGCGCCCGGTGCCCACACGCTCGAGATCACGTCGGGTGATCTGGAGCCGATCGAGGCGACGCTGACCGTAATCGCCGCGGGCGGCCTGGCGACGACCGGTGCTGCCGCTCCCTGGGGCGTCGCCCTCGGCGCCGCGGCACTGCTCACCGCCGGTGCCGTGCTGTTCGTGACGCGTCGCCGTGGCGTGATCGCCGACTGACCTGTCGCACGACGCACGTCGCCCCGCCTCTCGGATCCGAGAGGCGGGGCGAAGTCGTTTCGGGCTGTCGCGGGGACACGTGCACGACCGGGGAAGAGACGCACGACCGGGAATCGGTTCCAGGTCCGGCATCCGTTCCCGGATCGCGCGTCTGTACCGTTACCGGGCGTCCACCAGCACGGCGACCGATCGGGCGGGGACCGTGACCGTGCCCGATGCGGCATCCCATGTCGTCGCCTTCACCACGGCATCCGATCCGTCCGCCTGAGCCGGCGTCAGCGCGAAGTCGCGGCCGGCGAGGTCAGGCACCGCCTGCGAGATCTCGGACGGCGAGGCGTTGAACACGACCAGTGCACCCTCCAGGGCCGGATCGACGTCGTCGCCCACCAGATCATCGATCAGCATCACGATGACCCCGGGAGCGGCATCCGTCCCGCTGTTCGGGAACGTCACCTTCTGCTGGATCAGCTCCGCAGAACCCAGCTGCAGCAGGTCGACCTCGTCGCGCACCCGCAGCAGATCCAGAGCGGATGCCTCGGCTGCCGCGATGTCGGCAGCGGCGGGCTTCAGAGCCGGGTCCGCGAGCAGCGGCGCCATGATGCCCCACTTGTCCTCGTTGTCGGCGGCCGGCGGCAGCCCGGAGCCGAACGTCGACTCCTGGCCGGTCCAGTCGATGCGGTTGAACCAGTCGCCGGAGTCGTAGCTGTTGCGATCCAGCGACTTCGACCGCAGAAGTTCGGTCCCGGCGTGCCAGAACGACGGCGACTGCGACAGCGTCACGGTGGCCAGCGACAGCGTGTTCATCCGGACGCGGTCGGCCATCGCGGTGCCGGTCGGGAGCTTCAGCACCGACAGGTCGTACAGCGTCTCGTTGTCGTGCGCGTCGACGTAGTTGATGACCTCGCCCGGTTCGTCGGCGTAGCCGGCCTGCGAACCGCGGTAGTCGATGTCGGCACCCGCCGTCACCGCGCCATCGCTCGTCGTGAACGCGTAATCGCGCAGGTTGCCCGCCAGGCCCAGCTTGACCAGATCCGTCTCGTGGCCGAGATCGGCCATCGCCTGTTCGGTCGTGCCGTTGATCGGGTCGCCGTTCGGGTCGGTGCCGAGCCCGGTGCCGAAGCCCTGGCGGAAGGTGGACGCGCCGTCGACGGGGCTGCCGCCGTGCACGGCATCCCGCAGCCGGTCGTTGAACGTGCCGATGCCCGTCCCTCCCAGCTGACCCTGCGTGGCCTGCTCGAACAGGGCGTTGTCCGCCACCTCGCCGAAGTTCCAGCCCTCGCCGTACAGGTAGACGGCCGAGCCGTCGACACCGTCGTCCTCGAGGGTCAGCTCATCGAGCGCCTCGCGGACCGCGAGCATGTTCGCCGTCGAGTGATGTCCCATGAGATCGAACCGGAATCCGTCGACCCGGTAGTCCCGCGCCCACGTCACGACCGACTCGACCATGAGCTTCTGCGCGGCGAGGTGCTCGGTCGCCACGTTCTGGCAGCACGTGCTGGTCTCCACGGAGCCGGCCGCGTTGAGGCGGTGGTAGTAGCCCGGCACGACACGGTCGAGCACGGAGGTATCAGCCTGACCGGATGCCGCGGTGTGGTTGAACACCTCGTCGAGCACGACCTGCAGTCCCATGTCGTGGAGCGAGCCGACCATGGTGCGGAACTCGCTCACGCGCTCCCCGCCGTCGGCGTCCACCGCGTAGGAGCCCTCGGGCACCGAGTAGTGGTACGGGTCGTAGCCCCAGTTGAAGCCGTCGTCTGCGGCGACCGCACCGACGCAGGCCTGCTGCTCCGCGGAGTCGGGGCCGAAGGATGCGAGGTCGCACTGCGGCACGGCCTGGGCCGCGCGGTCCTCCTCGATCGTTGCGATATCGAAGGACGGCAGCAGATGAACGGTGTTGATGCCGGCATCCGCCAGCTCGCGCAGCTGATCCGTGCCCGCACTGTCCTCGGCGAAGGCGAGGTACGTGCCGCGCTTGTCCTCCGGCACCGACTCGTCGCCGATCGAGAAGTCGCGGATGTGCAGCTCGTAGATCGCGCGGTCGACGGCGCGCTCGACCTCAGGGGCCTTCGCCTTCTTCCAGATCTTCGGCTTCCAGTCCTTGTCATCGAGGTCGACCGCGACGGAGCGCTCCGAGTTCAGGGTCAGCGCCGCGGAGTACGGGTCGGTGACGAGGTTGGTCTCGATCTTCCCGGTGCTGGGCGCGTAGACGACGACCTCCCACAGGAACTCATCGTTCTTCAGCTTCTTGTCGCCCTTGACCTGCCAGACTCCGGATGCCTCATCCCACGTCGCTTCGTGGCGGACGGGGTCTCCGCCAGCGCCCTCGTTCCACGTCAGCAGGGTCACCTGCTGGGCGGTCGGCGCCCACAGCCGGAACGTCGGCTTCTTGCCCTGGAAGGGCACGCCGAGGTCGACGTCTTCGAGCGCCGAAGCGTAGAGGTCGTCCAGCACGCCGGGCAGCTGCACGCCCGTGTACGCCGTGACGGTGCCGTCCACGCCGGACTGGGAGACGGCCAGCTGCGTGCGGACGAGGGCCGCGGCATCCGCGTCGGAGACCTTCAACGCGAGGGAGCCGGCGAGCGCCGGGAAGCGCGCCGTCTGCTCCTCAGTCAGCGTGCCGTCGACGGTCAGGGCGATCGCGTCGCCGCCGGTGACCTGTCCGTCCGTCAGGGCGAGCGAGGCGTCGGATGCCGAGTGCAGCACGTACGCGGCGTTGTCGGCGGCACCGAGATTCGCTGGCCACGCGATCGTGGTCTCGTCGATCCAGTGCGCGCGCTGCTCTCCGGTGCCGGGGAGCGGCGGGTCGTCGCTCCCGATCTCGAGCACGTGGGTCTCGAGCGTGTACCGGAACGACGTGACCTTGCCCTCGGTCGCGCTGAACGAGATGTTCGCGCCGTCGCGGACGCCGTCTGCGCCGTAGTTCTCGGCCCAGCTCAGACCATGCGCGACCTTCAGCTCGTATGCCCCGGTCGGCAGCGCCGAGGTCGAGAACTCGTAGACGCCGTCGCGATCACCGTCGGCCATGAGCGTGCCGAGGCAGTCCGGAGACCAGTCGGCGGCGCAACCGAGCTCATCCTGCAGGGATCCGGCGAGCGTGACGATGGGTCCTTCGGCGCTGGACTGCACGATGTTCGTACGGGGGTCGAAGTAGAACGAGATCGGTCCTCCCGCGTGACTGATCGCGATGTTCGAGCCGTCGGGGGTGCCGTTCTGCCCGTAGTTGATGCTCCAGCTGCCGTTGATGGCGGCCTTGTACTCGTAGTCGCCGGCGGGGAGGTCGAAGGTCCCGGCCCAGACGCCGTCGGCGCGCAGGGTCAGCTTCGCCTTCTCGCAGCCCGGCTCCCAGTCAGCGGCGCAGCCCATCTCGGAGTTCAGGCTGCCGGCGATCGTCACCGAGTCGAAGCCCGGCTGCGGCTCCTCCTCTTCGGTGAGGGTCACGGCGTTGCCGACGGAGGCATAGGTGGATGCCGCGGCGTGGTGCCCTGCGGCATCCGTCGTCACCGCGCGGTACTCGACCAGCGTGCCGTTCTTCAGGTCGCCCAGGTCGTGGAAGACCCGCGGGTCGGTGTCCTCGGCGGTGCCGAGCGGGTGCCACTCGTCCGAGCCTGTGACGCGCCACGAGAAGCTCGTCTGCGTCCACTGGTCGGCGATGTCCGCCGTGACGGCGGCTTGGCCGTCGATGCCCGCACCCGCGGCGGGGACCGTGAGGGTGATCGGCGCTGCTTCGACTGGGGCGGTGACGGCGGCAGCCGCCTTCCAGACGGCGGCCGACAGCGCGGGGACCGTGATGCTCGTCGCGGCGCTCTGGTCGGTGGTCAGCGCGGTCACGTCGCCGTAGAGGGGGACGAAGTCGGCGGCGGCCGTGAGGGTCGTGACGTCCACGGTCTGGGGGGTGGCGGCGTTGTTGACCGCCACGAGGTACTCGACCTTCTCTTCGGCATCCACGCGGGAGAACGCGTAGATGCCGGGGCCGGATGCCGCGTAGCGCTCGATCTGCGCGCCGTCGGACAGGGCAGCGTGCTCGGTGCGCAGGGCCGAGAGCTCGGCGATATGCGCGTAGAGCGGGGCATCGGTGGCGTAGCGGTCGACAGACCCGGCCTGCTCGCCCGTGATGAGGTTCTGGTTCGCGTACTCGTCGACCTGGGTCGCGAACAGCGTCTGGCGGGCGTCCTTGTCGCCGCCGGGGCCGGTGAAGCCCTGCTCGTCTCCGTAGTAGACGACGGGCTGGCCGCGGGTGAGGAACATCAGCTCGTGCGCCAGCTCATCGCGCTCGAGCGGCGAGTCCAGGTTGTCCAGGAACGAGCCGACGCGGCCCATGTCGTGGTTTCCGAGGAAGGTCGGCAGCGCCGTCGACGACGTGTCGGCGGTCGTGTAGTAGTCGTCGCCGGCGAACAGCGACTGCAGCCCCTTGGCCGAGTTGCCCGCAGCGAAGCTCACCGCGGAGGACTGGAAGGTGAAGTCGAGCACCGAGTTCATGTCGGTCCTGCGCACGTACGGCGAGAGCTTCACCGGATCGGCGTCGTAGACCTCGCCGAACATGAAGAAGTCGTCGTCGCCCTGTGCGTGCGCGTAGCCGAGGACGTCCTTCGACCACTGCTCCCAGAACTCGAAGTTCACGTGCTTGACGGTGTCGATGCGGAAGCCGTCGATGCCGAGGTCGATCCAGTCCTGGTAGACCTCGACGAAGCCGTTCACGACCGTGGGATGCTCGGTCATCAGGTCGTCCAGGCCGTCGAAGTCACCGTAGGTGACGGACTCCCCCGACCAGGTCGAGTTGCCGCGGTTGTGGTACAGCGTGGGGTCGTTGAGCCAGGCGGGGACCTTGGCGTCCTCGTCGGTGACGACGGGTGTGTAGGGGAAGCTCGTGGCGGGGTCGAGCGTGGGGAAGTCGGTGGAGCCCGCGACGTCGGCGGGGTCGAAGGCGCTACCAGCGGCATCCGTGTAGGGACTGGTCGCCTGGTCGACGTAGTCGTAGGTCTTCTCGGCGTAGTCGATGACATCGGCCGTGTGGTTGGTGATGATGTCGAAGTAGACCTTGATGCCGCGCGCGTGGGCGTCGGCGATCAGAGCCTCCAGCTCCGCGTTCGTGCCCAGGTGCGGGTCGATGCGGGTGAAGTCGGTGATCCAGTAGCCGTGGTAGCCGGCGCTGGCGTTCGCGCCCTCGCCCTGGACGGGCTTGTTGGCGAAGCTCGGGGTGAGCCAGATCGCGGTGGTGCCGAGTCCCTCGATGTAGTCGAGGTTCCGGTGGAGGCCCGCGATGTCGCCGCCCTGATAGAAGCCCTTGTTCGTGGGGTCGAAGCCGGTGGTGAGCGCGTCGCCTTCGAGGCCTCCGGTGTCGTTCGTCGTGTCGCCGTTCGCGAACCGGTCGGTCATCACGAAGTAGAACTGCTCGCCGTCGCCCGACTGACGGACCGGTTCGTTCACGAGCGCCGCGTCGTCGTCACCATAGCCGCCGCGGAGGTCGACGACCTCGAGACCGACCCGCTTGAGGGTGTCGTCGAACGTGAAGCGCAGGGTCGACGGGCCCTCGATCGTGAGCGGGATGTTGTCGCCGCCGCCGTCGAGACCGTACGCCTCGTCCCACGTGTCATTGAGCGCGACCTTGTACTCGTACGTACCGGCTGGGACCTCGAACTCGGCGCTGTAGACGCCCTCGGCCCCGGTGGGGGCGAGTTCGGTCTCGGCGCAGTCGGGTGCCCAGTCGGCGGCGCAGCCGAGTTCGGACTGCAGGTCGCCGACGACGGCGACCGTGCGCTCGGCGGCGGATGCCGGGGCGAGGGCTCCGGCGGCGCTGATGCCGGTGACGGCGAGGGCTATGGCTGCAACAAGGGCGGTGCGGCGCTGGACGGTCTTCTTCGACACGAAAGTCTCCCGGGGGGACGGAGGGCACGGCGATGTGCACGGGTGCTGTGGACCCGAAGTTAGCAGTCCGGGTGGAATTTTTGCAAGCGCTTCCAGTAGTTTTTGCGCGTTGTGGCCGGTTGGCGGCTCGCGTCGGCATCCAGTCTCGCAAGCGCTTCCAGTCGTGTGAAGCGAAATTCGGCCCGCGTTCACCTGCCGGACACCTCAGGCGATTACAACTGCTCTTGCGCGGAAGAATCAGACCGGAACGGGTAGTCAGGAACTTTCCGCGCCGCGGTGAGCCGATCGCTCCCGCTCGCGGTTCCCAAACCGCGTGAGACCCCCGCCGAATCGGGTCGGCGGGGGTCTCCCTTCCCGAGGGCTCCGCGCGATCACCGCGCGAGATCGTCCTGACGTGCCTCTCCGTGTCCGCTCGCGCGCCACAGTCGGGCGTAGCCGCCGTCCGCGCTCAGCAACTCGTCGTGCGACCCCATCTCGACGATGCGGCCGGCATCCATCACGACCACCCGGTCGGCCATGCTCGCCTGCTCGAGGCGGTGTGCGATCGTGATCGTGGTCCGCCCGCGTGCGAGGCGCAACGCCGCGCGATCGAGGACGTCGCCGTCGGCGCTGCCCGCCTCCGAGGCCGCCTCGTCCATGACCAGCACGTGCGGATCACGCAGCCGGACCCGCGCCAGGGCGAGTTGCTGGCGCTGGACATCGGTGAGGTCGACGCCACCGGCGCCGATGACCGTCTGGACACCGGCATCCAGCCTCGCCACCCACCGTTCCGCCCCGGCGTCGGCGAGGGCGTCGGTCAACTGGGCGTCCGTCGCATCCGGACGAACGAGACGCAGATCGTCGGCCAGGGGACCCGAGAAGACGTGGCTCTCCTGCGCGACCAGCACGACGCGCGGCTCGTTCGCCCCCTCGAAGCGCACACGACCGGATGCCGCGGCGAGCCGCCCGCACACGATCGCCGCCAGGGTCGATTTCCCTGCCCCGCTCGCGCCGACGATCGCGACGTGCTCGCCGGGGCCGACGTCCAGATGGATGTCCTCGAGCACCGCGGCGTCGCCGTAGGAGAAGCCGACGCCCTCGATCCGGACACCGATCATGGCATCCTCCCGCGCATCCGGCACCTCGCGCTCGCTCTCGACGGGCTCGTCCAGCACGCCGACCAGTCGCGACAGGCTCGCCGAGGCGCGCTGCAGATCGTCGAATCCGGCGAGCACCGTGCCGAGCGGACCGAACAGGTTCAAGAACATCAGTGCGGCCGCCGTCGCCGCGCCGATCGTCGTCGCGCCGGACTGCATGAGGAGGAAACCGGCGACGAGCACGGCGGCGAGACCGACGAACTCCGCCATGTTGAGCCGCCCCCAGAAGCGCACTCCCAGTCGAGCGGCGCGGATGCTGAGGTCGGCGGCGCGACGCGCGGACTCGTCGACGCGCGCCTCGACCCCGGCCGTGCTGCCGAAGGCTGACAGCGTGGCATGCGCATCGATGCCCTCCAGCATCCGCTGCGATCGCTCGCCCGCAGCCTCCCTGGATGCACGGTACACCGGCATCGAGCGACGCAGATGGTGCCGCAGGGCGACCAGTTGGACAGGAACCGCGAGGCACGCCGCCAGCGTCAGCCGGGGATCGATCGCGGCCAGTCCCACCGCTGCGGCGGCGATCGAGAACGCCGCCCCGGCGGCCGTCGGGACCACCGAGGAGACCGTGTCCCCGACGACGGCGACATCCCCCGAGACCCGTGAGACCAGCTCCCCCCGACCGGCGGCCTCGACGCGGCGCTCCGGCATCCGCAGGATGTGGGTCATCAGCCGGTCTCTCAGCCTCGCCAGCATCCGTTCGCCGACGCCGGCGACGGCGATCCACGATCCGGTCGCGAGCACCGCCTGGACGAAGACGGTCGCGAGCAGCACGATCAGCAGCAGTCGCACCAGCGCGCCGTCCCCATCGGTGACGGCATCGATCGCGCCGCCGAGGATCAACGGGGTCGCGATGCCGGCGGCTGCCGCGAGGGCGAGAACCGTCACGGCGACCGCGAGACCCGTCGCGTGCTGGCGCACCAGACCAGCGAGGACCCTGCGTGTGCGCCGAGGATCAGCGGTGCGAAGAGGAATCGTCATGCGCGCACCTCCTGCGTCCGACCGATCCTCACGACGCGGTCGCACACGGCCAGCAGGGTCGGACTGTGCGTGAGCAGGATCGTCGTCCGCCCGCGCCGGTGACGCCGGATGCCATCGGCGACCGTCGCCTCTGTGACGGCATCGACCGCCGTCGTGGGATCGCGCAGCACGAGCACGCTCGGCTGCGCTGCGAGTGCGCGCGCGAGTGCGACGCGCTGCCGCTGACCGCCGGAGAGGAGCATGCCCCGTTCGCCGACCTGGCGGCCCCAGCCCTCCCCTGCGAGCACGTCGCCGAGCGCTGCGGCGATCGCGAGGTCGTCACGATCGGACGCGCCGACGTTCTCGGCCACCGTTCCGGTGAGCAGGACGGCCTGGTGCGGTGCGGAGACGACGCGCGCGTCCCCCGGCAGCGGAGGACGCACGAGCGGTTCGCCATCGATCAGGATCACCCCCCGCTCCGCGGGGATCGATCCGGCGAAGAGCTCGCTCAGCGCGATCGCGTCGCCCTCCTCCACCTCGATGCCGACCAGTTCTCCGGCGGCGATGAGCACGGTCACCGACCCACCCGAGGGCAGTCGGACGCCGTCGATCAGCACGTCCCCGCGCGGCGCCTTCACCGGAGCACCGAGCGAATCCGTCTCCCCTCCGGACAGCTTCTCGATCCGTCGCCGTGATGCGCGGGCCTTAGCGAGTTCGGGCCCCACGAAGGCGAGCGAGGCGACCGGCCATTGCAGGAACTGCGCGAGTCCGACCACCGTCACCAGCTGGCCGACCGTGATCGCGCCGTCGAGCGCGAACTGGGAGGACAGTCCCGCGAGGACGACGAGGAAGAGCCCGGAGAGCAAGGTCGTGACTCCGGAGAACATCCCCTCGGCCCTGGCGGCGCGCAGGGCCGCGGACAGGGTCGTCGTGTTCGCGGCGCGGAAGCGGCGTGCAGCCTCGTCTTCCGCGTTCAGCCCCTTGACCGTGCGCAGGCCCGAGAGCAGGTCCGAGGCGAGGGCGGAGGAGTCGGCGAGCGCCGCCTGCTCCGCCGCCGTGCGTCGCTCGAGCGGGCCGGTGATGAAGTGGACGGCGACGACGAGCACCGGGGTCACGATCAGCACGGCGAGGCCCAGTGGCACGGACACGAGCAGAAGCCCGGTCGCCGCCACCGCGATCGCGACGGCGAACGAGATCGCGCGACCGAGGGTCCAGGCGACCGACGAAGCCTCGCCGACGTCGCTGGTCAGCGTCGAGAGCGTGTCGCCCCCGCGTCGCCGCGCCTGGCCGATCGGATCGAGCACACGGGCCAGCAGGTTCCGACGCGTCGTGTAGTCCATCTCGGTGTACAGCGCCACGGCGGCGAGCTCCCCGGTGCGCCAGGCGAGCATCAGCACGAGGAACACCACGAGCAGGATGCCGATGCCGATCGCGAGTCCCCTCGGATCGGATCCGGCGATCGCGATGTCGATGACGACACCGACCGTGATGGGCACGGCCGCTTCGCAGGCCTGGTGGAGCGAGAAGCCTGTGGATGCGCGGATCAGCAGACCGCGACGGCCGCGGATCCAGGGCGATACGGAGGAGGGCACGTCGTGATAGCTTAGGTTCGCCTAACTATGACTGCAAGACGATAGGCAGACAGATGATGTCGCAGAGCGGACAAGACCTCGACGCGCAGCCCCGCTGGCGGATCGGCACGAACGCGTTCGCTCTCGCGGACACCGTGGAGTGGGAACCGCACGCGCATCCGGACCATCACGAGCTGCTCTGGGGCACCCGCGGCGCACTCACCGCCGAGACCGACCACGGATACTTCGCGATTCCCGGCACTCTCGGCCTGTGGATCCCGGCGGGGGTCACCCATCGCGTGATCGCCGCGGCGGGGACGACGTTCCGATGCACCTACGTAGACAGTGATGTGAACGCCGTCGGCACGACGACGACGGCCGTCGCCATGCCCGAAGTGGTCCGCGTGCTGCTCGATCGACTGGAGGCGTCGCCGTACCTCGCCCGGACGCCGCGGCTGCACGCCGAGGAGCTGGCGCTGAATCTGCTGGAACCCGTCGAGTCCGCCACCGTCGATCTTCCCCTGCCGCTCGATCCGCGCACGCGTCAGGTGGCCGAGGGACTGCTGTCCGACCCCGCGGACGACCGGTCGATCGAGGACTGGGGTCGCCACGTCGGCGCCAGCGGGCGCAATCTCTCGAGACTGTTCGTCATCGAGACCGGGATGAGCTTCTCGACCTGGCGGACTCGCGCACGCATGCGCAAGGCCATCGAGTGGCTCGCGGCCGACCACACCGTCGCCAGCGTCAGCCGGCGATCCGGGTACGCGACGCCCAGCGCGTTCGTTCAGGCGTTCCGACGCGAACTCGGCCGTACGCCGGGGGAGTTCGCCTCGGCGCGGCACGATTCCGGCCGGAAGTCGGCCTGAGCACGACACGGTCTGTCCGCTGTGCGACACCCGCTCGAATCATAATAGGTTAGCCAAGCCTTATCTGGGCTGCCGGCACTCCCGAACCCCTCCTGGAAGACGATCCATGCGCTCCACACCCCTGTCCTTCGTCGCGCTTGCGGCGACGGCACTGCTCCTCACCTCCTGTGCCTCCGCAAGCTCGGACGCCTCCTCCACGGCATCCGAGAAGATCGAGCTGACGACGCCGGCCGGAACAGACGTCGAGATCCCGGCCAAGCCGACGGCCGCCCTCGGCTTCTACACGACGGACGTGGATCTGCTCATCACGCTCGGCTACGAGCTCGCCGGATCCCAGCCGATCCGCGACGACTTCACCGCGTTCCCCGACTTCTTCCCGCAGGAGGAACTCGCCGGTCTCGACACGTTCGGCAACTACCCGGAGTTCAACCTCGAGGCCGTCCTCGAAGCCGAGCCAGACTTCATCCTCAACGGCCTCGGCTACGAGAAGGACCTCGACGCGCAACTGCAGAAGATCGCCCCGACCTACACCTACAACGCCTTCGACGGCGGCGACTGGCGCGACGTCGCGGGGCAGATGGCGACCGACCTCGGTCGCGAGGATCAGTGGCAGGCCTGGCTCGACCAGTACGAGGCTCGCGTCTCGGACATCCGCGAGCGCCTGGATGCCGCGGACATCCATCCCGTCGTCGCCGACGTCGGCTACTTCGAGGGTCAGGTGACCACGTCCTGCTACGGCGTGCCGTGCCTGGTGTTCGCCGACCTCGGCCTGGAGATGTCGCCGCTCATGAACGCGACCGAAGAGGGACTGCCGGCCAGCGACGATTACGCCGAGCTCAGTCCGGAACAGGTCGGACAGCTCGAAGGGATCGACGTGGTCTTCACGGGTGCCGAGGAGGACGGCACGCTCTGGGTGGAGGACGACGAGGCGCTGTCGCAGAACGAACTGTGGCAGAACCTGCCCTTCGTGAAGAGCGGCGAGTACTACCCGTACAACTACGAGATGCTCTACGGATCGCCCAGCGGCCAGGACGCGTTCCTGACCATCGTCGAGGAGGCGCTGCTCGGATGAGCGTCAATCTCGTGCACCGCATCGTCGCCCAGCGCGTCGAACGCCTGAGCCCCGGCATGGTCCGCATCGTCTTCGGTGGAGAGGGATTGGACGGCTTCGTCTCGACCGGCGTCGGCGACGAGTACTTCCGGGTCTTCTTCCCGAAGGACGACCAGGCCGAGCCGAACCTCCCGTTCCCGACGGAGGACGGCTACTGGGACTTCCCCGAAGGGGTCGAGCAGGCCCCGATGCGCACCTACACCGTGCGCGAATGGGATGCCGCAGCGCAGGAGCTCACGATCGACTTCGTCGTGCACGACGGCGGCGTCGCCGCAGCGTGGGCGCTTCGTGCGCAGCCGGGGGACGTCGTCGGCGTGAACACCCCGAAAGGGCTGTACGCCCCCGAGGACGGCATCGAATGGCAGCTGCTGATCGCAGACGCCACCGGTCTTCCGGCCGCGGCACGGCTCGCCGAGACGGCCCCGACCGGCGTCCGCACCCGTGTCGTCCTGGAGGTCGCTTCGGCCGACGACGAACTGGACATCGCGGTCGCCGACGGCGTCGAACTGCACTGGGTCCACGGCGGCAACGGCCACGGCCCGACCCGCATCGAGGAGATCCTGCGCGCATCCGATCTGCCGGACGGGCCGGGGTACGTCTGGGTGGCCGGCGAGACGAAGGCCACCCGCGGCGTGCGCAGGCACCTGCGCCACGAGTTGAAGCTCCCCTCGACCGCCTACAAGGTGATCGGCTACTGGACCGCGAACGCCGAGGAGTGGCGCGAGAAGTACAACAGTCTCGACGAGGTCACCCTCGGTCGCCTGACGGCGATGTGGGACGACCGGACCCGCTCCGAGGAGGAGATCGAGGACGAGTACGAAGCCGAGCTGGAGAAGCTCGGCCTGTGATCGTCGCCGCATGAGCGCCGTCGTCGCCGAGGAGTCCACGCCCCGGGTCTCGGTCACGCGCCGGGCCCTGGTCGTGGTCGTCCTGGCCGCCGCCCTCGTACTCGTTTGCGTCGCCAGCCTCGTGTTCGGCTCGCAACGACTGTCGCCGGCCGAGGTGTGGATCGGCCTCAGCTCCGGCGCCGGCGACCCCGGTGCGATCGTGCGCGGGATGAGGGTCCCTCGTACGATCATCGGCATCGCCGTGGGTGCCGCCCTCGGCATCGCCGGCGCGCTCATCCAGGGGTTCATCCGCAACCCGCTGGCCGACCCCGGCATCCTCGGTGTCAACGCCGGGGCGAGCCTCGGTGTGGCCGTGGGCGTCGCCTTCTTCGGGTTGCAGGCCGCGAGCGGATACATCTGGTTCTCGTTCGCAGGTGCGATTCTGGCGACTGTGCTCGTCTACCTCATCGGCACCGCCGGACGCAGCGCCCCGGATCCTATGCGGATGACGCTGTCCGGAGTCGCCCTCGGCGCCGTGATGGGCGGTGTCGTCGCGGCGGTCGGACTGCTCGATCCGAAGGCCTTCGACTCGATGCGCACATGGAACGCGGGCTCACTCACCTCGCTGACCTCCGACGTGTATGCGGTGCTGCCGTTTCTCGCCATCGGGATCATCCTGGCGTTCTGTCTCGCTCCGGCGCTGAACGCGCTCGCACTCGGCGACGACCTGGCGACGGCGCTCGGGTCGCGCGTCGTCCTGACACGCGTGCTGTCCATCGTGGCGGTCACCCTGCTCTGCGGTGCGGCGACCGCCGCCGCAGGGCCCATCGCGTTCGTCGGACTCATGGTGCCGCACGCGGTGCGCTGGTTCGTCGGCCCCCATCAGGGATGGATCCTTCTGGGCACCCTCTTCGCCGCGCCTCTCCTGCTGCTCACCGCGGACGTCGTCGGCCGCCTGGTGATGCCCACCGGTGAGCTCCCCGTCTCGATCGTGACGGCCGTGATCGGGGCGCCCGTCCTGATCGCGCTCGTCCGACGACGCAAGGCGAGCGGACTGTGACGGCGCCGGTGGACGACGCAGCACGCACCGATGCCGACGTTCGGTCTGTGACGGCCGGCCGCCGCGTCGTCACGCTGCAGACCGCCCTCTTCTCGCGTCGCATCGGCGTGCGGGCATCGGTGGTCGCCATCGCCACCCTCGCGGTGGCCCTCATCGTCGGACTCGTCGCGCTCGGCGTCGGCGAGTCGTCGTTCTCGATCTCGGAGGTGATCTCGACTCTGCTCGGCTTCGGCGACTCCCGAGCCGAGCTCGTGATCCTCGACTGGCGGATGCCGCGGGTGGCCGCCGGGATCCTGTTCGGCATCGCACTCGGCATCGGCGGAGCGATCTTCCAATCGCTCACCCGCAACCCTCTCGGCAGCCCGGACGTGATCGGCTTCGACGCGGGGGCGTACACCGGTGCGCTGCTCGTGATCACCACGATCGGAGTCAGCACGGCGACCACGGCCCTGGCCGCGATCGTCGGCGGCATGGCGACCGCGCTCGTCGTCTACCTGCTCGCCTTCCAGCGGGGCTTCCACGGATTCCGGCTCATCATCGTCGGCATCGGCGTCGCCTCGATGCTGGGTTCGCTGAACTCGTGGATCATCCTCAATTCGGATCTCAACATCGCGCTGCTGGCGAGCGCATGGGGTGCGGGGTCGCTCAACCTCATCACCGCAGAGCAGGTCGGCATCGCCGCCTGCTTCATCGTGCCGCTCGCGGTGGTGGCAGCAGCCCTCGCAGACCGGATGCACATGCTCGAGCTCGGCGACGACGCCTCGGCGGCGCTCGGCATCCGCACCGGCCCCGTGCGGATCGCACTCATCGTCGTCGGGGTCGGCCTGACCGCCGTCGTCACAGCGATGGCCGGACCGATCGCATTCATCGCGCTGGCCGCTCCGCAGATCGCCCGCCGGCTCACCGGATCGGCGAGCGTGACGCTGACGGGATCGGCCGCGGTGGGCGCCCTGCTGCTCGTCTCGAGCGACCTGCTCGCCCAACGGCTGTTCGCACCGACGCAGCTCCCCGTCGGCATCATCACCGTCTGCCTCGGCGGCATCTACCTGATCTGGCTCCTCATCCACGAAGCGAGAAGACGTTGACCACCACCCTGACCACCCCTGCGCGCCTGTCCGCGCACGATGCGACGATCGGCTACGACGGCCGCGTCGTCTCCGAGCATCTCGACGTCGAGATCCCCACGGGCTCCTTCACGGTGATCGTCGGTCCCAATGCGTGCGGCAAATCCACCCTGCTGCGCGCGCTGGCACGCCTGATCCGGCCGACCGCCGGCGAGATCCTGCTCGACGGCGACGCGATCGCGAAGCTGCCTACCAAGCAGATCGCCCGGACGCTCGGCATGCTGCCGCAGACATCCATCGCCCCCGACGGCATCCGGGTGTCCGATCTGGTCGCCCGCGGACGCCACCCGCATCAGACGATCCTGCGGCAGTGGTCGCGAGAGGACCAGTCCGCCGTGGCGGCTGCCTTGGCCGCGACCGGGACGACCGAGCTCGCCGGTCGGCTCGTGGACGAACTGTCCGGTGGGCAGCGCCAGCGCGTCTGGGTGGCGATGCTGCTCGCTCAGGATGCGCCGACCATGCTGCTGGATGAGCCGACCACGTTCCTCGACATCGCGCACCAGTACGACCTGCTTCGACTGTTCCACCGCCTGCATGCCGAAGGACGCACGGTGGTA
Source organism: Microbacterium sp. STRO-1N (assembly GCF_057748015.1). The sequence goes on from NZ_CM173234.1 coordinate 3,396,229, forward strand.
GCGGTGCTGCACGATCTGAATCAGGCCGCGCGCTTCGCCGATCACATCATCATGATGCGCGACGGGCAGATCGTCGCGCACGGGGCACCCGCCGATGTCGTCACGGCCGAGCGCGTCGAGGAGGTCTTCGGCCTGGCGTGCTCGGTGATCCCCGACCCGCACACCGGCACTCCGCTGGTCGTGCCGCGCTGATCCAGCTCAACCCCGGCAACGTCACGGAAACAACCTCGGCCTACACTCGTATGCGCCACAAGCATCCGATTCTCTCCGAGGGCCACCCATGTCCAGCGAACCCATCACCGTCTCCATCCGCCGCGAAGTCGATCCGGCGCACATCTCCGAAGCGACCGCCTGGGTGCAGACCGGGGTGAATCTCGCGAACAAGCATCCGGGTTTCCTCGGGTCGGGCTGGATCCGCGCCGGCGAGAGCTCGCACGTCTGGTACATGCTCTACCGGTTCGCGAACGCCGAGACTCTGGAGGCCTGGGAGAGCTCTGCCGAACGCGCCGAATGGCACTCGACGGGCCAGGGTCTCGTCCTCAGCGAACGCGCCAAGCGCCGCACCGGGATCGAGGGCTGGTTCGACGAGCCGGCCACCGGATCGGTCCCGCTTCCCGCCGACGCGCAGCCCGACTCATCGGCCCCTGCCCCGGCGCGGTGGAAGCAGGCGGTCACGATCTGGCTCGGCTTCTTCCCCGTGAACCTGCTCTTCACCTACCTGGTCGTACCGGTCCCCGGCTTCGGGGACCTGCCGATCTGGCTGCGGGTGCTCGTGACCACCCTCGTGCTGACGCCCGTCATGACCTACTGGGTGCTGCCCTGGGTGACGCGGACCCTGCGGGGCTGGCTGGCGCGCTGAGTCAGTCCCAGCCGGCGACCGCCTGACGCAGCGCATCCTCGACGATCCGGGATGCGTCAGCAGGCGCGCCGGGCCGCCGGACGAGGAACAGCGTGTTGATGGGCGGATCATCGGTCGCCACCAGCATCCGGAGCCTGCCGTCGTCCAGTTCGGAGCGGATGAGGTAGGTCGGCAGTACCGTGACGCCGGCGCCGGCGACCGCTGCGGCCGCAAGCGCACGCAGATCCGGAGCGATGAGCGCGGGCTCCCGGTCCAGCCGCATGCCGAACACGTGACGCCAGTAGCGACGCAGGATCGGCACATCCTGCGCGTACGCGAGCAGCGGATACGCACGCAGAGCGTCTGGGCCGCGCTCTGCCACCTCCGCCGGGTCGAGGTCCAGACGGGGCGATGCCACCAGCGCGAACTCCTCGTCGACCAGACCGACCGCAGGAAGGCTTCGCCCGCGGGGTCGGACGGAAGAGATCACGACGTCGAGACGCCCGGCTCTGGCATCGTCGAGCAGGTCGTCGGCGAGCCCGGTCGTGACGTGCACCCGCAGTCCGCCGGCGACGGCCCGCGCCAGCGCTGGCATGACCACGGATGCTGTGAACTCCGCGGCTCCTCCGATTCGGATGCGGTGCTCGACGGTACTCGTCGCTTCACCGCCGAGCACCTCGGCGAGCCGGTCGAACGGCTCCGTGAGTCGAGCCGCCAGCCGGTCCGCCCGTGCCGTGGGGAGCATCCCCCGCGCCGTGCGGACGAACAGCGCCTCGCCTTCGAGGCGCTCCAGCGTCTGCAGGTGCCCTGTCACGGTCGGCTGGGCGATCCCGAGCACCCGGGCGGCAGCCGATACCGATCCGGAACGGTGCACAGCGAGGAAGCTGCGCCACAGGGGCAGGCCGTCCAAGCCATCGGAAATCTGATCTTTCATATCGAGAATGTATCGGAATCACTCGCTGGAAGCCGTCGTTGGACCGAGTATCGCCAGCCCGCGGCATCCGCCGCTCGAACCACCTCGAATCAAGGAGTACGCATGTCGACCATCCTCTTCGTCGTCACCGGCGCCCGCACGTGGACGCTCACGGACGGCACCGAGCACCCGACCGGCTATTGGGCGGAGGAGCTTCTCACGCCGCACCGACTGCTCACCGACGCGGGCCACGACGTCGTCTTCGCCACCCCGAACGGTGTCGCTCCCGTCGCCGACCCTGGCAGCCTGCGGGACGGGGATGCCGCGGCCATCGCCGCGATCTCCGGTCTCGACGCTCCCCTCGTGCTCGCCGAGGTGGATGCCGGCGAGTATGCGGCGGTGTACTACCCCGGCGGTCACGGGCCGATGCAGGACCTCGCCGACGACGACGCATCCGGTGCGCTGATCGCCGCCACGATCGACGCCGGTCTCCCGCTGGCCGCGGTCTGCCATGGTCTCGCGGCGCTGCTCGCGGCACGCATCGCCGACGGAACTCCGCTCGTCGCCGGTCGGCGCATCACCGCCTTCACCGACGAGGAGGAGCGCCTGGGAGGACTCGCCGACCGGGCGCCGTTCCTGCTGGAATCAGCGCTGCGCGCGCAGGGTGCGGCGGTGGAGACCGCAGCGCCGTGGAGCGATCACGTCGTCATCGACGGCGGACTCATCACAGGGCAGAACCCGCAGTCGTCCGCGTCGACCGCCCTCGCTCTGCTGAACGCGCTCGGCTGACGGCGCTCGGCTGAGACGTGTCGGGGGCGGATGCCGTGGCATCCGCCCCTCGTCGCATCCGGGTCACTCCCACACGACGGCAGGCGTCTCCGCGGCGAAGTCGACCGTGGGAGAGTTCAGGTAACCGCCGAACCACACCTCGAACTCGGCGCGGGTGCCGCCCTGGTCGCCCTGAAGGGTCATCTCGACGTCGACCGAGTCGTACGTCGTGACGATCGAGCCGGAGGAGACCTCCGCGGTCAGGGTGTCGAGCGTCGACTGGCCCTCGGCGGTGATCGTACGCGTGACGGTTCCGTCGACCGGCGTGGCGCCGTCGAGGTCGATGTCGGTGAGGTCCAGACCACACGGCGTCGTGAGCGTCTTCATCGCAACGCACTCCTCGACCGAAGCGCGCACCAGGGAACGGAACTGCGCGGTGCCCTCCTCGGTGAGCACCGGACGCAGGTCCCACAGCACCTCGGCATCCGCATCGGAGGCGACCACGAACGTCGTCGTGTCGCCCTCGATCGTGAATTCCTCGACGCCGACCGCGAGCTCGTAGGTGCCGGGGAAGACGTACGCCGTCTCGGGGGCTTCGGCCCCGTTCACCGTGAGACCGAGACCCTCGAAGCCATAGAAACCCGACAGCGCGATCAGACCGTCAGCGATCTGCCACTCGTCATCGGCGCCGTAGTTGTAGACCTGGAAGTCGCGAGAGACCTCCTGGCCCCCGATCGTGAACGTGACGGGAACGCGGGTCTCGTAGTCGTCGCTCTCTTCGACCTCGGTCACCTCGATGTCGTCGATCGCGCCCAGCTCGAGAGACGCCGCGAGGACGTCGTCCGTCAGCAGCGTGTCCTCCCCGTAGGGATCGACGTACTCGAGCGCCGCTTCGGCATCGCCGTCGGCCAACGCCGTCAGGTAGCTCTCCACGACATCGGATGCCGTGATCGCCGGCCCGCGCAGCATCGCGGGAACGATGATGGCTGCGGCGATGATGAGGACGACCGCGGCCGCACCGCCGATGATGCCGAACAGCGCCCCCTTGGACAGGGGCTTCTTCGGGGCGGGAGCCGCGCCGGGATAGCCGCCGTACGGTGGCACGCCGCCGGGCGCGTTCGGGTCGTAGCCCGGCGCGTTCGGGTCGTATCCGGGAGCCGGGTAAGCAGCGGCCGGGTACGCCTGGTCGGGCACGCCCGGATACGGCTGGCCCGGCAACGCACCGGGAGCCGCGGCATACGCGTCGCCCTGATACGGCTGGGCGGGGGCGGCCGCGTACTGCTCCCCGGCATACGGTGGGCCGGGGTACGTCTGAGCAGCCGGATCCGGCTGGGAACCCGGCACCACGAAATCGGGCTGCACCTGGTCGGATGCCGGGGCAGCCTCGGGTGGCAGCGGCTCGGGTTGCGTCGGCTCGGCCGCAGCGGATGAGGTCACCGGCTGAAAGACATGGCTTCCGGCGCCCGCCACCGCCGCGTCGGACGATTCCGGCACAGGCGGAGGGGTGGGCTGCGGCGGGTTCTCCGGTGTCTCGTTCACGAGATCATCGTAGAACCTCGCCCTCGTCCGCCGCTCACCTCACCGCGATCTCCTCCAGCTCGTGGTGCCCTTCGTTCACGAACACGTTGACACCGCGCACATCACCCAGCAGCGCCTGGCATTCGGCGTTCAGGGTCGTGAGATCGATCGCGACAGTGCCCGGATTCTGCGCCCAACCGGCCTGGCCCGTCTCGCACCACGTCCAATCGGGTCCGAGCTGCAGCGCGGCCTTGGTGTCGAATCCGGTCGTCGCGCGCGCCTCGACCAACAGCTCGGTGCGGCCGGAGAGGTCGAGTCCGCCGGTCCAGCTCACCCAGTTGCCACCGACGCCGGCATCGACCACGAGTGCGCCGTCCGCCGCCGACGATGCGCCCCCGTTCGTCTCCCAGGAGGCGATCGCCCATCCCTGCGCGCTGTCCTCGAAGTCAGCCACGACGAGCGCCTCGTGTGCGACACGGTATGCGTCGGCCCGGTGCAGCCAACGGGCGATCTCCGCGCGGGACATCCGGCCGTCCGCACCGAACTTCCGCTCCGAGTCGACATCGACGATGCCCTCCTCCACGGCCCACGAGACCGCGTCGGCCGACTCCGTCGGAACATCCTCATAGGGGTGCTCGACTGTCGGGTCGGGCGACCCGGCGAGGCGCCACAGCGCCTCGATGACCGCCAGGCGCCGGGCGGATGCCGGAGCCTCGAGCGCGGAGTCGTACGCGGCGAAGACCGCCTGCGCCTCGGCATCCTTCACGGATTTCGTCGGGTGGAATCGGCCCTTGCGATCGCCCAGATCGAAGACCTCGTCGTGCAACCAGGCGATCGCCGCGTAGTCGGCATGGTCGCGGGGCACATCGGCGTAGACCGGCGGGATCGGCTCCCCGGGCACAGCGCGCAGCGAGTCGACCACGATCGACCCGGATGCGGCGCCGCCATCGACCGCATTGACGTAGATGTTGAACTGCGTCACCTGAGCTGCGAGTTCCGGGGTCAGGAGTTTGCCCGCGTTCGCGGTGTCCCAGGGCGCCGGTCGCCAATCGGCGAACGGGATGGAGATGGCAGCCGGATCGTCCGATGCGAGGGACGGATACGCCTCGAACGCGACACCGCCGGCGACCAGCTGCAGCACGAGCTTGTTGTTCGAGGCATCCGGATCCAGCCACAGCTCGAATGCACCGAGGTCCGACCAGTCGGCCGTCACCTGCTTGCCGATGCCGGTGTACGCCTGCGTGGCGAAGTCGTAGTCGAACCGCAGAGCACCGACGCCGTCACCCACTGACGCCCGCTCGAGCGAGATCGTGTTCGCGCCGTACTGGACGAACTCGCTGCGCAGGGACTCGTCGTCGCCGTAGCCGTCGAAGTCATCGACCACGCCATGCGCGAGCTGCGGCCGCGCTCCGGCGATGATCGACGACGTCTGCGTGGCGATCTCGGCGCCGTCGGCGCGCACGTGCACGGTGAGCGTACGAGTGGAGTTGTCGAGCAGCTCGGCCGGCAGCGCCAGCTCGCCGGTCCACCACAGCGATCCGTCGGCGGGGGCCGCGAGATCGACCGCGACCTCGGTGCCGTCGACCGTCACCGAGACGGCATCGGCGGCGTGACCCTGCACGGACGCCCGCAGCGTCACCGGGCTCGTCGCGACCCGCGCGCCGGGGGCGGGGCTCGCCAGATGCACGGTCGCCGCCTCGTCCACCGGGGTCGTCGTGGTATCGAAGACGCCGGTGAGATCGGCGGCGAACAGCGTGAACGGGTCGTCGTGATACGCCTGGAAGTCCGGCAGCATTTCGCCGTCCGTCGGCGTGTACGGCGTCGTGGTCCCTCCGAAGTTCGCCCACGTCAGCATGTACGCCGAGCGGGAGGCATCCGGATCCGCCTCGATCGCGGCCAGCACGTCGGTGTACCAGTTCGGGTTCTGGTTCTGCCCGTCCGGCTGCACGCCGTTCGTGATGCCGAACTCGGTGAAAGCGCTGATCTTGCCTCGGGCGTCGGCGAGGCGGGCGATCATGCCCAGGTCCTCGACGAGTCCCGTCAGGAACGACGACGATGCCGCCGGGTTGTACGTGTCGTAGCCGAGCACGTCGATGAAGTCGTCACCGGGATACGTGCGCAGGTACAGCGACTCGTCGCCGCCGAAACCGCCGCCGGGCGAGAACGCATAGAGCAGGTTGTGCACATCCTTGACGTCGCGCAGGTACTCCACGGTGTAGCGGAACAGTTCGGCGTACTCGCCCGGCGATCCGAAGGCCGCACCCCACCAGAACCAGGAGCCCGCGTTCTCGTGCCACGGCCGGAAGACGATCGGGATCGCGTCGCCGTCGGCATCCACTGCACTCTCTGCAGCGAGCGCGATCAGATCGAGGTACGCGGTGAGTTCGGCGTTCTTCGCGCCGCCGGGCAGCACGGCGCGCAGCGCGTCGCCGGAGGTGTCGTAGAAATCCCCGCCCGTGACGAAGTTCTCGATGTGCGCGCTCAGCGTCGAGATGCCGCCGAGATCGTGCGCCTCACGGATCGACTGCGCGAGCGTCAGCGCGTTCTGCTCGCGAGTCGCCTCCGGCACGCCCGGGCGCTCGCGCCCCTCGACGATCAGCGTGTCGAATCCGAACACGGCCGGATAATCGCCGGTCGCCGCCTTCACATCGCTGGAGACGCCGTCGCGGGTCTCGAACGTCTCGCCGTAGTCGGTCGTGTGCTGATGGCCGAACAGCAGCCCCTCGCCACGGATGTCGCGCAGATACGCGAACAGGCTGCGGGTCGCCGCCGTGGCCTCGTCGTCGACGAGGTCGACGACCGACGGGTCGGCTTCGACGGCCTGGTCCACCAGCGCGGATGCCGGGAGGGCGGATGCCGGGAGGGCGGATGCCGGGAGGGCGGATGCCGGGGCGATCAGCGCCCCGGCAAGAACGGCCGCGCCGAGCGCGGCGATGGTGCGATTCCTCATTGAATCTCCTTGTTCGTCAGCTTCGGTGCTGAAGGTACTTCTCCCGCAGGAACTCTCCGGCCGGCTTGCCGTAGGGGCAGTAGTCGTCATTCGCCGCGGCATCCGCCTCGGAGTACAGTGCCGGCGGCCAGTCCCACAGCATGAATCCGCGCATCCACGGCCGCGCGTCGCACGCGGCGAACATGGCGTGGTAGTAGCGCAGCTGCTCTTCGCCCGACGGCTCGCCAGCCAGGCTCCAGTCGTTGGGCTTGTCGGGAGAACCGGTGCGCGACGGGCATCCGGCCTCCATGAAGAAGAACGGTTTGCCGGACGCCTCGACGACCTTCTCGATGCGGTCGAGCTCGGCATCCCACCGGTCGATCGGGTAGTAGCCGCTGGACGTGATCACGTCGACGGCATCCCACCAGGTGACGTGATCCTCCTGGTACTTGTCGCAGTTGTAGGTGACGATGCCGCTGTACACCTCGCGGACCGCCGCGATCAGGGTGCGCCACTCGTCTTCGCGTGCGTCGGCGCGCACCATCTCGCAGCCGATGCAGAGCATCTCGCAGCCCTCGGTCGCGGCGATCCGGGCGGCGTGCAGGATGAACTCGGTGTACGACGCGAACCAGTCACCCCAGCTCGGCTCGCCGGGGACGTCCCAGTCGAAGAACCCGATGTAGGCGCGCCAGGTGCCGTCGGACACGTTCACGACGGGCTTCAGGCACACCTTCAGCCCGTGCGCCTTGGCCTGCCGGATAGCACCGACGATCTCGTCCTGGGTGACCGTCGGAGCCTGATCCCACGGCATCTCGGTCGACTGCGCGGTGGCCTGCTCGACCGCGTAGGCGAGGGCGGTCCAGGTGACGCCGTGGTCGACCATCGCTGCCATCGAATCGGATGCCGCGTCCGCCGCCCAGGTGCCGCGGATGCCCGTCCAGCCCCACGTCATGCCTGCGACGTATCCGAGGTCGGGACGTTTCGACTCGCTGCGCTCGCTCAACGAACGACCTCGGCGACCAGCTCGTTCGCGGTGCGCAGGACCCGAGGCGACGCGAGGGCTGCCGCATCGATCGGGACGACGTGCCGCACGAGCAGCGTCGCGGTCTCCCCCGGCAGCAGCGTGATGAGGCCGTCCTCGGTGTACGCGTCGGGGTGCACCTTGTCCGGCAGCAGCGACAGATCGCGTACGACGCTGTTCGCCGTCACGCGCACTTCGGTGCCGCCGTCGACCGCGACCGTCTCGACCGTGACGTGGGCAGCCGGAAGCCGCGAATCCCGCGGCTCGGCGAAGTACCAGAACCCGCGCGCTTCCCCGGTGCTGGCCACGAGCAGCTCGCCCGCGGCATCCCGCGCCGTCGCCACGTCCGGTGCGATCGTGACGGTCGCGGTCCCCCGAGCGGATGCCGTGACCGGCACCGTCTGCTCGGCGAGCACCGTGCCGTCGAAGCGCACGCGGCGCACGAGGAGGTCGCCGGTCCAGTCGGCGCCGGTGTCGTTCCCGAGCACGACGCAGAGCCCTGCTTCACGCGGCTGGATCGTCACGACCCGCGGCGCGAACGCGTTCTTCAGCGCGTGCCACAGCGGCTTCAGCCGCTCGTCGCCGTCGATCGCCGCCCACGATGTCACCGGCCAGCAGTCGTTGAGCTGCCAGACCACGGCACCGGAGTTGTGCGGTGCGAGCGAGCGGAAGTGCTCGAGCGCGAACCGCACGGCGGTCGCCTGGTTGAGCTGCATCGCCCAGTGCCAGGTGTCGGTATCGGTCGGCACGCGGAAGTGCGGCAGCAGACCGCGGGTGAGCTTGACGTTGCCCTCCATCGCCTTCTGGTGCACGATCATGCCCGGCGATTCGGGGGTCAGCGGCTCGTCCGAGATCGAGCGGGTCATGGTCGACCACGCCGGCGGACCCTGCCAGCCGAACTCCGCGACGAAGCGCGGCTCGTGGTCGCGGTAGGTGAGGTAGTCCTGCCGGTTCCACTGCTCCCAGAGGTGCATGGTGCCGTGCGGCTCGGCATTGGGATGCTGTCCGCCGGGGCTGAACGGGCTGCCTGGGCTGTACGGCACGTGAGCGGCGAGCTCGCCGACCAGCTGCGGGAACAGCTCGTAGTAGTAGTACGCACCCCACGTCTTGCCGTCGAGCTCCTGCTTCCAGCCCCAGTCCTCGTAGCCCCAGATGTTCTCGTTGTTGCCGGTGAGCAGCACGAGCGACGGGTGGGAGGAGAGGCGGACGATCTGCTCGCGCGCCTCGGCCTCGACCTCGCTGCGGATCGGCTCCTCTTCCGGGTAGGCCGCGCAGGCGAACAGGAAGTCCTGCCAGGTCAGCAGACCCAGCTCGTCGCACAGCTCGTAGAAGTCCTCGGATTCGTACATCCCGCCGCCCCACACCCGCACGAGGTTCAGGTTCGCCGCAGCGGCCTGGCGGAGGCGGCGCTCGTAGCGCGCGCGATCGACGCGCGTGAACAGGGCGTCGTCGGGAATCCAGTTCACTCCCTTGACGTAGATCGGCTGGTCGTTCACGACGAGCGTGAACGGCGTGCCTTCGGCATCCGTCTCCGTGTTCCAGCGCACGGAACGGAAGCCGACCCGGCGTTCGCTCTCGTCGCGCACGCCCTCGGCATCCGATAGGGCGAAGGATGCCGTGTACAGCGCCTGCTCGCCGTAGCCGATCGGCCACCAGAGGTCGGCGTCGGGTGCGTCGATCGTGATGTCGGCGCTGTCGCCGGTGATATCCACCGTCGAGGTGCGGCCGGCAACAGTGACGTCGAGGTTCAGAGGTGCGGTGTCCGCGGCATCCGCTCGCTCGACGAGCACGCGGGCGGTGAGGCGTCCGCCTTGCTCTGCGCGATCGGCGGCGACGCGCACCTCGGAGATCCGGGCGACCGACCACGACTCGAGGCGCACGGGCCGCCAGATGCCGCTCGTCGCGGTCGCGATGCCCCAGTCCCAGCCGAAGCTGCAGGCGGACTTACGGATCGCCTCGAACGGCGTCGGATAGGCGCGCGGCCGGGGCGCGAGCTCCTGGCTCAGCGCGTTCGCGTACCGGACGGGCGAGCGGAAGGCGATCTCGAGCCTGTTGGTGCCCTCGATCAGCTGGGAGCGCACGTCGACGCGGTACGAGCGATGCTGGTTGGCCGCGCTGAGCACGTCGTGTCCGTTCAGGCGGACCGTCGCCACCGTGTCGAGGCCGTCGAAGACGAGATCGTGCCGCGCGTGCTCGCCCGAAGACCACTCGAACGTCGTCTCGTAGGTCCAGTCCACCAGTCCGATCCAGGCGAGCAGCGACTCGTTGTCGTCGAGGTACGGATCCGGGATCAGCCCCGCCGACAGCAGGTCGGTGTGCACGACGCCGGGGACGACTGCGGGGATGATCCGCCCGTCGATGGATTCGGGTGCGGGGCCGTGCGCAGCGCGGACGGCCCAGCCGGAGTGCAGGTCGGTGCGAACGGGGGTGAGTGTCACTTGACGGCTCCTGAGGTGAGGCCCTTGTAGATCCAGCGCTGAAGCAAGAGGAAGGCGATGAGGGTGGGGATGATGACGAGCACGGTACCAGCGGCGATGACCTCCCACTGCGCGCCGAACGGTCCCTTGAACCGGAACAGCGATGTGGAGATCAGACCCTCGGAAGGGAGGTAGAGGAAGGGCGTGTAGAACTCGTTGTACACCGCGATGCCCTTGATGATGACGACCGTCGCGATCGCGGGCTTCAGCAGCGGCAGGATGATCCGCCAGTAGATCGTCCAGCGGTTCGCTCCGTCGATCATGGCCGCTTCGTCGAGCGACACGGGAATCGACTGCATGAACTGGATGAAGAGGTAGATCGCGATGATGTCGGTGCCCATGAAGAGCAGGATCAGCGCCGCCTTGGTGTCGTAGAGGCCGAGGCCGTTGATGAGCTGGAACGTCGCGACCTGGCTCGTCACGCTGGGGATCAGCGTGGCCACGAGGAACAGGGCGAACACGAGCTTCTTGCCGCGGAACTCGAATCGGTCGAGCGCGTAGGCGGCCATGGTGCCCAGCAGGATCGTGCCGACCAGCGAGACGACCAGCACGATCGTGGTATTCACGAAGCCCTCGAGCATCTTGCCGCTCGTGAAGGCCGTGACGAAGTTCTCGAAGTTCAGCCAGTTCGCCGGTGGATCGAAGGGGCCGCTCTGCGCATACTCCGGGGCGGTCTTCATGCTCGCGAACAGCAGCACCGACAGGGGAAGGAGTGTGACGATCGCGGCGATCACCAGGCTGGTGTACTTCGCCGTGGTGGCGCTGCCGCTCTTGAGTCGATCGAAGAACGAACGACCGCGGATCGTCCTCGGCGGGGTGGTGCTCACCGGCATGGTGCGCTGGGGCTCGGTTGTGGTGGTCATGTCAGGTCGACCTTCTCGTCGGGGAACACCTTGCGCTGGATCCAGGTGACGACCAGGACGATCGCCAACAGCACCACCGCCATCGCGGAGGCGAGTCCGACGTTGCGGAACGTGAAGGCGGTCTGCAGGGTCTGGATCACGAAGGTGGCGGAGCCGTTCGCACCACCGGTCATGATGAACGGGATCTCGAAGACGGCGAGGCTGCCGGAGATCGCGAGGATGAACGACAGTCCGATCACCCGTCGGATGCCGGGGAAGATGATGGCCCAGAACTGCTGCCACCTGCTGGCACCATCGAGGTCGGCCGCTTCGTACAGGTCGTGCGGGATGGACTGGATGGCGCCGAGGAAGAGCACGAAGTTCATGCCCGTGTAGCGCCACACCGAGGTGCCTGAGAGCGACCAGTTGACGATGTCCGGGTCGCCGAGCCACTGCGGAGGATCGACCATGCCGAACCAGCCGAGCACGGTGTCGAGCGTCCCGCCCGGTTGGAACAGATAGAGGAAGACGAAGCCGATCGCGACGCCGTTGATCAGGTAGGGGAAGAACAGGATGCCGCGGAACAGGCTCGAGAACCGCGTCGAGAAGCTCAGGATCGTGGCGAAGTACAGCGCGATCGCCATCTGTGCGAAGGACGCCGCGAAGTAGTAGAGGCTGACGCCGAACACCGAGAAGATGCGCGGATCGGTGAACACCTCGACGTAGTTGTCCAGCCCGATGAAGTTCTTCTCGAGGTCGATGCCGTCCCAGTCCGTGACGCTGAAGTAGAAAAGGTTCAGCGCCGGCCAGTAGGTGAACAGCAGGAGGAGACCGACCGCCCCGGCGAGGAAGAACCAGGGGGTGAGCTTCTGGAGCGGATTCTTGCCCGCGGCCCCGCCGCGGGTCGGGTCGGTGCGACGGCGCACTCCGCCGAACCGACCCTTCCGTGTGACGGTGGAGAGGGCGGCAGTGCTGTCGGCGGGTGCCGCGCCCGGTGTTGCGATGGCCATGTCTCTGCCGCCCTCTGTCTCAGCCCGCGAGCTTCTCGACCGAAGCGCCCCAGCGCTCGTTCAGCTCGGCGAAGTAGCTCGCCTTGTCACCGTCGGCAGCGCCGCGCGCGACATCGATGAGCTTCTGCCGATAGATCGGGCCGTACAGGTCGATCTGCGAGTCGCTGGAGACCTCGTTCAGCAGGCCTTCCTTGCCGGCAGGCGCCGCGTTGATCTCCATGAGCTCGACACCGGCCGCCTCGAAGTCGGCGAGCGAGTCGGGAAGAGGCGCGTCCTTCAGCGGCGAGACCATGCCCTGCGTCTCGGTGTAGCCGGACTCGGACACGACCCACTGGATCCATGCCCACGCCGCGGCCTTCGACTTCGAGTGCTTGCTGACGGCGAGGTTGTAGTCGCCGCCGATCACGGCCAGCTGGGTGCCGTCGACGTTGGCGGGGAAGGCCATGAAGCCGATGTCATCCGCCGAGGCGCCGTTGTCCTCTGCAGCCTGCTTGATCTGCGAGATGGCCCAGGAGCCGAGCGGCATGGTCGCGATCTTGCCGGTGCCGAGATCGACCTTGGACTGCTCCCAGTTCGTGGTGAGCGGGTCCGCCTCGGTGAGGCCGGCGGCGACCGTCTCGTACAGCAGGCCGTCGATCGCGTACACGTCGGTGCCCTCGGTCCACGGCGCCGGGTCCTCGGCGAGGGTGATCGGAGCATCCGGGTCGTCCGTGATGCCGCCCAGGTTGCCGAAGCTCTGCGTCAGCGGCCAGCCGTCCTTGTAGTTCGTGTACATCGGGATCGCTTCGGTCGAGTCCTTGACCTTCTGCAGCGCGTCCAGCCACTCGTCCTCGCTGGCCGGCAGCTCCGAGACACCAGCGGCTTCGAAGACCTTCTTGTTGTAGACGACGCCGTTCGCGTTGCCGCCGAAGGCGATGCCGTACTGCGTGCCCTCGTAGCTCGCTGCGGGGAGGAAGCGGTACGTGTCCTCGAAGTCCGCGGTCTCACCGAGCGGCTCGAGGAACTGCTCGTACTGGTCGGGCTGGATCGCCGGGATGCCGATGACATCGCCGTAATTGCTCGTGCTCATGCGGGTGAGCATCTCGCCCGCATAGTCGGTGATGCCCTCGAACGTGACCTTCACGTCGGGGTACTCCTTGTTGAACTCCTCGGCGTACGCCTCGAGGGTGCCGTCCTCGACGAGGTCGGTGCGCCAGGTGACGACCTTGATGTCGCCCTTCACCTCGCCGTCGATCGCGTTGTCCGCGTCGCCGGAACCGCCGCCGCTCGAGCACGAGGTGAGCAGGAGCGCTGCGGTCGTCGCTGCGACGACAAGGCCAGCCATTGCCTTGCGTGATGCCATGTGAATCTCCCTTGATGTGGTGGCAGCCGGGCAGCGGATCGCGAAAGGATCCTCGCCGCCGGATGTGGATGTCAGCGTAGGACAGACACGGGCGCATGTAAAGCGCTTTAGTGAAATATCTTGGACTTCATGCCCACGGAAGGGCCGCAGTTTCTTATCCTTCATCTGGTCTTTTTCGCGACGGAGAATCTCTCGGCGGAACAGTGCGTCCACCTGTCCGTCGTTGTCATGCGGATATTCGTGGCTACGATGGAGCGCATTCACGCCTCCGAACGAGAGCCCTTCCGATGACGACTGTGCAGCCTCGCGCCACCCTCGACGATGTCGCGCGCCTGGCCGGGGTCAGCGCGAAGACGGTATCGAGGGTGTTCAATCAGCCGGAGATCGTGGGGACCGAGACCGCGCAGCGCGTGCAGGCTGCCGCGACGCGCCTGCGCTTCCGTCCGAACACGCTCGCCCAGCATCTGCGGCGCGGCGGGGGCACCGACACCGTCGGGTTCGTGATGGGCGAGTTCGGCAACCCGTTCTACTACAAGGTCGCTTCGGGCATCGAGGCCGAGATCGCCCCGCACGGCCACCACCTGCTGCTCGCCACGACCGATGACACCGCCGAGGGCGAAGCCAGGGTGGTCGATGCGCTCCTCGGACAGCGGGTCGGGGCCCTGCTGATCATCCCCGTGGCGGATGATCAGGCGTATCTCGAGGGCGAGCGACAGCTCGGCACCCCGGTGATCTCGATCGACCGCGACGCGACGAACGTCCTCGCCGATGCGATCGTGCTCGAGAACCGCCGCATCCTGCACGAGGCTACCCGCCGGTTGCTGTCTCTCGGGCATCGCCGCGTCGGCTATGTCTGCAACCCCTCGAGCGTCTCCACCCAGGTGGAGCGGCTGGCCGGCTACCGCACCGCCATGTCCGAGGCGGGGATCGAGGACACCGCGGCCTGGTGCCGCCTGAGCGATGACCGCACGGAACGCGCCGACACGACCGTCGGCGAACTGCTCGATTCGGACGACGCGCCCACGGCGATCATCACCGGCAACAACCGCATGACGATCGGCGCACTGCGCGCCATGCGCGCCCGAGACGACACGCACACGGCGCTGATCGGATTCGACGACTTCGACACCGCGGACATCATCGGTGTCTCCGTGATCACCTACGACCCGGTCGAGATCGGGCGCCAGGCCGCGCGCCTGGCCATGGAGCGCATGAGCGACCCTGCCGGTCCGCCGCGACGGATCGTCCTGCCGACCTGGATCGTCGAGCGCGGCACGGGCGAACGCCCGCCGCATGAGAGGAACGCACCATGACCGCACTGCTCGAGCGGGAGCTGTTCGCCCTCGAGCGCGACGGCGTCGGCATCGTCGTCGACGCCCACGGCGCCGCGCTCCCCCGCATTCTGCACTGGGGCGATGCCCTCGGGCCCGTCACCGCCGCCGACCTCGCAGCCCTGGCGGACGGCCTGGATCGCCAGAGTGCACCCGCCACGCTGGATGCCGCATGGCAGCTCACCGTCATGCCCGCCGAAGCGGACGGATGGAGCGGTCGCCCCGGCATCCAGTTGCGCCGTGACGGTCGCCTCCACACTCCGCGCTGGATGCTCGAGAGCATGTCCGCCACTGACGACGCCGCCTCGTTCACCGCTCGGGATGACGCGAGCGGCCTGGTGCTGACCCAGCGCATCGCGCTCGCCCCCGGTGGCCTGGTGCTCGTCGACGCGTCGGTGCGGCACACGGGCGCACCGGACGCCGCGGCCGTCGAGGTCGAGTGGCTCGAACCCACGCTGCCCGTGCCGACGACGGCCTCGCACCTGACCGCGTTCGACGGACGATGGAGCAGGGAGAAGCGCCCTGTGACCACCGGGTTCCCGGTGGGATCTCTGGCCAGGCAGTCCCGGCGAGGACGCCCCGGCCACGATGCCGCCACGATGCTGATCGCCTCCGAGGGCCAGCCGCGGTGGCGCTCAGGGCGCGTGTGGGCGTCGCACGTGGCCTGGCCCGGCGATACCACGCATCGTACGGATCGTGTGACCGACAGCGTCACGCTGATCGGCGGCGGCGAGCTGTTCCGGCCCGGCGAGCTCGTCCTGACGCCCGGCGCCGAGTACGCCGCTCCGACGATCGTGTTCTCCTACGCCGCCGACGGTCTCGATGCGATGGCGGCACGCGTGCATGACTGGCTGCGGTCGCGTCCGCAGCATCCGAGGACCGACCGACCGTTCACGCTCAACACCTGGGAGGCGGTGTACTTCCGCCAGGACCCGGCCCGTCTGATCGCCCTCGCCGAGCGCGCCGCCGAGGTCGGCGTCGAGCGCTTCGTCCTCGATGACGGCTGGTTCGTCGGCCGCGACGACGACACCACGAGCCTGGGCGACTGGATCGTCGACACCCGTGCGTGGCCGGATGGACTCGGCGTGCTCGCCGATCGGGTGCACGCTCTCGACATGCAGTTCGGCCTGTGGTTCGAACCCGAGATGGTCAGCCTGGACTCCGATCTCGCCCGCGCGCACCCCGACTGGCTCCTGCATGACCCGCGGCATCTCGACCACGACGCATCGCTGAGCTGGCGCACGCAGTACGTCCTCGACCTCGCGAACCCGGATGCCGCGGCGCACATCCTCGAGCAGATGAGCGCACTGGTCGGCGAGCTCGGCATCGACTACATCAAGTGGGACCACAACCGCGATCTGATCGAGAGCACGCACGACGGCATCCCGGGGAACCACGCGCAGACGGCGGCAGTGCTGCGCCTGATCGGCGCGCTCAAGTCACGGCATCCGGGGCTCGAGATCGAGTCCTGCTCGAGCGGCGGAGCCAGGACGGACCTCGGCATCCTGCAGGTGACCGACCGGGTGTGGGCGAGCGATTCGAACGATCCGGTGGAGCGGCAGGAGATCCAGCGGTGGACCGGCCTGCTGCTGCCGCCCGAACTCGTCGGTGCGCACGTCGGCCCGACCGAGTCGCACAGCTCGGGCCGCGTGACGGATCTGTCGTACCGGATCGCGACCAGCCTGCTCGGCTGCGCGGGGTTGGAATGGGACATCCTCGGGTGCGACGCCGAAGAGACCGCGGCGCTTTCGCGCTTCACCGCGCTGTACAAGGAGATCCGCCCGATCATCCACGGTGGCCGGGTGGTGCACCCGGACCTGAGGGATCCCGCGTGGCGGGTCACCGGGCATGTGGCACCGGATGCCGCGGAAGCCGTCTTCGTGGTCGCCAGCGTCTCGAGCATCGAGGATGCGCGCGCCGAGCGCCTGCGATTCCCCGGTCTCGACGACGACCGGCGCTACCGGGTGCGCGTGCGCGGAGAGATCGGTGAGACGAAGATGGGCTGGGTCATTCCGCCGTGGGTGCGCGAGGGTTCGATCGAGCTGCCGGGGTCCGTCCTGGCACGGGTCGGACTGCAGCTGCCGACGCTATGGCCGGTGCAGGCGATGCTGCTGCACCTCACCGCGGTGGACTGAGCTCAGCGCGGCGCGGGTCCCGTGGACTCGCGCGGCTGCAGCACGGGGGTGGAGTCCAGGTCGGCCTCCGGTGCCGCTCCCCCGACGACGTCGAAGAGCCGGCGCGCGACGTGCGCCCCGAAGTTGACGACGTCATGGCTCAGCGAGGTCAGCCGCGGGTAGGAATGCTGACACAGCACCGAGTCGTCCCACGCGACGATCGACAGCTCATCGGGGACGCGGATGCCGAGTTGTGCGGCGACACCCAGTGCGGCCACCGCCATGATGTCGTTGTCGTAGATGATCGCCGTCGGTGCGTTCGGACCGGTCAGCGCCGCTCTGGTCGCCTCGACGCCTTCGGCAGGGGTGAAGTCGGTGTGCAGCACGATGGGCTCGGCATCCTGCAGGCGCATCTCGTCGAGGAAGGCGTCGTCGCGGAGGCGGGTGTGCGCGAGCTCGACCAGGCCCGCGACGCGCGCGATGCGCCGATGTCCGAGGTCGACGAGGTGACGTACGGCCTCCCTGGCTGCGGTGGCGTCATCGGTGCCGACCGTGGTCAGCCCCTCGGCGACGCTCGGGTCGCCGACGACGACGGCGGGGAGGGTCGGGGTCTTGGCGAGGTAGTCGATGCGGGGATCGTCGACGCGCACGTCCGTGACGATCACACCGTCGACGCGACGGGCCTTGTGCCAGCCGCGCAGGGTCTCCAGCTCGCTCTCGATGTCCGGGACGACCTGCAGCAGCAGACCGTGGTTGCGCAGCGACAGCTCGGTCTCGATGCCTGCGAGGAACTGCATGTAGAACGACTCGACGCCGAGGTTGCGCGGATCGCGGGCGAGCACGAGTCCGAACGTCGCGGTCTTGGCACCGGCGAGTGAGCGAGCGGCGCTCGCGGGCGCCCAGCCGAGCTCATCGGCGACCGCGAGAATGCGCTGGCGGGTCTCGGCGGAGACTCCCTTGCGGCCGTTGAGCGCGAACGACACCGCACCGATGGAGACGCCTGCGCGAGCGGCGATGTCCGCGATCGTCACGCGTCCGGTGGTACTGCTCACCCTTGAAACCCTATGCCCTCCCCCGTCGCGCCGCCCCTGTGCGCGAGACTTGCGTTGTGCGGTGAGGCTTGGCCTGGCAGGTCAAGTCTCACGCCGCAACGCAAGTCTCGCGGGTCGGGTGGGTGGATGCCGGAGGTGGGGCTACCCGCAGGTGGCCGCGGCGTACCCGGCGGTCACCGACGTCTCCCCGACCGTCATCGTGATCTCGCCGGCCTCGACGGACGGCTTCTTGGTCGCGGCCACGGCCTGACCGTCACCGCCAGGGGCGATCGCCTCGATCACGCGCCGGCCGAAGGGCGTCTCGACGACGGCATCCGTCGCTCTGGCACCGCCGTTGTGCACGGTCGAGACGAGCTGCACCTTCCCGGCGACGCAGCGGGTGGCCACCGAGGGCACGACGTCCGCGGATGCCGTCCCCACCGCGAGGACGGGGATCTTCAGATACGAGCCCGGGGTCGCGAAAGTGAGGCGCACGGCGGAAGCGAGCACGGGGTCGAACAGGATCGTCGTTGGCTTGCCGTTCGCGCTGGGGGCGACATCCTGTGCGCTGGTCGCGTGCCAGGCGCCCTGCGCATCGCGGTACTCGACGCCGACGCCCGCGATCGTCCCCTCGATGTTCGTGAATCCGACGCGATCGACGACCGCCGCGGCGGCCGGCTCGACCGTGAAGGTCGCCGAGTCCTTCGGCGCGCCACCGGTCCACGTCGACCACGAAGTCGTCGACCTGTCGTCGCAGGCGTTCTGCGCCGGCATCGTCGCCCACTCGGTCTGGTGGAAGCTCGCCGACACGGTCGTCCCCTCGGCCGCGCAGACGTCGTCGATGCCGTCGGCACCCCAGATCTGCACCTCCGAGATCGACTGCCAGGTGTTGGTCGCGGTCGTCAGCTGCAGCCGCACTCCGTTGGTCTGCGGCAGGTCCGTGAGGTCCAGCGTCGCCACCGGAGCGGATGCCGCGGAATCCTGCGCGATGTCGACACCGACGTCCGCCGAAGTCCAATCGCCCGCGGCATCCAGATACTCGGCCGCGACGTGCGACGGCCACGTCGCACCGCCGCCGTCCTTGTACGTGTGCACGACGACCTCGTCGACGTCCTGGGCGAGCGGCCAGGAGAACGACAGCCAGCTCGAGGTGGGGTACGCGCCGCCGCCGACCCAGTCGTCCCAGCCCTTGCCCTTGACGTTTCCGTCAGCGACGGTGGGGGCGAGATCGACCCGGCTGGATGCCGACACCGCCGACTCGGGTGCGAGGTTCACGACGCCGGGGGTGGCCACCTCGATCGTGCGGGCGAAGGTGCGGCCCTCGGTGAAGTCCGCGTCGGCGGCGAGCGTGCCGATGATCGTCTGCGTGCCGCGCTCGGGGAACGAGGTGGCGCTCCAGGTCACGGCCGTGTCGACCGTCGCATCGCCCACCTTCACCGGCACGGTATCCGGCAGAGCGTCCGCGAAGTCCTCCCCCGGCTCCACCGTCTCGGGCAGGCCGTCGTCCACGACGCTCCAGATCTCGGTGCCGAGGCCATGGGAGTCGAAGTACGTGGCATCCCAGCCGTCCACCCAGCGGGTCGGATCCTCGACGGCGGGGTTGCGCATCTCGGCGCGCCCGTTCTCACCGATCGTGATGGGCAGCCAGACGTAGGTCGAATCGGCGGCGCCGGAGTTCCATCGGTCTCCCATGTAGACGAAGCGCCCGCCGCCCAGATCGATCACGTTCGTGGACTGCGAACCGAAGGTCGTCCGACGGGTGTCTCCGAGGGAGAGCAGACCGTCGCCGCCCTCCGGGATGGAGTTGTACGCGACGTTCTCGTAGGCGTCATCGGTTTCCACCCCGCGGATCCAGGTGCCGAGGATGCTGTCGGCCGTGTGGTAGGTCTGCGGGTTCGGCGCCCATCCGGTCGCACCGGACGCGACGGCGTAATACTTTCCGCCGTGCTGGAAGAGCGCCGGTGCCTCGAGCATGCCGCACTCCTTGACGATCTGGAAGTCCTCGCCGCGCACCGGCGCCTCGGCCGTGCCGTCGGCGAAGACGTACGGGAAGCGTCCGTCCTCGGAGTACTGCCCTGCGCTGACCATGTCGGTGCCTGTGGTGTGCGTGACGTTCGTGTAGTCGGCGTCGAGCTCGGCGATGTACAGCGAGCGGTTCTCCTCGGACGAGTAGGCGATGTACGCGGTGCCGTCGTCGTCCTGGAAGACGGTCATGTCGCGGGCCTGTCCGGGTACCGCGGCCGAGATGCAGGCCTTGTAGTCGGTGCGGTTCGGCATCCGGTAGACCCCCGTCATCCGGAACGGCCCTGTCGGGCTGTCGGAGACCGCGACGCCTGCCATCGAACGGGCGTACATGCTGCCGCCCGGTGTCGTCTGCCCGTCCGAGTGCCACCACAGCACCCACTTGCCGGTGCTCTCGTTGTACAGCACCTTGGGACGCTCGAAGATCGTCGTGTACTCGGCCGCGTCGCTCGTGTTGAGGTGGTGGTTCAACTCGGCGATGCGATCGGTGCGCGGCTGACCCGCGTCGTCGACGGTGTCGTACAGGGCATCGAAGTAGTCGGTCTCGAACTCGGAGGCGTCCGAGACCGAGCGCAGCACGATGCCCTCGTCCGTCCAGTTGAGCGTGTCGTAGGACTTGTACGCATGCACCCCTGGGCTGCCGTAGTAGCCGTTGCTGCGGTCCTCGCCGTACCAGTAGTAGACCGTGCGGCCGTCTTTCGCGCCGGTGACGACGTCGCCGCCTTCGACCCCGAGCTCCTGCGCGCTGACGACCGCGCCGCCGTGAGCCTGGATGTGCGCGCCGTTGTCGTCGAACCAGTACGGCTGGAAGTAGCCGGCGGCACTGGACCCAGGGTCCTGGATCGCCGGATACGCGGTGTACGTCACCGGATCTCCGATCGGCACGGCGGCATGAGCGGGTGCCACCGCCGCCACAGTCAGCACTGCCGCGGCACAGACCGCCAGCGCGGCACGGGTCGACTTCGTCATTCGCACTCCCTTGTGGATGAGGCACCCGTCAAACGGGTGTGTTGACGTCAACAGTTGACGTCAACACACATCCAACCAGTCGCGCACCCCGAACGGCAAGCCTCGCGTCGATCGCAAGGGGTCGCGGATGCCGTCCGATCGAGGTCAGATCCGCAGCAGCGCCGCGCCGTGCGGAGGCAGAGTCACACGCACCGCCGCGCTCCCCGGGGCCACCCCGCGGGCGGCATCGCTCTGCACGGCGACCGGCTCCAGTGGAACCTCGCGGCCGGTCCACAGTTCGCTCGCGACGCCGGATGCCGGGAAGCCGATGTTTCCGGCATCCAGAACGGCATCCAACTGGACGGAGCCGAGGTTGAAGGCGGCGGCGTAGCGCTCGCCGTCCTGTCCGTCCGCCGCCCACAGCACGAGAGCGCCCTCACGGAAGACCTCGCGGTTGCGCGTCGAGCGCGACAGGACGGCCAGCACGTCCGCGTTCTGGAACAGCGCGATCGTCGCCGGGTCGGACGAGGGCAGGTCGCCACCGATCATGAGCGGCGAGCGGGCGATGATCCACAGCGTCAGGAGCGCCACACGCTCGTCGGGCGTGAGCCGGTCGTCGCGCGGCTCGCCGCGCTCGGCGCGGATGCCGATGCGGCCGAGCGGCAGCATGTCGCCGTCCGGCCAGCCTTCGGGCCCCGCGAACGGCGCCCACCGTGCGAAGCGGGCGAAGTTCGCCTCGACATCCGACCACTGGTCCCACAGGTCGTCGCAGATGCGCCACATGTCGGCGTGCTCGCGAAGGTGATCCAGCCGCTCGAGCGACAGGTCGCGCCCGGGCGACAGGCTCAGGACGATGTCCCGGCCGGACGCCGTGATCGCCGCCGCATACGCCGCTACATCCGCCGCCTGGTACGGCCACAGCATGTCGTCTGCCTTGATGAAGTCGACGCCCCACTCGGCGTACAGCGCGAGGGTCGAGTCGTAGTACGCCTGCGCCGCCGGGGGGTCGAGGCCGAGCATGTCGGGGTTCCACTCGCACACGTTGGTCGAGTCCGCGACCTCGGATGCCCGCACGTCGGTGCCGAGGATCGGCAGATCCTGCGCGACCGCCCGCCGCGGGATGCCCCGCATCGTGTGGATGCCGAAGCGCAGGCCGAGCTCGTGCACGCGCGCGGCGAGAGGGCCGAAGCCCGCCCCACCGGCTGAGCTCGGGAAGCGCTCCGGGTCGGGGATCAGCCGGCCGTGCGCGTCGAGGTGGAGCGGCGCGTCGGCGTTGTAGCCGTGCGACCGCGCGGTGGGATCGGCCCAGTCGATGTCGACGACGATCGTGTCCCAGCCGAAGCGCAGCAGGTGCTCGGCCATGAACTCGGCGTTGGCGATGACTTCAGCCTCGGTGACAGTGGTGCCGTAGCAGTCCCAGCTGTTCCACCCCATCGGCGGTCGCGACACGGTCACAGCGCTGCGATCCGCCAGGATGCCGCGTGCGACGCACCCGGCTCGAGCACGACGAGGTCGACGCCGGAGTTGAAGGCGTCCGGCGGGCAGGTCATCGGCTCGACCGCCAGGCCGATCCGATGAGTCGCATCGATGCCGGTGTCGGCGGTGTGCACCTGCACCCACGGGCAGGCCTCGTCCCAGCGCATCGCGACGCCGGTGCCGTCGGCCGTGGTGAGGCGCACCTCGGAGATGCCCTCCTCGTACGACAGCGACGTGAACGCGTGGTCGATGAACACGTCGCCGATCTCCCGCGCGGACCGGAAGTCCCACTCCGGGTGATCCGTCACCGGCTCGACCGCGACCGGGCTGAGCCGGTCGGGCGTCACCGTCAGGACTTCGGATGCCGGAAGCGCGAACGTCCACGCGTCCACGCGGCCGGGGCCGGCCACGAGGTACGGGTGCGGTCCCGTGCCCCACGGCGCGGCATCCGCACCGAGGTTGCGGGCCGTGACCGTCTGCTGCAGGCCGTCGGCGTCGACCGCGTATTCGCTGGAGACCTCGACGCGGAAGGGATACCCGTCTTGCGGCTGGATGACGGCGACGAGCACGACCCGGTCGGCCTCGACGACCTGCGGGCGGAAGTCCGCCCACGACAGCAGGCCGTGCAGCGCCTGGCCACGGCCTGGCTCGGTCAGGGCGAGCTGGTACTCGACGCCTGCGAACGAGTAGCGGCCGTCGACGATGCGGTTCGGCCACGGAGCGAGCGTCGTCCCGCGGTATCCGGGGCGCACCTCGTCCGCCTCGAACGGCACGACGAGGTCGCGCCCCTCGAACGCGAGCACGCGCAGCGAGGCGCCGACCGACGCGATGACCGCGCGGTAGCCGTGCGCGGCGATCTCGAACTGCGCGCCGGAGACCTGTTCCGCGGCCGCCGACATCACAGCCCCTGCGCGAGACGGTAGTACGCCTGGTTCCAGCGGACCTGCTTCTGGAACTCGACCAGCGTGGTGTCCTCGTCGATGACGAGCAGCTCGACCTCGGCCATCTCGGCGAAGTCGCGGAAGGCCTCGAGCCCCACCGCCGTCGACATCACGGTGTGGTGTGCAGCCCCGGCGGTCAGCCAGGCGGCCGCGCTCGTGTTGAAGTCCGGCGCCGGCTTCCAGACGGCCCGGCCGACGGGGAGTTTGGGCAGCGAGGCGCGCGGCTCGACGTTCTCGACGACGTTGGCCGTCAGGCGGAACCGGTCGCGCATGTCGCTCATGGCGACGACGACGGCTGGCCCGGCATCCGCGGTGAAGACCAGGCGGACCGGGTCGTCCTTGCCGCCGATGCCCAGCGGGTGGATCTCGAGCGTCGGCTTGGCCGTGGTCAGCGACGGCGACACCTCGAGCATGTGCGCGCCGAGGATCAGCTCGTCACCCGGGGTCATGTCGTAGGTGTAGTCCTCCATGAGGCTCGCGCCACCGGGAAGGCCGGCACCCATCACGTTCGCGATGCGGACCAGGACGGCGGTCTTCCAGTCGCCCTCGGCGCCGAAGCCGTAGCCCTCGGCCATCAGGCGCTGGACCGCGAGACCCGGCAGCTGCTTGAGGTCGCCCAGGTCCTCGAACGACGTCGTGAAGGCGCCGAAGCCGCCCTCCTCCAGGAACGAGCGCAGGCCGATCTCGATCGCCGCGCCGTCGCGCAGCGACTGGTGCCGCTCGCCGCCCTTGCGCAGCTCGGGGACGACCTCGTAGAGCTCTTCGTACTCGGCGACGAGGGCGTCGATGTCGGACTCGGATGCCGCGTCGACCGCCTCGGCCAGTTCATTGACGCCCCAGGTGTTGACCTGGACGCCGAAGCGCAGCTCGGCCTCGGTCTTGTCGCCCTCGGTGACGGCGACGAAGCGCATGTTGTCGCCGAAGCGGGCGAGCTTGAGCGAACGCGAGGCGGCGAGGCCGGCCGCGGCGCGCTGCCAGGTGCCGAGCTCCTGCTGCACGCGCGGGTCGGATGCATGTCCGACGATCGTCTTGCGCGGGACGCCCAGTCGGGTCTGGATGTAGCCGAACTCGCGGTCGCCGTGCGCGGCCTGGTTCAGGTTCATGAAGTCGAAGTCGATGTCGGCCCAGGGGAGCTCGACGTTGGCCTGCGTGTGCAGGTGCGCGAGCGGCTTCTGCAGCGCGTCGAGGCCGGCGATCCACATCTTCGCGGGACTGAACGTGTGCATCCAGGCGACGAGGCCGATGACGTTGTCGTCGGCGTTGGCCTCGAGGGCTGCCTTCTTGATCGCGGCGGAGTCGGTCAGCACCGGCTTCCAGACGATCTTCACAGGGACGTCGCCCGCGGCATCCAGAAGCGAAGCGATCTGCTGGGACTGCTCGGCGACCTGCGCGAGCGTCTCGGGTCCGTACAGGTGCTGGCTTCCGGTGAGGAACCAGACCTCGTAGCCGTCGAGGGAGGTGGTGAGCTTCGGCATGTCAGATCCTTCAGAGGTTCTCGGTGGCGGCGGCCTCGATGGCCAGACCCGCCCGGTAGCGGTCGAGGTAGGTGGTGAATCCGGCGACGTCAGCCGGGTCGGGGTCGGCTGTGGAGAGGGATGCCGAGGCGAACACGCTCTCGTCGAGGAACGTGCCCAGGTCGGTGTCCTGTGCGTGCGCGAGGTACGACGCGAGCACCGCGATGCCCCACGCCCCGCCCTCGCTGGCGAGCTCTCCCACGGCAACGGGGGCGTTCAGCGCTCCGGCGAGGAAGCGCTGGGCGACACCAGCGGTGCGGAACATGCCGCCGTGCGCGAACATGCGGTCCAGTCCAACGCCCTCGGCGGCGAGCACCTGCATGCCCAGCGCGAGCGTTCCGAAGACGCCGTACAGCTGCGCGCGCATGAAGTTGGCCAGCGTGAAGGCGCTGTCCGGCGTGCGCACGAACAGCGGCCGCCCCTCGGTGAGGCCGGCGATCGGCTCACCTGCGAGGTGGTTGTACGCGATCAGGCCGCCGGCATCCGCCTCGCCTTCGAGCGCTTCGCGGAAGAGGGTGTCGAACACGCCATCGTCGTCCAGCGGCTGTCCCGCCGCGGCCGAGAAGCGCGTGAAGAGCCCCGCCCAGGCGGCCAGTTCGCTGGCGCCGTTATTGCAGTGCACCATGGCGACGGCGTCGCCGGCGGGAGTCGTGACGAGGTCCAGCTCGTGGTGGACCTCGGCGAGCGGGTGCTCGAGCACGACCATCGCGAAGATGCTCGTGCCTGCGCTCACGTTGCCGGTCCTGGGGGCGACCGAGTTGGTCGCGACCATGCCTGTTCCGGCGTCGCCCTCGGGCGGGCACAGCGGGATGCCGGGCTGCAGCGCTCCGGTCGGATCGAGCAGGGCCGCACCCTCGGCCGTCAGCGTTCCGGCCGCAGCGCCGGCGGAGAGCACGGCGGGGAGCAGGTTCGTCACCGGAGCCGGAAGCCGGTCGGCGGCGCGCTCGTCGTAGGCCGCGATCATGCGGGAGTCGTAGTCGCCGGTGGCCGAGTCGATCGGGAACATCCCCGAGGCGTCGCCGACGCCCAGGACCCGTTCGCCGGTGAGCTTCCAGTGCACGTAGCCGGCGAGGGTCGTGACGAAGTCGAGCTGCGGGACGTGCGCCTCGGCATCCGTGACGGCTTGGTGCAGGTGCGCGATCGACCAGCGCAGCGGGATGTTCACGCCCAGCAGCTCGGTCAGCTCGGCGGCCGCGACACCCGTGTTCGTGTTGCGCCAGGTGCGGAACGGGACGAGCAGGTCGCCGGCCTCGTCGAAGGCGAGGTAGCCGTGCATCATGGCCGAGATGCCGATGGCGCCGAAGGTCGCGGGCTTCACGCCGTAGCGGTCGTGCGCGTCGGCGACGAGGTCGGCGAACGCGGCCTGCAGGCCCTGCCACACCTCGTCGATCGCGTAGGTCCAGAGGCCGTCCTCGAGGCGGTTCTCCCACGAGAACGACCCCGTGGCGAGGACCTCGGTGGCGTCGGAGCCGATCAGGCACGCCTTGATGCGGGTCGATCCGAGCTCGATGCCCAGGCTCGTGCGCCCCTCGAGGAGGTCGTCGCGCGCGGTCATCGGCGGGCGTCCGAGTTCTGGCCGTACACGTTCTGGTACCGGTTGAACAGGCTGTCGATCGCTTCCTGCGGGATCGGGATCAGCGGGCCGGCCTCGCGGGCGTGGTGCACGGTGCGCGCGACGTCCTCGACCATGACGGCGGCCTTGACGGCATCCTTCGCATCGACGCCGATCGTGAACGGTCCGTGGTTCTGCATGAGGACGGCGCGCGAGCGGTGTCCGGTGAGGGTCTGCACGATGCCGCGGCCGATGGAGTCGTCGCCGATGATCGCGAACGGCCCGATCGGGATGGGACCGCCGAACTCGTCGGCCATGGCCGTGATGACGCAGGGGATCTCCTCACCGCGTGCGGCCCACGCGACGGCGAAGGTCGAGTGGGTGTGCACGACGCCGCCGACGTCGGGCATGTGGCGGTAGACGTAGGCGTGCGCCGCGGTGTCGCTGGAGGGGCTCCGGTCGCTGCCGGCGGAGCCGGGGATGACATTGCCGTCCAGGTCGCACAGGATCATGTTGTCGGGCGTCAGGTCGTCGTAGCTCACGCCGGACGGCTTGATCACGAACAGATCGGCACCGGGGACGCGGCCGGAGACGTTGCCTCCCGTCCACACGATCAGCTCGTACCGGACCAGTTCTCCGTGCAGTCGGGCGACGTCCTCCCGGACGGTCTGAATGGCGGCTTCGATCTCAGGGGCGAAGACAGGGGCTTCGTTGCTCACGGATACCTCATCATGCGGCGGATTCGCCGGTCACTGTGACCGGTCACAGCAGTGTCCCATGCGGGGGTGACGGCGTCAAGGCGGTGGGCCGGTGCTCACCGCGGGGGCGCGACGGATGCACGCGGCACGAGGACCGGCGCGACGGGTGCGAGATCGGATGCCGCGGCATCCGCCCCGGAGATCAGCGTCGCGACCGCACGGCGGGCGAGCTCGCCGAAGTCCTGCCGAACCGTCGTCAGCGGCGGCCAGTAGTACGCCGAGTCGGGGATGTCGTCGAAGCCGACGACGCTGACGTCGCCCGGCACATCGAGCCCGGCCTCGCGCAGCCCGGTCAGCAGCCCGAGCGCCATCTGGTCGTTGGCCGCGAACACGGCCGTCACGCCTGCGGCGCGGATCTCGCCGGCAGCGTCGTATCCGGAGCGGGCCGTCCAGTCGCCCACCAGTACGGGGCCGGCGGGCAGGCCGCGGTCCGCGAGCTCGGCCTGGAACCCCTCCACCCGCGACTCCGCCTCGAGCCAGTCCGTCGGACCGGCCAGATGCGCGATGCGGGTGTGCCCGGCATCCGCCAGCGCAGCGACGGCGAGCCGGGCGCCGGCGGCATGGTCGACCGAGAGGCCGCGGGCACCGCGACCGGCGGAGTGCAGCGTGACGACGGGGATGCCGATTCGCGAGATGTCGAGGGCGACGAGCGTCCTGGCGTGCGGCGCGACGACCACGATGCCCTCGACGCCCTGCGCGATCAGGTGGTCGACGGCGGAGGCGACGGCCGCATCGTCCGCGGCATCCGCGAAGGCCGCGCTCACCCAATACCCCGCCTCGCGTGCGCTGGACTCGATGGCCGCGATGCTGCGAGACGGCCCGTACTGCAGGGCGTCGGAGGCCAGGATGCCGAGGGTGCGCGTGCGCCGCGTGCCCAGGGCGCGGGCGGCGTTGTTCATCCGATAGCCGAGCTCGTCCATCGCGGCGAGCACGCGTTCGCGGGTGCTCGCCGCGACCTCGGGGTGGTCGTTGAGGACCCGGGAGACGGTCTGCCGGGAGACTCCGGCGAGCGCGGCGACCTCGCGCACGCCGACCGTGCGGGTGCCGTCGGTTCTCGTCTCGCTCATCGCGATGAGTCTAGGGCCGTCGCCGTGAGGCGGCGGGTCGTGGCACTCTGGACGCATGCGCATCGCACTCACCGGATCATCCGGAAAGCTCGGCCGCGTCGTCGCACGCGAGTTGCGGGCAGGCGGCTACGACGTCATCGGCATGGATGTCGCGGGCACCCGCGGCCCCGACTTCGTCCAGGTGGATCTGACCGACTACGGGCAGGTCGTCGACGCGTTCACGGCGGTCGGCGATCGGCACGACGGCATCGACGCGGTCGTGCATCTGGGCGCCATCCCCGCGCCAGGCATCCGCAGCGATGTCGCGACGTTCCACAACAACATGCCGGCGACGTTCAACGTGTTCTGGGCTGCGGTGCGCCTCGGCATCCGGCGCATCGTCTACGCGTCCAGCGAGACCGTGCTCGGGCTGCCGTTCGACGTGCCACCGCCGTACATCCCGGTGGACGAGGAGTATCCGGCGCGCCCGGAGTCCGTGTACTCGCTGGTGAAGACGCTCGAGGAGCAGCTGGCGACCGAGCTCGTGCGCTGGCATCCGGATGTCTCGATCACCGCCCTGCGCTTCTCGAACGTGATGGATCCGGAGGACTATGCGGACTTCCCGTCCTTCGATGACGACGCCCTGCGGCGCAAGTGGAACCTCTGGGGCTACATCGACGCCCGCGACGGGGCGCAGGCCGTGCAGCGCGCGCTGGAGGTCGCCGCGCCCGGGTTCGACCGGTTCATCATCGCGGCCGCCGACACCGTGATGTCACGCCCGAATGCCGAGCTCATCGCCGAAGTGTTCCCCGGTGTGCCGGTGACCCGGGAGGTCGGGCCCAACGAGACCCTGCTCTCGATCGAGAAGGCGCGGCGCGTACTGGGCTTCGACCCGCAGCATTCCTGGCGCGACCACGTGTGAGGCACCGACGCGGCGCGGCCCCGTCCTACCGCCGGGCGATCGTCGACCCGCGGATCATCAGCCGCACCGGCAGGGTCCGCGTCCCTGAACCGATGTCCACGCCGTCGATCGCGTCGAACACGCGCTGCGCCGCCTGACGGCCGAGCTGCTGCAGGTTGGCGTCGATGCTCGTGAGCTCGGGTCGGGAGTTGGTCGCGAGGACCTCCCAGTTGTCGTAGCCCATGACGGCGAGGTCGTCGGGCACGGACCGCCCGAGGTCGCGCGCTGAATCGAGCGCGCCGCGCGCGATCTGATCCGACCCGCAGAAGATTGCATCGATGTCCGGATGCCGCTGCAGCAGCAGCGCCGCGGCATCCCGCCCCCAGTGCTCGCTCCACTCCGAGAACATCGGCGCTCCGACGAGCTCGAGCCCGGCATCGGCGAGCGCCTCCCGCGCCCCCGTCAGGCGGTCCTGCGCCGCCGCGTACGAGGGGTCGCCGGAGATGTGCGCGATGCGCCGTCGCCCGCACGCGAGCAGATGCTCGACCGCGAGCCGGCCGCCCTCGACGTTGTCCGGCGTAAGCGACAGGTCGCGCGGATCGTCCGATGGGGCGTAGGCGTAGACCACCGGCACAGGGATGCCCTGCCCCAGTGAGGGTCGCGGGTCGGTCTGCCGGCCGACGACGATGATCCCGTCGACGCGTCGGCTGAGCAGTTCGCGGAGGTGATGCTGCTCGCGGATCGCATCGCCGCGCGCATCGCACAGGAAGACGTTGATCCGTCCTGCGCCGAACGCGTCCTCCGCCCCCATGAGGATCGGCAGCATGAACCGGCCCTCGAGATCGCTCGTGAGCAGACCGACGGTCCCGGTTCGCCCCGCCAGCAGGCCCCTCGCCATCGCGTTGGGGGTGAACGCCAGCTCCTCAGCCGCCGCGAGCACTCGGGCGCGGGTCGCGGCTGCGACATCGCCGCGGTCGTTGAGCGCTTTGGATGCCGTGGCGATCGAGACGCCGGCACGCAGCGCGACGTCATTGAGCGTCGCGGCCTTCGCCGCGCTCTCGCCTGCTGCCACCGCATCCTCCTGCGTGCCGACCTGTTGCTGAAAGGTTATCGGACAACCTCTTGACCACCCGATGACTCACACGGTATACCTTTTCGAAAGGGGTTTCGGTGATTTTCGATCCGGCTCCGGAATCCATCGACAGCATCCGCTCGAACCGCTCGAGGAAGAGCCGAGGAGGCACACCCATGCACACCCCCCGACGCCGCACGATCAGACGTGCGGCCATCGCCTTCGCCACTGCCGCAGCACTGGTCGGCTCGCTCGCCGCCTGCGCGAGCGGTGGCGACCCGCAGGGCCCGGCCGAACCCATCCCCGCGGAGGGCGTGGACGACGGGTCGACGCTGACTCTGTGGACCCGTGCTCCCCTGGAGCATCAGGCCAAGCTCCTGGTCGACGCGTACAACGAGACGCACGAGAACCAGGTCGAGCTCACGGTCGTCCCGAACGACGACTACGTCGCCAAGGTGGGCGCGGCGGCCGGGTCGGGCGGACTGCCCGATCTGTTCGCGGCCGACATCGTCTATGTGCCGAACTGGGTGCAGCAGGGGCTGTTCGCCGACATCAGCGAGCAGGTCGACGGCCTCGACTTCAAGGACTCGATCAACGAGGGCCACCTCTCCGCCGGCACCTACGAGGACAAGGAGCACGTGCTGCCGTTCGTGCTCGATCTGTCCATGCTGTTCTGGAACAAGGAGCTCTTCGCCGAGGCCGGCCTCGACCCCGAGAAGGCACCGGCGACGCTCGAAGAGTTCGCGGCCGCCGCCCAGACCGTGCAGGCGCTGGACAAGCCGGACACGTACGGCACTGCCACGGGTCTGAACTGCGGCGGATGCCTCGTGTTCACGTGGTTCCCCTCGATCTGGGCATCCGGCGAGGAGGTCATGAGCGAAGACGGAACCGAGTCGCTCCTGAACGGAGACGCCGCGCAGGAGGTCTACGACACCTGGGCCGGCCTTCAGGAAGCCGGCGCGATCCTGCCGAGCTCCACGGATGAGGCGGGTCCGACCTGGACCGCCGCGTTCAGCGAGGGCAAGGTCGGCGTCATGCCGTTCCCCGCGACGCTGCTGCCCACGCTCGAGTTCGACGCGGGCGTGGCAGGTCTGCCCGGCGTCGACGGCGGAGCGTCCACGTTCGTCGGCGGCGACGGCATCGGCATCTCGAAGGACTCGGAGCAGTCCCCGCAGGCGTGGAACTTCCTGAACTGGATGATGTCGGAGGAAGCGCAGGTCGAGGTTCTCGCGCAGGACGGCAACGCCGTCTCCCGCGGCGACCTCGCCGACAACGAGTACGCCGCAGCCGACCCGCGTCTGGTGACGATCAACGAGGTGGCTGCTCAAGGCGACACCCCGGTGGCGATCAACTTCCAGCAGGCGTTCAACGCGCCCGGCAGCCCGTGGCTGAACCTCGTGCGCAACGCGGTCCTCAAGGGCACCGACTCGGTCGACGCCGACAACGACGAGATCACCGCGATCCTCTCGCAGTGACCATGGCTTCGACCGCACTCCCCAGGGGCCGCCGGCGCTCGCGCACCGGGTACGGCGGCCCCGTGCAGGGCTGGCTGTACGCCGCCCCGACGGCGATCTTCGTCGCTCTCCTGTTCATCGTGCCGCTGGTGCTCGTCTTCCAGATGTCGGCATCCGACTGGCCGCTGCTGAGCGGCAACCAGGGCGTCAACTTCCCCGACAACTACGTGGATGCCGTCACTCACCGGCTGTTCTGGGACTCGATCTGGTTCACCCTGAAGTACACCCTGATCGCGACCGTGCTGCTGATCGGCCTCGGTCTCGGGCTCGCACTACTCGTCCAGGAATCCACCCGCTGGAAGGGGTTCCTGCGCACCGCGTTCCTCATTCCGAGCGCGCTGGGTCTGGCATCCGCATCGCTGCTGTTCTACGTGCTGTACTCCCCCATCGCCGGCCCCTTCGCCGATCTCATGAAGTCCTGGGGGATCACCTTCCTCGGCACGCCGGAGGGCGCGCTGTGGTCGACCATCTTCCTGATCGTGTGGCGCTACGCCGGGTTCTACATGCTGCTGATGCTCGTGGGGCTGCAGGGCATCCCCGACGACGTGTACGAGGCCGCCCGCATCGACGGAGCGAGCCGCTGGCAGACCTTCCGCGACATCACCGTACCGCTGCTTCGGCCGACGTTCGCGCTGACGATCGTGATGTGCGTGACCGGCTCGCTGCTCGCGTTCGAGCAGTTCTACATTCTCACCAAGGGTGGGCCGGACAACAGCACCATGACCGTGGTGCAGCTCATCTACAACGTCGCGTTCCAGGGCCAGAACAGCCTGGGGATCGCCGGCGCCCTCTCGGTGATCGTGCTGCTGGCGCTCATCATCATCAACGTCTTCCAGCTGCGTGCCTTCCGCCGCCCGGATGAGAGCTGAGAACCATGTCGCAGACACTGACCCGCACCCTCGTCGCGCCGGACCACCAGCCGACGGCCCCTCGGTACCGCTCCAGAGCGAAGCGCCTCGTCTACGGCATCCCGTACTGGGTGTTCACGACGGCCCTGGCCGTGATCTTCCTCTACCCGCTGATCTGGACCGGCGTCTCGAGCGTGAGTCCGCTGGCCGGGACCAGCCAGACCGACGGCTGGGGCTTCGGCAATTACGCAGCCCTCGGCGAGTACCAGGCGGGCATCTGGGTGTATCTGGGTAACTCGCTTTTCGTCTCGGTGCTGACGGTCGCCCTCACCCTGTTCATCTCGCTGCTGGGCGGCTACGCGTTCGCGCGGTTCTCGTTCCCGGGCAAGAACGCGCTGTTCCTGCTGACGCTGGCGATCCTGATGGTTCCGTACGCGACGCTGCTGATCCCGCTCTACGTGATCCTGAACTCGGTCGGCCTGCAGAACTCGCTGGTCGGCGTGGCCCTGGTGATCACGATGTTCCAGCTGCCGTTCTCGATGTTCATGATGCGCATCTCGTTCGAATCGATCCCCCGCGAGATGGACGAAGCCGCCATGGTCGACGGGTGCTCGAGCTGGAGCGCCCTGTGGCGCGTGCTGCTCCCCGCGGTCAAGCCGGGCCTCGTCACGGTCGGGCTGTTCGCGTTCCTGACCGCCTGGAACGACTTCATGGCTCCGCTGATCCTCATCAGCGACACCAATCGGATGACGCTGCCGCTGGCCGTCGCCAACCTCCGGGGCCAGGTGCAGGGCGTCGTCGACTACGGCGCGACCGAGGCAGGCGTCGTCGTGCTCGCACTGCCCTGCATCCTGCTCTTCCTGATCCTCCAACGGCACTACGTGCGCGGCTTCATGTCCGGCGCCTTCAAGGGATGACCATGACCCACACCTCAGCTCCCGTCGTCCCCTCGCGCGGACGCCTGCGACCCCTCGGCCTCGACGAGGTCACCATCACCGGCGGATTCTGGGCCGAACGCCAGCTCGTGAACGGATCGGCGACGCTCGCGCACATCGAGTCCCGCCTGGAATCCGAGGGATGGCTGGGCAACTTCGATCTCGCGGCATCCGGCGCTCTGCCTGCCGGACGGCGGGGCCGGGAGTTCGCGGACTCCGAGATCTACAAGTACCTCGAGGCGCTCGCGTGGGAGATCGGACGGACGGACGCCGCGGCATCCTCTCCCCTCGAGGAGCGCTTCCGCGCGATCGTCGCCCGCGTGGCCGCCGCCCAGGAGCCCGACGGCTACCTGAACACGGCGTTCGGACGACCCGGCCAGGGCGCACGCTGGTCGGATCTGGAGTGGGGTCACGAGCTGTACTGCCTCGGCCACCTGTTCCAGGCTGCGGTCGCCCGTGCGCGTACCCGACCGGATGCCGACGACGGCCTCATCGGGATCGCCCGGCGTGCCGCGGAGCTGGTGTGCCGCGAGTTCGGACCGGACGGACGCGACGCGATCTGCGGGCACGCCGAGGTCGAGGTCGGGCTCGCCGAACTCGGTCGCGCGCTGGGCGAACAGCGGTTCGTCGACCAGGCCGCGCTGTTCATCGAGCGGCACGGACGAGGGTCGCTGCGCGACATCGAGTGGGGTCGGAAGTACTACCAGGACGATGTTCCGGTGCGGGAGGCGTCGGTGCTGCGCGGCCACGCGGTTCGGGCGAACTATCTGTCGGCGGGCGCCGCGGATGTCGCGGTCGAGCGTTCGGATGCCGGCCTGCTCGACGCATTGCGTGCGCAGTGGGACCGCACCGTCGAACGGCGCACCTACGTGACCGGCGGCCAGGGGTCTCATCATCAGGACGAGGCGTTCGGAGACGATTGGGAGCTGCCGACCGACCGCGCCTATTCCGAGACGTGCGCCGGCATCGGCTCGGTGATGTTCTCGTGGCGGCTGCTGCTGGCCACCGGGGCTCCGTCGTACGGCGACCTGATCGAGCGGACCCTGTTCAACGTCGTGGCGACCTCACCCGCACCGGACGGGAAGGCGTTCTACTACGCCAATACGCTGCACCAGCGGGTTCCAGGCGTGCCGGCCGATCCTTCCGCGACGTCATCGCGGGCGTCGTCGTCCCTGCGGGCGCCGTGGTTCGAGGTGTCGTGCTGCCCGCCGAACGTCGCCCGCACCTTCGCGAGCCTGGACGCGTACGTCGCCACGGCGGACGATGACGGCGTGCAGCTGCACCAGTACGCGCCGGCACAGGTGCGCACGACGCTGCCCGACGGACGCGTCGTCGCGTTCGACGTCGCGACGGAGTACCCGGCGGACGGGCGCGTGCGGATCACGATCGCCGAGGACGGCGAGTGGACGCTGACTCTGCGCGTGCCCGCATGGGCTGACGGGGCGACGCTGCGGGTGAATGGTGCGGAGTCGACCGTCGCTTCGGGGGCCGTCACGGTGCGACGAGCGTTCCGGCGCGGCGATGTCGTCGAACTGGACCTGCCCGTCGCGCCGCGAGTGACGGAGCCGGACCCCCGAGTGGATGCCGTCCGCGGCTGCGTCGTGGTCGAACGAGGGCCCGAGGTGCTCGCGCTGGAGTCGACCGATTTCGGCTCGGACGTGGTGAATGCCGTGATCGCCGGCGACCCGGTGCAGCGCGACGGCCGGGTCGTCGTGCCGGTGCGGAATCGATCGACCGGTTCCGTCGTGGAGGCCCCACTCGTGGCGTATCACGACTGGGCGCAGCGCGGACCGTCGACCATGCGGGTGTGGCTGCCGACGAGCTGAGGTCTGCCCGCGATTGAGGGGTCGCATTCGGCCGCGTCAGACCCGACGAGGCGACCATACGCGCCCCCCTCCCGGGGCGTGAGGACCCATCGCCGCAGGGGAGGTGGCGCATATCGCCGCATCCCGCGGCGCGAGCCGACCGAACGCGTCCCCTTCTGAATCGAGCCCGCGTCTCTGACGTTCAGTGGCCGTCCTCGGGGGGCAGCATTCCGCCGGACGTCGGCGCTCCTCGCACTGCCCCGCTGAGCGCGCATTCAGTATTCTCGCCACATGCGCATCTCCCATTTCGCCGTGCCTGACACCCCTGCCGCCCGGGGAGCCCGCGAGCTGATGGATGAGTACCACTCCCCTGCGCTGCGCCACCATGTGCAGCGCTCCTGGCTGTGGGCCGAGGCGTTCGCCGTCATCGAGGGCCGCACGGGCGTCGATCACGAACTGCTCTACGCCGCGGCCCTGCTGCACGACATCGGGCTCGCACCGGCGTTCGACAATCACCTGCTCGGCTACGAGGAAGCGGGCGGTCACGTCGGCGAGGCGATGGCGGCCGGTGCCGGATGGCCGGCCGAGCGCCGGCGGCGCATCAACGAGGTGATCGTGCGGCACAACTGGCCTGAAGTCGATCCCGCGTTCGACCTCGAGGGCTACCTGCTCGAGACCGCCACCGGCCTCGACATCTCCGGACGCCGGGATGCCGAGATCCCGCTCGAGTTCCGCCGAGAGGTGCTCTCGGTGCACCCGCGATTGGATCTCGCCGAGGAGTTCGGCGCGGGCGTGCGGGAGCAGGCGCACCGCAAGCCGCACAGTATCGCCCGTGGCCTGATCGACGGCGGGCTCATCGACAGGATCGCGGCGAACCCGCTGGAACGCCTCTGAGGTCGGCGAGTTGAGTCTCCGCGAGCCGCAGGAGGGGTCGCACATGGCCGCCACAGCCCTCGCGAGGCGACCGAACGCGACCCCTCGCACGACGCGGACGCTCGTCCTACGCCGAAGGGACGGCAAATGGTCGTCTCAACGCTTCTGAGGCGACCATCTGCGCCCCCCTCGAGCGCGCCGGGCGTCGAGCCGCTACTCCTTCTTGCGCGTCACCGCCCGCTGCAGCAGCACGAACACGAGCAGGATGCCGCCGGTGATGATCGTCGTCATCTCCGGCGGGATGCCGCCGTCGCGCGTGATCAGCACGTTCATGAGCCCCAGCACGAGCGCGCCGATGACAGAGCCGAGCACGTACCCGTATCCACCGGTCAGCACGGTGCCGCCGATCACGGCCGCGGCGATCGCATCGAGCTCCCAGCCGATGCCGGTGATGTTCTGCGCCGTACCGATCCGAGCCGTGTAGAGCACAGCGGCGAGGCCGGCGAGCGTCCCGCTGATCACGTACACGAGCACCTTGGTGCGGTTGACCGGGAGGCCCATGAGCAGTGCGGAGCTCTCCGAGCCGCCGATCGCGTACACCGTGCGACCGGTGCGCGTACGGTGCAGGATGAAGAACGCCACCGCGACGACCACCACGGCAATGACGACCGCCGGCGTGATCACGAGGTCGTTCACCTTCGGGCCGTCGATGATCTTCAGTTGCTGTCCGAGCCAGCGGATCGGCGACTCCTCACCGAGTCGCTCGGCCTTCGTGCTGAGCAGCGAGGCGAGTCCTCGGCCGAGGAACATCATCGCCAGCGTCGCGATGAACGGCTGCACGTTGAAGTATCGGATCAGGATGCCGGAGACGAGGCCGAACGCCGATCCGATGAGGATCATCGTGATGACCACGGCGAATGCGTTCCATCCGGCACCTGCCAGCATGACGCCGGCCACCGAGGACACCGCGATGATCGCACCGACCGAGAGGTCGATGCCGCCGGTGATGATGACGAACGTGAGAGCGACGGCGAGCACGATGAGGTGCGCGTTGTTGATCAACAGGTTCGACAGGGTGCTGGCCTGCACGATGCGCCCGTAGGCGATCTCGCCGTACACGACCATGCCGACGAAGATGACGACCGAGGCGATCGTCGGCAGCACCGACGGGTTCGCCTTCACGGCGCGGCCGATGCGACCAGCGAACGTCGGGGACTCGGACCGGGTCTCGGTCACCGTGAGGGCGGTCATGCCGCCACCTCCTCTTTCGCCGGGGCGACGGGCGGTGTCGGCACCGACGTCTTCCGTCCGCGGAACCAGTTGCGCACCCGCTCGGACTGCAACAGGCACAGCACCACGATCACGATCGCCTTGAACGCCGGTGTGGCGGACGAGGAGACGCCGAGGTACAGCACGGTCTTGTCGAGCGTCGCGATCAGCAGGGCGCCGACGAAGGCGCCGCTCAGCGAGAACTTGCCGCCGGCGAGCGATGCGCCGCCGATGACGACGGCCAGGATCGCGTCGAGTTCGAGTTGGTAGCCCGTCCGTGAGATGTCGACGGTCATGACGCTGCCGACCGCCATGATTCCGGCGATGCCGGCGAGGATGCCGCTGAGGATGTACGTCGTCAGCAGCAGGCCCTTCGGCTTGATGCCCGCCATCCGGCTGGCCTTCGGGTTGATGCCGATCGCCTCGATCATGAGTCCGAGGGCACTGCGCCGCACGACCCAGCCGACCAGGAGCACGATCAGCACCGCCAGGAGGAACACCACAGGGATGCCGAGGACGTAGCCGTTCGAGATCCAGCGGAAAGCGTCGTTCGATGCCGTCGTGTTCTGCCCGCCTGTGATCACCTTCGCGATTCCGCGGCCGGCGAGCATCAGCACGAGCGTCGCGATGAACGGCTGAAGCCCGACGTAGGCCACCAGTACGCCGTTGAGCGCGCCGAGGATGCCGGTGATGAGCAGCGCGAGCCCCACCGCGGCGAACGCGGCGCCGACCGAGCCGTCGGCGGCGCTCAGGAACTCCATCGACACTGCACCGGCGACGGCCATCAGCGAGCCGACCGAAAGGTCGATGCCGCCGGTCGCGATCACGAGGGACATGCCGATCGCGATCATCATGATCGGCGCCGCCTGCCGCAGGATGTCGATCACGTTGCCGACGAGATGGCCGTTGTTCGGGTTCACCGACATCGCGAGGTACGTCGGGTCCTTGATCAGGTTCAGCGCGAGAAGGGCGACGATCGCGACGATCCCCCAGAAGAACGGCTTGTGGATCAGCTCACGCCAGAACGACGTGCCGGATGCGGCGGTCATCGCGCTTCCTCCTTGTCTGCGGTGTGCGCGATCGTATCGGGTGCCGCGCCCTCCGTCTCCTCGAATGTCTCGGCGGCGGCTTCGGTGCCGTGCGCCGCGATCACGTCGACGATCTCCTGTGCGGTCACGTCCGGGCCGTTCTGGATCTCGCCGATCTTGCGGTGGTCCTTGAGCACGACGATCCGCTCCGACAGCCGGACGACCTCTTCCAGCTCGGACGAGATGAACACGACCGCGACGCCGTCCTCGGCGAGTTCGGCGACGGCCTCCTGGATCTCGGCCTTCGCGCCGACGTCGATGCCCCTGGTGGGTTCGTCGAGGATCAGCAGGTCGGGTTCGGTCGCCAGCCAGCGTCCCAGCAGGACCTTCTGCTGGTTGCCGCCGGAGAGGTTCTTGATCATGCGCTCGGGGTCGGCCGGGCGCACGTTGAGTTCGGTGATGTACTTCGCAACGATCGCGTCCTGCTCCTTGCGCGGCATGGGCTTGGCCCAGCCGCGTTCGGCCTGCACCGCGAGGATGATGTTCTCGCGGACGGTGAGATCGCCGATGATGCCCTCGTCGCGACGGTTCTCGGTCGAGAACGCGATGCGCTTGGCCAGCCCGTCGGAAGGGGACTTCAGATCCGCCTCGACCCCGTTCACCGAGATCGACCCGGCATCGGGTCGGTCGGCACCGTAGAGCAGACGAGCGAGTTCGGTGCGTCCTGAGCCGAGGAGGCCGGCGAAGCCGACGACCTCGCCGGGACGGATGTCGAGATCGGTCGCCTCGACGGCCCCGCGGCGGGCGATGCCGGATGCCGCCAGCACCGGCTGCTCGTCGGCATCACGCGGTGCGGTGCGCCGGTTGCCGCCGAGGGACTTCAGCGAATCGAAGTCCTTGCCGATCATCGTGGAGATGAGCGCATGACGGTCGAGATCGCGCGTGAGGAACTCGCCCTGGTACTGACCGTTGCGCAGCACGGTCAGCCGATCGCTGATCGCATAGATCTGGTCGAGGAAGTGCGAGACGAAGAGGATGGCGACGCCCTGGTCGCGCAGTGTGCGCATGACCGTGAAGAGGCCTTCGACCTCGGCGGCGTCGAGGCTCGAGGTGGGCTCGTCGAGGATCAGCACCTTGGCCTTGATGGCCATGGCGCGGCTGATCGCGACGAGCTGCTGGACGGCGATCGACAGCGTCGACAGCGGCTTGTGCGTGTCGAGATGCTCCAGCCCGAGTCGGGCGAGCGCGTCGGTCGCGGCACGATGAGTCGCGCGCCAATTGATGCCGAGCGGACCGCGGACCTCGTGTCCGAGCATCACGTTCTCGCCGATCGACAGGTTCGGGGCGAGGTTGACCTCCTGATAGACCGTGGAGATCCCGGCATCCTGAGCGTCCGATGTACCGGCGAAGCTGCGCTCCGCACCGGCGACGACGATCGACCCGGAGTCGATCTGATAGACACCGGTGAGCGCTTTGATCAGGGTCGACTTGCCGGCGCCGTTCTCTCCCATGAGCGCGTGCACCTCGCCCTGGAACAGACGGAAGTCGACGCCGTCGAGGGCTTTCACCCCGGGGAACTCGATCGAGATCCCGCGCATCTCGACGATGGGCAGTTCTTCGTTCATCGCTGACTCTCAGTTTCGAAGATGGGATGCCGGGGCGGCGCAGGTCGCTGCGCCACCCCGGCAGTCAGTGCGATCGTGAGCGATCAGTACTTGCGGTCCGCGAGGACGGCCTGAGCAGCCTCTGCGGAGTCGAACGCCTCGCTCGGCACGACGATGTACGACTCGACCTCTTCGCCGGCGAGCGTCTTCTCGACGACCTCGAGGGCGGTGTCGCCGAACAGCGGGTTGTACTCGTGCACGTAGCTGAGCTGACCGTCGGCGAGCGCCTGCATGGCGTTCTTGGTGCCGTCGATCGTGGCGATCTTGACGTCGGTGCCGATCACGAGACCGGCTTCCTCAGCGGCCTGCGCCGCACCGAGGCCCATCTCGTCGTTCTGGGCGAACACGAACTGGATGTCGTTGCTGTTGGCCTTCAGCATGGTCTCGAAGACGCTCTTGCCCTCTTCGGCCGACCAGTTGGCGGTCTGCGCATCGACCAGCGCGAGCGACGAGTCGGCGAGGCCCTCTTCGAAGCCCTCATTGCGCTCGTTGACCACGCCGACGCCGGCCGGACCCTCGAGCACGACGTAGTTGCCGCCGTCGGGGAAGGTGGTGGCAGCCCAGGCGCCGACCTCCTTGGCGACCTCGACATTGTCGGGCGCGATCCGGGTGACGTACAGGCTGTCGTCGTCGGGCTCGATGCCGCGGTCGAGCAGGATGACGGGGATCTCCGCCTCCTGCGCACGCTTGAGCGAGTCCTCCCAGCCGGATGCCTCGGTGGCGGACAGCAGGATGACGTCGACGCCCTCGTCGACGAACGACGTGAACGCGTCGATCTGCGACTTCTGGTCGAGGTTGGTGGCGGGTGCGTACTTGAGTTCGTATCCGGCATC
Source organism: Microbacterium sp. STRO-1N (assembly GCF_057748015.1). The sequence goes on from NZ_CM173234.1 coordinate 3,437,362, forward strand.
CTCCGTGAAGGTGTCCTGGATGTTCTGCTCGTTGGCCTCGCGCCATGCACCCTCGGGGCCGACGGCGACGAAACCGACGGTGGTCAGCTCGCCGGAGCCGCTCTCGCCGGTCGAGCCCTCGCCGCTGCCGCCGTTGTCACCGGTCGAGCAGGCGGCCAGACCGAGTACGAGTGCGCCTGCGGCGGCCAGGCCGAGTGCGGTGCGAATGCGCTTCTTCGCGGACATGTTTCTCCTCCTTGAGACGCCGAGACTTCCCCGGCCGGACCGACGTGGTCCCCTGCGTGATTGCAAGACGCCTGAGGGCGTCCTGTCCGTGATGTTACCGGGAACATTCTGCGGAACACAACAAGATGCTCAAACCGTGACCTTTCAGCCGGGTTGTTCGCCGTTACCGGTCACAGCTCGTCGATCGCGCCGCGATCGGCCGCGATCATCTCCACCACCGTGTCGACCGTGACGCCGGGACCGTTGGCGAGTTCGCCGATCTTCTCCCGGTCCTTCAGCACGATGATCCGGTCGCTCAGGCGCACGACCTCCTCCAGCTCGGACGAGATGAACACGACGGCGACACCGTCGCCCGCGAGCTGCGCGATCCGACGCTGGATGTCGATCTTCGCCGCGATGTCGATGCCGCGCGTCGGCTCGTCCAGGATGAGCACGTGCGGGCGGACGGCGAGCGCACGCGCCAGCAGCACTTTCTGCTGAGTGCCGCCGGAGAGCAGCTGCGCCGGCCGGTCGAGGTCGGCGGGGTCCAGGTGCAGCGCCTCCACGTAGGTATCGATCAGCGCCGCCGCTTCGGAGGGCGAAAGAGGACGCGACCAGCCGCGCAGCGCCTGAATCGAGAGCACGATGTTCTCGCGCGCCGTGAGTTCGGCGATGATCCCCTGCGTACGGCGATTCTCGGTCGTCATCGCGATGCGGTGCTTCAACGCCGCGGACGGGCTGCGCAGATCGACGCGCGCACCGTCCACCCAGATCTCGCCGCTGTCCGCGCGCGCCGAGCCGCTCAGCAGCGATGCCAGCTCGGTACGGCCTGAGCCGCGCAAGCCGGCGAGGCCGATGATCTCGCCGCGCTGCAGCTCGACATCCGTCCTGTCCATCTCGCCGCGACGGCCGAGCTCGGTCGCCTGCAGCGCGGGTGTCCCGTCCGACGCGTAGTGGTGGCCCTTGCGCTCGGATCTCAGAGCACGCAGGCTCTCGATGTCCTTGCCGAGCATCTGCGAGATCAGGTCGGCGCGCTCGAGGTCGCGAGTCGCATGCTCGCCGATCCACCTGCCGCCGCGCAGCACCGTCATCCGGTCGCTGATCGCGAATGCCTGCTCGAGGAAGTGCGAGACGAAGAGGATCGCCACTCCCCTCGCGCGCAACCCGCGGATCACGCGCATCAGGGTGGCGACCTCGGCCTGATCGAGACTCGATGTGGGCTCGTCGAGCACCAGGACGCGCGGGTCATCGACGACGGCCCGCGCGAGGGCGACCAGTTGCTTCTGCGCCGGTGAGAGCGTGGACAGCGGCGTCCTGGGGTCGAGGCCCTCGAGCCCGAGCCTGGCGAGGGCGTCCGCGGCATCCGCGTGGGTGCGGCGCCAGTCGATGCCGAACACGCCGCGACGCTCGCGCCCGAGCATCACGTTCTCTCCGACGCTGAGGTTCGGAGCCAGCTGCGTCTCCTGGAAAACGGTCGCGATGCCGGCGGCTCTGGCGTCGGCGACGCCGGAGAAGCGGCGCTCCTCACCGGCGACCGTGACCGTACCCGTCACGGGCTCGCACGTCCCCGTGAGCACGGCGATGAGCGTGGACTTGCCCGCACCGTTCTCGCCCATCAATGCGTGCACCTCGCCGGGGAACAGGCGGAAGTCGACGTCGTCGAGCGCGCGCACACCGGGGAAGTCGACCGTGATGCCTGCGAGTTCGACCAGCGGCTCGGCATCCTGAGCCATCACCGCACCTCCCGCGGCGCGGCCGACGACGCCCGTGGCACGAGCTCGGTCGGGATGCGGGTCAGTGTCGGGATCTCGCGCCCCTCGATAGCCGCACGCAGCATCTCGACCACGGCGCCGCCGAGCGCGTGGAAGTCCTGGCGGACGGTCGTGAGCGGCGGGATGAAGTGCCGCGCGAGCGGCACGTCGTCGAACCCGACGACGCTGAGATCCTTCGGCACCTCGAAGCCCTTGTCGTGCAGGCCGTGGATGAGACCGATCGCCATGTCGTCGTTGGCGACGAAGACCGCGGTGTAGTCCGGCAGCCGATTCAGCCCCATCGCGAAGTCGTACGCGAAGTCCGCCGTCCAGTCGCCGACCACGATCGGACGCTCGCGGATGCCCCACGACTTCGCCCTGGTGTGGAAGGCGCGCTCCCTGGCGCGTGCGTCCAGCCAGTCCAGCGGGCCCGCGATGTGCAGGATGTCGCGATGCCCGAGGGCGACGAGGTGATCCACCACGAGCGTGGTGCCGGCGTGCTGATCGATCGAGACCGTGAGGAAGGTCGGATCGGCGTCCGCCTTCACGACGAGCATCGGCACGCTCAGGGAGATCCGCCGCAGTGCCGCGACAGACGACGACCGAGGGGCGATCACGCACAGCGCGTCGACGCCCTGGGTGACCAGGTTGTCGACGGCATCCTGCGGTGAGAGCGCTTCGTCCTCATGAAGCGCGACGGCCGTGACGGAGTAGTCCGCGGTGCGGGCGGCGAGCTCGACCGCGCGCAGGATGCTGGTGGGCCCGAACGCGACCGGACTCTCGATGATCACGCCGATGCGGCGCGTGCGCTGGGTGGCGAGGGCTCTGGCGACGAGGTTGGGGCGGTAGTCGAGCTCCTCGATCGCCTCGAGCACGCGCCTGCGGGTGTCCGGCTTGATGTTCGGGTGATCGTTGAGCACCCGCGACACGGTCATGTGGGACACGCCTGCGATCACCGCGACCTGGCGGATATTGGGCTTGTCCGAGCCGACGTTCGCCATGCGCACCTCCGTCGGCCTCGCCTCCGGAGATGTTACCGAGAACAGCACCGGAGGCGCAATCGATGGACGCTCGGGCGGGACCTTGCGTCGGAGCCCAATGGGCGAGCGGCTGCGACCGACGTCGCTACTGCCCCGTTCGCGAGTTATCCACAGATCATCTGTTCGATGGTTTGACGTCGGTGGCGGGGTGTTCAATAGTAGTTATGAACAGCACCGTGGCGGTTCTCGATCGGGTCGTTTCCGACCTCGATCGCACGATCGAGTCCGCGGTGCGCGCGGCGGGTCTGGACGGGATGTCGGATGCCGAGAAGCTGGAGGTTCTCCGGCGCGCGGGTGAGGCGCAGCGGCGGTTGGATGCGCTGGTGACCGAGACGGTCGCGTGTGTTGATGGGCGTCCGGCCGGGTCGGGGGTGCCGACGTTTCCGGCGGTGTTCGGATGCCGGAACATGAACGAACTCCTCCAGCGGGTGCTGCGGGTCGACGCGACCGGCGCCGGGCGGGTCGTGAAAGCCGCCGGGGTCGTGCACCGGGAGGTGGAGATCACCACCGGTGCCCGGTTGCCGGCCCGCTGGCCGGGGCTGCGGGAGGCGCTGCTGGACGGGGTGATCGGGATCGCCGGGCTGCTCGCCGCGATCGACCCCATCGACCGCACCCGGGGGCGGATCGGCGGACAGGACCAGCTGCGGGCCGACGCCGCGCTGGCGGACTGCGCGCGCGGGATCGACGGCGCGGGCCTCGATGGGACGGCTGACGCAACCGACTCGGCGGACGAGGCGGAGGCGGGGCCGGCGGCGACGCCGGATGACCTGCGCCAGTACGCGCAGCTGATCGCCACCTACCTCGACCCGGACGGCCCGGCACCATCGGAGGCGCAGGCCGCACTGAACCGGTCGCTCACGTTCGGGCGGCTCCGCGACGGCGTCTACCCGATCCGCGGCGCCCTGCTGCCCGAAGTGTTCGCACAGTTGAAACTCATCATCGACGCCCAGACCAACCCCAATACCACCGGACCCGCAGACCTCGGCGTCGCATTCACCGACACCGGCACCGACGGCACGGGCCGCGGGTCCGGGTCCGGGGCGGAGGACCCGTTCAACACCGACCCCCGCAACGTGATCGACCCCCGCACCAGGCCGCAGAAACAACACGACGCCCTCGCCACCGCCCTCGGCATCGCCGCCCGCCACCACGACATGCCCACCCTGGGCGGCGCCGCACCCACCCTCGTCGTCCAGATCGACGCCAAAGACTACGCCACCGGCACCGGGTGGGCGCACATCGCCGGCACCGACACCCCCGTCTCCAGTTCAGTCGCCGCACACATCGCCTGCCAGGCCATGATCCAACGCGTCCTGCTCGACGAAGGCCGCATCATCGGCATCACCACCACCGACCGCATCTTCAACGCCTACCAACGCCGCGCCATCATCCTGCGCGACAAAGAATGCCTCATCCCCGGCTGCCACGTCCCCGCCACCTGGTGCGAAATCCACCACGTCGACGAACACGCCCACGGCGGCCCCACCAGCACCAGCAACGGCGTCCCCCTCTGCTACTGGCACCACCGCACCATCGACCAATCCGGATGGCACATCCGCATGGTCGACGGCAAACCCCAAATCCAAGGACCCACCTGGTGGGACCCCAACAGAAATGGCGCACACCACGCCCCCTCCTCCCCCAATGGGTCGGCGGCTGACGCCGTCTCCCCTCGCTCGTTGCACGAGCGAGGGGAGACGGTACGCGTTCTCGAGACGCACTCGCTCGTCGATGGACGAGCGAGTGCACCGGACTCAGCCGCAGCTGGCCGCTGGGGTCGCGACCTTCTGCTCGACCTGCACGGGCTCGCCGTCAACCGTCGCAGTCGCGGTGACCGTCAGCTCCCCGGCCGGCACCTCCTCCTGCTTCGTGTTGATCGTCGCCGACTCGCTCGCCCCGGCCGCGATGACGCCCAGCTCCCGCGAGCCGAACGCATACGAGACCACGAACGACGCATCCGCATCAGACGAGTTCGTCACGGTCACCGTCTGCTTGACGAACTTCCCCGCCACGCAGCGGTCGGTCACCTCGACAGAGAACGCCAGCTCCGGTGCGACGGCGGCCGGAGCGAACGCCCAGTTGTCGACCTGCGCGAGGTCGGTGCCTTCCGCCGTGCCCTCGGCTGCGGCGAAGACGAAGAACACGTCGTGCTCTCCCGTCGCACCGGTGACCTCGGCCTGCACGTCGGCCCATTCGCCGGCCGCGCCGTCGAGCGGAAGCTCGGCGACGACCGGACCGTCGACGTCGTCCAGGCGCACCTGGATGCTCGCGCCATCGACGAGCGGCTTCACGCGTGCCGACACCATCGCGGCGCCAGCGCCGAAGTCGACGCCGGCGATGCCGGTGAAGTCGCCGTCGTCGACTCCGGCGAGCACCATGTTGCCGCCGCCGTTGTGCTCGGCGAACTCGATCGATGCCGCGTCGGTCGCCTCGGTCTTGATGCCGAGCTGCCAGGCGAGCGTCTCGGCCTCGAACGTTCGGTACGGATCGAACGCTTCGACCTGGTCGACGCCGGCACGAGTGCCCTGGATCGGCTTGATGGTGCCGTCCTCGTTGAACTCCAGCTTGTCGATGTGCACCGAGCGATATCCCTGCGTCGACCCCGGCGTGCCGAGTGCTGCGGCCCATGCCGCACCGCGCGTCTGCGCGTGATAGGTGAAGTACGTCTCACCCTTGAACGTGAACATGTCGGAGTGGTTGTTGCCGCCGTTGCCCGCCCCGAAGTGCACGGCAGGGTTCTGGAAGGCCACGCCGGCATACTTCGCCGAGGTGAGGTCCATCGGGTCGTCGGTCATCATGTAGGCGATCGCGCCGCGCTCCGGGTACTCCCCCGGCACCTCGTTCACCTGGAAGTTCGACGAGTACGAGTAGTAGTACTTGTCACCGTGTTTGAACATGCTCGACGCCTCGAAGATGCCGGGTGCGTCGATCTCGACCGGGTCGCCGTCGAGGGTGACCATGTCGGCCTGCAGCTTCGCCACACGGGTCGACTTGGGGTTCTGCGGCCCCTGCTGGTTCGGGCTCGTGCCGATCACCGAGTTGCCGCCGAAGTACAGGTAGCCCTGACCGTCGTCGTCGATGAACACCTCGGGGTCGAAGAGCCACATCCCGGCCGGGAATCCGCCGTCCGCGATGTACTCGGGCGACACGGTGTCGGGGATGATCTTCTTGCCCAGCGGGTCCTCCCACGGGCCCAGCGGAGAGCCGCCGACGACCACCGCGGTGCCCGTGCCGCTGTCGCAGAAGTACAGGTAGACCTTGCCGTCCTTCTCGATCGCGGCCGGAGCCCACGAGTTGCGCGCCCACGGCGCCGCACCGCCCTCGCGGGCGACAGGAACCGCGCCGTGGTCGACCCAGTTGACCATGTCGCTCGTCGACATGACGTTCAGCCGCGTGATGCCGCCGTACCCGTTCGACTGCGTGGGCAGGCCGTTCGCGTCCTTGCTGTTCAGCTCGTACTGCTGCGTGTCGTCGGTCGAGTAGATGTACAGCCGGTCGTTGTAGACGAGGTGGTGCGGGTCGGCGCCGAACTTGTGTCCGACCAGCGGATTGTGATCGCCGATCGGCTTGGTCTGCACCTGCTCGAGGCTCGTGAACTCGGGCGCGGGCGGAGCATCGGCGATCTTCACGAGCGATACCTCATCGACCTGGAAGTCCTGCAGTGCGTTCGACCCCCACGGCGTCTCGACGAAGAACCAGTCGGCACCGGCGTGACGGGCTTCGGCCGTGAACTCCTGCGAGAACGTCCCCCATTCGCCCTTGGTGAAGGCGTGTCCGTAGTCCGCGCAGCCGTTGAAGTTCGCCGGGCAGAACGTGAAGTTGAATTGCTGCGTATCGGCGCCTTCGGTGTACTTGAGCATGCCCGTCATGCGGTACGAGGCACCGAGCTCGATCTTGCCCGTAACGCTCGCGAACGGTCCGGACTGCGTGTTCTCCCGCGCTGTGGTCAGCAGCGAGAATGCGCCGCTCGCGGCATCCGCGCTGAGCTGGAGAGTGCCGCCACGAGTGTTCGTCCACCCGCTCGAGTCCGCCACGAAGCGGCCATCGGGCAGGAGGTTCCCCGGGACCGCTGGTGTCTCCTCCGCCAGTTGCGCGGCCCCGACCGGAGCCGCGTTGGCCTCCTCGCCTGCGGCGACGACGGACATGGATGATGCGATGAGCGCGGCCGCGCCCATCAACGCGGTCGCGACCCGGAGAGACTTCTCCCTCGTTCGCGCACCTCTGAACTGTTGTGCTGATGTCACGGTCTGCACTCCTTCGTATGATCGACCGCCGCGTCGGCACGATGCTGTGCCGACGCCCGGATGTTACCGGTATCAAGAAGTCCAGAGCAAGAGTTTCGGAACTATCGGCAGAACTTTCAGCCCCCCATGGCGCCCTTGGGATCGGAAAAACCCCTCCGTCGGATGGATGGCAGCAATCGCCTCCGACGAAGGGGTCTTCTCCGACGCGCGGGCGCGGGCACGCGTCGAACTCAGTTCAGATCAACCGCAGTCGGCCGCCTCCGCAGCGACGCGCTGTTGGACTTCCTGCCCATCGATCGTCGTCGTCACGATGATCTCCCCGGCCGGCACCTCCGCCTGCTTCGTGTTGATCGTCGCCGACTCGCTCGCGCCTGCCGCGATGACGCCCAGCTCCCGCGAGCCGAACCCAGACGAGACCACGAACGACGCGTCCGCGTCGGACGAGTTCGTCACGGTCACGGTCTGCTTCACGAACTTCCCCGCTACGCAGCGGTCAGTCACCTCGACCGAGAACGCGAGCTCCGGCACGACTGTCACCGTCACCGTCACGGCCCGGTTCGCGGATGCCACCTCTTCCGCGGATTCCTGGTCGAGCACCGGCATCCCGTCGGCCGAGAAGTGCACCCGACGCACGAACATGTCGCGTCCGGTCAGCCCGTTGTGGTCGGTGCGCGCGTGGAAGACGTACAGCAGGTTGCCGTCCTCGTCGGACGACCACATGCCGTGGCCGGTGCCCAGCTGCCACTCGCCGTTGAACATGCCGGACTTCTGCACCGGATAGTTCAACTTGGTCCAGGCTGCCGGGTCGGCAAGGTCCGCGCCTGCACCCGCCGTGGCCGTCGCGAGCCCCGTGGTGTACGTGTCGCCGACCGTCGACCCGGAGTACAGCAGGTAGAGCGTGCCGTCGCGCTCGAGCACGTTCGGGCCCTCGGCGATGGTGTTGTCCCACGCGTACTCGGGGGCGAGAATCCGCACCGGCTCCGTCGTCAGACGGGTCGGATTCGCAGGGTCGGCCTCGGCGAGGTAGATCGCACCGAGCATCTGCCACGCGTAATAGGACTTGCCGGAGTCTTGGAAGAAGGTCATGTCCAGCGAGATCTGCTGGACCGGGTTGAGGATGCTGCCATCCGCGCGCACGACCGGCTCGGCCTTGGACCAGTTCGCCGGGACAGCCGGGTCGAGGTCGTTGCCCGCGGCATCCTGCTGCAGCTGGATGATGCTGGCGCGGCCCGTCCACATGTCCGGTCGACCGTTGTCGCCGTCGTAACAGGGCATGAACAGGATCGACAGCTTCCCGTCGATCACGTGGAATTCGGGCGCCCAGAAGCATCCGGTCATGGCCTCGCCCGCGGCATCCAGATCCCCCGCCTTCAGCAGGTCGATCTCGACGTTGCGGCCGGCGGCGATCGCATCATCCGAGAGGTCGTCGATCGTGTCGGCGATGCGGATCGGCATGTGCGGCCCGTTGGCTGGATCGACCGGGTTGAGGTTGAGGTCCTCGGTCGCGATCATCAGGAAGGTGACCTCGCCGTTCGCCTCGTAGCGGAACACCGAGGGGTCGGCCCGCTCGTCCGCGAACGGAGTCGGGTACTCAGGCTGTTTGACGACTCCGGTGACGGTGTACTCCCCCGGCACGGACGTGTCGACGGCCGCGAGCTCGTCTGCGTTCCACGCGATCGCGCGTGTCGCCTCGGATCCGTCGCTGTAGCCGAGTCCGACGCGCTCCGGCAGATCGGATGCCGAGATCGCATCGCCCTGCGCCACTGTCACACCGTCGAGCGCCTTCGCGCTCGTGTTCGAGATCGGGCCGAAGCGCACCTCCAGCTTCTCGGCCGTCTCCGTCGGGATCGGCAGCGCGTTGCCGGTGGCGTAGTCGGCGACCCCTGCTGCCGACGCACCCGCGGCGGCCGCGATCGTCCCGCGGCGCACGTCACCGCGGGTGCTCTCGTCCGCCAGATCGGCGAAGGTCGTGTAGTTGCTGACGCCGGAGTCGCTCGTCCAGTTGACGACATAGCGCTGAGCGGCGGAATCCCACACGGATGCCGGGTCGTTCACGCCGTCCGTGACGCCGAGGTCCAGCATCCCGACCTCGGTGTACGACAGCAGGTCGTCCGTACGGGCGAACAGCACCTGCGAAGCCTGCGTCCCGTCGGACGCACCGCCGCGGGCGACGCGGGTCGCGACGATGCCGTAGCCGCCATCGGGCAGAGCGAACAGGTGCGGGTCGCTGAGGCTGCGGATGAGCGCCTCGGACGGACCGTTCGCGGGCACGGGCTCGGACGTCTTCGGGAAGAAGATGCCGTAGTTGTCGTTCAGCGGCGCCCAGCCGTCGGAGCCGGCGAGCGCGAGGTGCATGCTCAGCGCCACATCCGCATTGTTCGCCTCGTCCGCCGAGGTGGGCGTCCTGCTGTAGGCGAGCAGATCGACGGATGCCGCGGCCGGTAGCACCGTGACGGCGAACCGCCGCGGAACGACAGTGCTGGTGGATTCGTCCGTCACCGCGACCTCGATCTCGGCCTGGGTCGTGGCGTCGCCGGCGAGGACGATCGTGCCGTCGGCGACGGTCACTCCGTCGCCCGCGACATCCGTGACGGCGACCGATGCGCCGACCGGTGCTGTCGGCAGCTCAGCGCCGGAGGCGACGACGGGCGCGATGACGAACTGCTCGGCGAGGCGCTCGGCGCGCTCGACGTCCGTCAGAGTCGACGGTTCCACGGTGACGGTGATCGTGCGGCTCGCGGACTGGCCGCGCACCGATGCGGTCGCGGTGAGCTCCACCTCGACCGGATCGTTTCCGGCCAGTGGCGGTGTGACGGTGCCGTCGGTTGCGACGACGTCCGGGTGGGATGACATCCAGGAAACCTCTCCTCCTGCTGCGGGCAAACTGATGTGATCGCTGGTGGTGATGTCAGCGAGGTCGAGAGCGTCAATGACGGCCTGCGCCAGCGCCTGCAGTTCGGCGGCGTGGACCGCGGCATCCGCTTCGGCGACGACGGCGACCTCGGAATCGGCGAGCGCGCGGTCGTACACGCGGAAGCTCGAGATCGCGCCCTGGAACAGGGTGTCGGGCCAGGGCGACCGGCCGATGGCGTTCAGCGACTGATCGGCGACGTCGCCGGGGACGAACCCGACGTCCCGAGACGCGACGAGCGCGCCGTCGAGGTAGAGCGACAGCGTGCCTTCGTCGGCCGTGACGGCGACGTTGACCCACTGGTCGGCCGTGACGCCGCACGATGACGAAGCTGCCAACTGCTCGCCGCCGGCCGACTTGATGCCGGCCAGCGGCGTGCGCCCAGACCCGCAGTTGAGCGAGGCGAAGAAGTACTCGGTGTCCGAAGCGTCGTTGCCGATGTTCCACAGGAAGTGGAAGGAGTTCAGCATCGCTGCGCTCGCCTTGACCTCGGCGGTCACGGTGGCGGCGCGGGCTCCGGTGAGCAGATCATCGGGCAGCTCGACCCAGTTTCCGGTGGTCTTGTCCCCGCCGCGCAGTGTCAGACCGGCATCGGTCCAGTCGGCGGTCTCCGCGTTGTGCACGAGCGCAGCGCCCAGGGTGGATTCCGGCACATCGTTGGGCACGCTCTCGCCGCTGCCGGTGACGAAGTCGTACGAAGCGACGAGTCCGGAGACGGGCGCGTCGGCGGCGTTCGCAGCCGGAGCCGCGATGGCGCCGAACACGACCGAACAGGCGGTGATCAGTGCGGCGGACACGAGCCCGGCACGTTGATTGGTTGGCATTGTCACTCTCCTCTGAGTGGCTCCGCGGCACGGGCGCCGCGATGTCACGCCGACGTTACCGGTAACGGCGTCTACTCTACAACGTTGTACTTGCACATTCCCGGCCCGCCGTTAGGCTGACCGGCATGAGAGCGACGACGCCGACGCGGGCGACCATGAAGGATGTCGCGGCGCTCGCCGGCGTCTCCCCCAAGACCGTCTCGAACGTCGTCACCGGCACGGTCGGCGTCCGCGAAGGGACGAAGGCCAGGGTCGAAGCCGCCATGGCCGAGCTCGACTTCGTCCCGAATCTCAGCGCCCGAGGGCTGCGTCAGGGACGCTCCGGCATCATCGCGGTCGCACTTCCCGATCTCGCGACCGCGTACTCAGCCGAACTCGTGCACCGGATCGTCGAAGCGGCGCACGGGCGCGGACTCGCGGTGCAGATCGAGGAGACGGCGACCGAACCCGCCCGCGAGAAGGAGCTGCTCTCGCGAGCCCGCGCTCACCTCGTCGACGGCCTGATCCTCAACCCGGTCCGCCTCGAGGACAGCGTCATCCGCTATGCGGATCGCCTTCCGCCGATCGTGGTGATCGGCGAGGTCGAGCAGCATCGCGCCGACCACGTGCTCATCGACAGCAGGCAGGCCGCCGCTGATGTCACACGGCACGTGATCGAGCGCGGCGCGCGACGGATCGCGGTCATCGGCGCGGATGACCGCGGCGAGCTCGCGACCGCCACGAGCCGGCTCCGCCTCGAGGGCGTCCACGTCGCTCTGAGCGAAGCCGGACTCGCGCGCGATCGCGCCCTGGAGGTGAACCGCATGCCGTGGTCGATGGCCGCCGGGGCCGAGGGCATGAACGAACTGCTCGCGCGCGGAGTCGCGTTCGACGCGGTCGTTGCGTTCACCGATTCCATGGCGGCGGGTGCCCTGCACACGCTGCACGGTCATGGGATCGATGTCCCGGGGGACGTCATCGTCACCGGCTTCGACGACGTGGAGTTCTCGCAGTTCACCTCCCCGGCGCTCACGACGATCGCGTTCGACCGGCGCGCGCTCGCCGAGGCCGCGCTGGGTCTGCTGCTCTCGCGGATCGACGAACCAGGAGCGCCACCGCGCTCGCTCACGCTGTCGCATCAGCTGCGGGAACGGGCGAGCACCGCGCAGAAGCCATCCGGCTACCGCCCCTGAGCGGAACCTCGGTACGTGCGCCGCGGCATCCTGAGCCGGTTTTCGGCTCGCACCTTGCGCACCTGATTACCACGATGTAATGATGAGTCACCCGATCCAACCGAAGCAAGACGACTGTCACGAAGGAGTGACGATGACGCCCCCGCTCGACCTGTCTCGAAGGCAGTTCCTCGCTGCCGCATCGGTGGCCGCCGGCAGCATGCTGCTCGCCGGCTGCACCCCCGGAACAACCCCGGGTTCCACGACCCAGACCCTCCAGTTCTGGCATCTGCTGTCCGGTGGTGACGGCGTCACGATGACGTCGTTGCTCGACGGGGTTAACCAGGCCCAGAGCGCGTACGCGATCCGGCCGACGGTTCTCGCGTGGGGAACGCCGTACTACACGAAGCTCGCCATGGCGGGTGCCGGCGGACGCGCACCGGATGTCGCGATCATGCATGCCACCCGCACGGTCGGCTGGGCGCCAGGTGGACTCCTGGACACCTGGGACCTCGACAAGCTGGCCGAGCTGGGCGTGGACAGCTCCACGTTCCCGAAGCCGATCTGGGAGAAGGGCTTCGTCGGCGAGGGGATGTACAGCATCGCCCTCGACGCGCACCCGTTCGTCCTGATGTTCAACACCGACATCTGCGACGCGGCCGGAGTGCTCGAGTCGGATGGCTCGCTCACCGAGACCAGCTCGCCGGAGGAGTACCTCGACCAACTCCGCGAGATCGCCGGGTCGTCCGGCGAGCACGCCCTGTCGTACGGATATCTCGGCGATGGGGCCCAGATGTGGCGCCTGTTCTACGGCCTGTACGCGCAGCACGGTCTCGAGATCGAGCTGCCGGTCGGCGGCAAGGCCGTGATCGACAAGGATGCCGCGGTGGAGGTCCTCTCCTTCATGCAGACCCTGCTCGACGGCGAGATCGCCAACACGCAGGCCGACTACGGCACGGCGGTCGCCGAGTTCGCCTCGGGCAAGAGCGGCATGTTCATGACCGGCGTGTGGGAGCTGCGCACCATGCAGAACGCCGGCATCCCGTTCGACGCCACGATGATCCCAGCGCTCTACGGGCAGCAGGCGGTGTACGCGGATTCGCACTCGTTCGTCCTCCCGCACCAGACCAACGCCGACCCCGTCAAGCGCGACCTGACGTACCAGTTCGTCGCCGACATGCTCAAGGGCTCGTTCGGATGGGCGGAGGCCGGTCACATCCCGGCGTTCCTGCCGGTCACAGAGTCGCCGGAGTACGACGACCTCATCCCGCAGGCGAACTACGCCGAAGCCGCCCAGCACGTCGTGTACGACCCGATCGCCTGGTTCACCGGATCCGGCTCGAACTTCCAGAGCGAGTTCGGCGCCGCCGTGCAGGGAGTGCTTCTCTCCGGCGACGACCCTGGTGCTGCCATCGACCGCTTCGAGTCGCGCGTGAACACCATGCTCGCTCAGCCGAACCCGGCTGACCCGGAAGGGACGTGGAAGTCATGACCACCACCGCCTCCTCGTCCACGCGCGTGATCGTGACCGGCAAGGCCGCCGATCACCGCGGTCGCCAGTCCGGACCCGTGAAGCGCGAGCAGCTCATCAGTTGGGCGTTCCTCGCGCCGTTCCTCGTCGCGTTCGCGCTGTTCCTCATCTGGCCGATCGTCCATGGCATCTACCTGAGCTTCACCGACCAGTCCCTGACGGGTGCCGGCGGATCGCTGGTCGGCTTCGCGAACTACGCCGAAGCGCTCACCGATCCCGTCATGTGGCAGTCGCTGTGGAACACCGTGTGGTTCACACTGCTCTCCACCGTCCCGCTGGTCGTGATCGCGCTCATCATGGCGGCGCTGGTCGACCGGGGCCTGCCGGGGCAGTGGTTGTGGCGCCTGTCGTTCTTCATGCCCTACCTGCTGGCCTCGACCGTCATCTCGCAGATCTGGGTCTGGATCTTCAACCCCCAGATCGGTGCGGCCAACAACATCCTCAAGGCCATGGGTCTGGAGCCGATCGCCTGGCTGCAGAACCCCGACACGAACATGCTCTCGATCGTCATCGCGACGGTGTGGTGGACGGTCGGATTCAACTTCCTGCTCTACCTCGCCGCGATGCAGAACATCCCACCGCAGCAGTACGAGGCGGCATCGCTCGACGGCGCGGGCGCGTGGCGTCAGTTCTGGTCGATCACGCTCCCGCAGCTGGGACCTGCCACCGTGCTGATCCTCATCCTGCAGATCCTGGCGTCCCTGAAGCTGTTCGATCAGGCGTACCAGATGCTCGGCGGCGTCGCGAGCGACACCACCCGCTCGATCGTCCAGTACATCTACGAAGCCGGATTCGTCAGCTACCGATTCGGCTACTCGGCCGCCATCTCCTACGTGTTCTTCGCAATCATCGTCATCATCGGCGTCGCCCAGGCTCTGGTCACGCGCCGCCGGAAGGAGCAGTGATGTCCACCGCAACTCTCTCTCCGACCGAGGCGATCACGGTCGCGAAGCCGCGCCGCGCGCGTCACTCGCACGCCCCTGGACAGAAGCCCTTCGGCCCGTTGCGGGTCACGGCGTTCATCGTCCTGCTGCTGATGGCGATCGGCTGGCTGCTGCCGTTCCTGTGGGCGGTCGCCACCGCGTTCAAGACCGAGACGGATGCCGCATCGGGCGACCCGTCCTGGATCGGCGCCTCCGGGCCGACCGTGGAGGCGTTCGCCGCGATCCTTTCGCAGGGCAACGTCTACATCTGGGCGTTCAACAGCCTCTGGACCTCGGTGGCGGTGACGGCGATCACCCTCGCGATCTCGGCACTGGCCGCGTACGCGTTCTCGCGACTGGACTTCACCGGGCGCAAGTGGCTGTTCGCCGTGATCATCGCGTCGATCGTCGTTCCGCCTCAGGTGCTGATCATCCCGCTGTTCTACCAGATGCTCACGTTCAACATGATCGACACCTACTGGGGTCTGATCCTGCCGCAGGTCGTGGCGCCGGCGATGGTGTTCATCCTGAAGCGGTTCTTCGACGCGATCCCGATCGAACTCGAGGATGCCGCTCGGGTGGACGGCGCGAGCCGGTTCCGGATCTTCTGGTCCATCGTGCTGCCGCTGTCGCGGCCGATCCTGGCCTCGGTCGCGATCTTCGTGTTCATCGGCGCGTGGAACAACTTCCTGTGGCCGTTCCTCGTCATCAACGACACGACGCTCATGACGCTCCCGGTCGGGCTCCAGACCGTGATCAGCGCCTACGGCGTCCAATACGCGCAGGTCATGGCCCAGGCCGTGCTCGCCGCCCTGCCGCTGATCATCGTGTTCATCATCTTCCAGAAGCAGATCGTCAAGGGCGTCGCGACCAGCGGCTTCGGCGGTCAGTAGTCCTCGCACCATCCACACAAGGAGAGCAATGAGTCAGGCCCGCATCACCATCGACCGCGACTTCACGATCGCCGACGTGGCCCGGAGGCTCTTCGGGTCGTTCGTGGAGCACATGGGACGCTGCGTGTACACCGGCATCTACGAACCGGGGCACCCGCAGGCGGACGAGCGCGGCTTCCGCCGTGACGTCCTCGCCCTGGTGCGGGAGATGGGTCCGACGGTGATCCGGTATCCGGGCGGCAACTTCGTCTCCGGCTACAACTGGGAGGACGGCGTCGGGCCGGTGGCCGACCGCCCGGTACGCATGGACGGCGCGTGGCACACGATCGAGACGAACGCGTTCGGTCTGCACGAGTTCGTCGACTGGGCGAGGGAAGCGGATGTCGAGGTGATGGAGGCCGTCAACCTCGGCACCCGCGGCATGGACGAGGCGCGCGCGCTCGTGGAATACGCCAACCACCCCGGGGGCACGTACTGGTCGGATCTGCGCCGCCGCAACGGCGCCGCAGATCCGTTCGGCATCAAGCTCTGGTGCCTGGGCAACGAACTGGACGGGCCGTGGCAGATCGGCGGCAAGACGGCCGAGGAGTACGGCCGGCTCGCGCAGGAGACCGCCAAGGCGATGAAGCTCGTCGATCCGTCGATCGAGCTGGTCGCCGTAGGGTCGTCGAACCGGCAGATGCCGACCTTCGGCAGCTGGGAGCACACCGTGCTGACGCACGCGTACGACGAGGTCGACTACATCTCGATGCACGCGTACTACCAGGAGCACGACGGCGACACGGAGTCGTTCCTGGCGGATGCCGTCGACATGGATGCCTTCATCGACGGCGTCATCGCCACGATCGATGCGGTCAAGGCCGCGGGCAAGCACACCAAGCAGGTGAACATCTCGTTCGACGAGTGGAACGTGTGGGACCAGCACAAGTACAACAGCGTCGAGGCCGACGAGATCGAGGCGGCCGGCTGGAAGCAGCACCCCCGCCTGATCGAGGACACGTACTCGGTGACGGATGCCGTGGTCGTCGGCACGCTGCTGAACAGCCTGCTGCGTCACGGCGACCGCGTGAAGATCGCCAACCAGGCGCAGCTCGTCAACGTGATCGCCCCGATCCGCTCGGAGGAGGGCGGTCCGGCCTGGCGGCAGACGAGCTTCTGGCCCTTCGAGCGCATGGCTCGCCTGGCCAAGGGTCGGGTCCTGCGCCTCGCGGTGAATGCGACGCAGATCAGCACCAAGCGGTACGGCGATGTGGACGCGGTGGATGCCGCGGCGACCTGGGACGAGGAGACCGGCCGGGTCGTGGTGTTCGTCGCGAACCGCTCGCTCGAGTCGTCCAACGACCTCACGCTCGACCTGCGCGGGTTCGGGGCGCTGCGGGTCGCGAGCGCCGAGGTCCTGACGATTCCCGAGGGCGGCGACCGGCTCACGGCGAACCTGGAGACCGCTCCGGATCGCGTCGGCATGGTTCCGCTCGCCGGCGTCGAGGTCGTCGACGGCGCGGTCCGCGCGACGCTCCCGCCGGTCTCCTGGACCGTGATCGAGCTGGCGTAACCCCGGCTCTTCGGCGAGAGATCACTCCCTGCGCGAGAAATCACGCAGGGAGTGATTTCTCGTGACGGATGTGGTTTCTCGTCGCGTCAGAGCGCGACAGGGATGCGCGACGTCAGCAGCCCGGCATCCACCAGCGAACGCTCCAGGGCGATCATCGCGATGCCCGAGGCGACCGGGTTGCCGCGCACGGTCGATACCTCGAGCGCGAGCGCCGTACCGGCCCGTCCAGGCGATTGCTCGCGCATCCGCTGCGCGGCCGGCGGCAGCAGCAGGTCTCCCAGTGCCCACGTCGTCCACCCGGTCAGCGTGATGACCTCGGGATTCACGATCGCGACGAGGTCGGCGAGCGCCGAACCGAGGTAGTAGGCGGTGCGTGCGACGGTCTCGCGCGCCGCGGCATCCTGTTCCGGCTCGGCCACGGCAGCGGCGAGCGCCATGATGAAGTCCCGCTGCATGTCGACATCGGCGAGGGGATGCTGGGGGGCGAGTTCGCGCAGCGTCTGCTGAATGCCGGGCACACCGATGTACGCCTCGACGCAGCCCCGACGCCCGCAGCGGCACAGCCGTCCGTCCAGCTGCAGCAGCGAGTGCCCCCACTCGCCCGCGGAGTTCGTCGAGCCGCGCAGCACCCGGCCCTCCAGCACGATCCCGGCCCCCACGCCGGTGCCGAGGTTGACGGTCGTCATGCTCGACGCCGACCGCCCTCGACCGAGCCAGAGTTCGGCGGCGACCATGGCCTTGAGGGGGTTGTCGATCACGAGCGGAAGGCCGACCCGCTCGCGCAGATGCTCCAGTTCGACGCTGCGCCACTCCCAGTTCGGGACGACCACGGCGATGCCAGTGGGCTCCTGGATGAGCCCGGGAAGCGAGATGCCGACGCCGAGGATCCCGTCGCGCGCGACGCCTGCCTGTACGAGCAGATCGTCCAGCACCAGCCCGATGGCTTCGACGATGGAATCCGGATCCAGCAGATGCTCATCGTGCGCGCGCTCGATCTGCGTCAGCGGATTCAGCGACGCGTCGAACATCACGCCGCGCACGTAGGTCTCGGCGACGTCGAGTCCGACCACGCGGCCACGCTCGGCGTTGATCGCGAGCACGGCCGTCGGCCGCCCGACCTGGCCGGCCGTGGTCTTCGTCTCGACGATGATCCCGCGGTCGATGAGCTCACCGGCGATCGTGACCACGGTCGCCGCACTCAACCCGGTCTTATGGGCGATCTCGTTCCGGGTCGTCTCCCCCGCCGACAGCACGGCGTGCAGGACATCAACCATCGAATCGCTGCGGATGTCTCTCGACGTCCGCCGCGGCATCGCACCCCTCATAGCTGAACCGTAACAGCCTCGATGCCGGTCCCGCTGATGCGGACGCTGGTCTGCTCCCCCTCGCGCACGTAGGCGATCAGCCGTCCATCGCGCGTGCGGCGCTCCAGGCTCCGGTAGGCCGTGACGTCGGCGAGATCACCGTTCTCGAGACCGAGCAGCGCGCCGCCGCGCACCTCGACCGCGATCGTCGCCTCCGTCGACCCGACGGTGCCGTCGCCGTCGAGCAGCGCGCACTCGATCTGCGCGACGTCGTCGATGCCGATGCCGGCGGCGCGGCAGCGCCGGGCCGCGTCCTCCGGTGCACGCCAGAGGACAGCATCCAGCCGCGCGGGTGAGCCGGCGGGTCGCAACTCGTCCCGCGCG
Source organism: Microbacterium sp. STRO-1N (assembly GCF_057748015.1). The sequence continues at coordinate 3,456,074 of NZ_CM173234.1, forward strand.
ACCACGCGCCCGGCGGCGGACACTTCCAGGCTCAGCTCCCCAGCGGATGCCGGAGCCACCGCCCGCCAGTAGCCGCCGTCACCGTCGAATTCGAGCGGCACGTGCACGTCGTCGACGACCAGCTTCGGATCGCCTCCGCCGACGAAGGCGACCACCTCGATCACGCCGTCCCCGGCCGCCCACCGCCGGGAGACCGGATGCCGCCAGAACACCTTCCGACCGGCATCCGGTTCGTGCGCGCGAACGACGAGACGGGCTGTCGGCTCGTCCGACCACCAGCTGCGGCGCAGGTGCCACTCGTGCTTCGGGAAGCCGGCGAGAGTCAACAGACCGGCCCCTGAGCCGTGGACCGGCCAGCCGTGCGCCTCGCCGAGGTAGTCGATCCCGGTCCAGAGGAATTGACCGGCGATACGCACGTCGTCGGCGACCGCGCGCCATTCGGCGTAGCCGTGCCCGTTCTCGCTGCCGAGGAACGGCTTGTCGGGGAAGCGCTCGTGACCCTCCGCGTAGAGCTGCTCCTTGTAGTTGTAGCCGACGACGTCGAGGTCGTCGAGCAGGCCGGTCCGTGCGGAGAGCTCGGGGAAGGCCGCCGCAAGCGTGACCGGACGACTCGGGTCGGCGTCGCGGACGATCTCGCCGAGCCGGCGGCCGATCGTCGTGAGTCGGCGGATATCCGGACGGCTCGGGTCGTAGAGGCGCTCCTGAGCCGGCTTGTTCGCATCGTTGTTGCCGGTCATCTCCTGGAAGAGCGGGCTGGCGTAGGGGTCGTTCGGGTAGTCGACCTCGTTGCCGATGCTCCAGGCGATGATCGACGGGTGATTGCGGTGCGCACTGATCATGTCGCGCAGGTCGCGCTCGTGCCAGAGCGGGAAGTGCGTCGCGTATCCCTCGTGCTTGGGCGGGTACACGTTGTGCCCCTGCCACCACTTGTTCTTCGGGCTCTCCCACTCGTCGAACGCCTCGTCGATGACGTAGAAGCCGAGTGCGTCGCACAGCGCGTAGAGGGCCGGATCGTGCGGGTTGTGCGCCATCCGGATGGCGTTGCAGCCCATGTCCTTGAGAGCGAGCAGCCGCCGGAGCCAGACCTGAGCCGGCACTGCGACGCCGAGGCATCCGGCGTCCTCGTGCAGGCAGACTCCTCGGAGCGTGCGCGGCTCGCCGTTGACGAGGAGCCCTCGGTCCGCCGCGAAGACGATCGAGCGGATGCCGACGATCTCGGTGCTCTCACTCCGGCCCCGCCCGTCGGCGGTCCGCCAGCTCACGATCGTCGTGAGCCGGTACAGCGACGGCTCGGCATCCGACCAGAGCTCGGGGTGCGGCACGCGGCCGTCGACGACGAGATCGACCGACGCTCCGGCCGACAACTCCAGATCCTTCTCGAACACGTGCTCGTCACCGGACGAGAGCGACCGCAGCTCGTGTCGGACGCAGGCGGTCGCCGTCTGCTCGAGGTCGTTCACCACGGTCTGCGCGATGCGGATGAGCGCTGACTCGACGGTGACGTCCGCGACGGTGAAGGCGGTGGTCTGCGGTGCGATCCTGATCGGACCGTGCACCTCCAGCACGACGGCACGGGTGATGCCAGAGCCGTTGTACCAGCGCGAATCGGAGATCTCGGTGCGATCCACCCGCACGCTGATGACGAGGTCGTCATCCGGCGCGTAGGAGAGGATCTCGGTGAGATCGAACGAGAACGGCACATGACCGTTCGGGCGACCTCCGAAGTGATAGCCATTGACCCAGACGTCGGCGTTTTTGTACACGGCGCCGAAGGACAGCCGGAGGTGCGCGTCCTCGGAGAGGTCGAGCGCGCTCAGCGGTACGTGGGCGCGGTACCAGCCGACACCGCCAGGCAGATAGCCGGTGCCGCTGGAGTGCTCCGGCGCGAAATCCAGCTCGACGCTCCAGTCGTGCGGGACGACGACCTCGCGCCAGGTCGTGTCGTCGAACGCCTTGGTCCATGCTTCGCGGTGATCCGCGAGCGCGAAGCGCCATCGCTCCACGCGGTGCGCCCGTGCCCCGCTCACGGGGCGACCGCTGCGGCGGTGTAGCGGGCGAACACCCTGGTGAACACGACGGCGTGAACCACGGCAAGACCTCCGAAGCCGATGAGAAGCCAGAACAGGCCGTAGCCCGTGACCTGCGGGGAGAACACGGTCACCACGATCGCCAGCACGGTGATGGCGAGCACCGCGAGCGCGGCGAGCGGATGGCGCAGCCCGATCAGCCGGGCGTTGCGGAGCACATCGCGCGTCGTGTCGTCGAACGTGGCGAGGTAGGGGAACACGAAGAGGATGGACGTCGCCGCGATGAACAGGAGCACGTACCAGGCCGCGAGCAGCACGAACTGCAGCACGGCGTCGGTCACGAGCTGCGTCACGACGAAGTACCAGGCGGCGAACGCCCCGCCGATCGCGGCGAGCAGCAGCGCGATCACGGTCGACTGGCGGAAGTCGCGCCGGAACGCGGTGAAGTAGTCACGCGTGATCGAGTGGTCGTTGCCCGCGACGATGCGCAGGGCGGTGGCGTTCAGCGCCGTGAGCGACGCGCCGATCGTCACGATCGGCAGCGATGTCGCGATGAACAGGATGTTGAGAATCATGACGTCCGCGATGCGCGTGAGCGTGCGCATGAGCGCCGAATCGGCCGCGAAGATACCTGGCATTGTTCGATCCCCTCGTCGAAGAAGTGGGCGGAGCCGGGTGGGCCGATCGGCCCACCCGGCTGCGCGGGTCAGCCGAAGTCCTGCTCCTCGGCCCAGGCGTCGATGTCCGCCTGGAGCGAGTCGCGAGCTTCCTCGTAGCCGGCGTCGGTCAGCTTCTGCCGCATCTCCTCGATGGCGGCGGCAGGGTCGTCGAACTTGCCGTACTGCAGCTGCGGGATGTACTCCGACAGCACCGCGCCCATGGCGGCGAGCGTCGGATCGATCATGCTCTTGTCGATGATCAGCGTGGAGTACGGGTACTCCTTCGCGACCTCGTCGAGGGAGGCGTAGATCTCGTCCTTGTTCGGCGCCTCGGTGACCCGCTGCGGCTCGAACTCGTCCATGCGACCGGCCCAGAAGTTCGATCCGAGCGAGTCCGTCGACGGGTCGTATCCCTCGGGGAAGCCGAGCATGCCGTCGTCGGTCATGACGTAATCAGTGCCCTCGATGCCGAAGTTGAGCAGCTTGTAGAGCTCCTCGTCGTTGCGCAGCGCGTCGTACACCTGCAGCGCCTTCTCGGGGTTGCTGGAGTTCGCGCTGACCGCCATCGCACCGTGCGTGAGGATGTCCTTGTAGACGTTGTCGTTCTCCTGGCCCCAGTAGAACATCTTGGGGTCGGAGCCGGGCTGCTTCTTCGTCATGTTGTCGACGATCGCCCCGATGTACGTCTGGGTGTGGTGCTGGTCGGCACCGCTGAGCCCTGCATAGAACTCCTCACGGGTGTCGCCGTCGTAGTTCAGCGCGTCCTCGCGCCAGACCCCGATCTCGTTCCACTCGCGCGCCAGTTCGGCCGCTTCGAGCAGCTCGTCGCCCTCCATGTAGACCGAGGTGACGGTGGTGGGGTCGGATGCCGAAAGCTGGAACGGCATGTAGATGCCCGAACTCACGCCCTGAAGGGTCACGAGGTCGGTGTGGCCCTGCCAGTATCCGGTCAGCGCCGCCTCGTTCGCGCCGACGACGTCCCACGGGTACGCGTCCGGCTTGTTGTCCTTCACCCACTGGAAGTACGTCGTGAAGTCCTCGAACTTCGTGATCTCGCCGTCCTCGAATCCGGCCTCCGTGGCCCAGTCGCCGCGGTAGAAGAAGCCGTGATTGGTGTACTGGGTGTAGTTGTCCTCCGGGATGAACATGATCTCGTCGTTCAGCTTCGTGAGATCCCAGTTGCCCTCGGCATCCACCTGCTCCCATGTCTTCGGGGCGTTCTCCTTGAGCATGTCCTCGGTGAGCGGCAGGAAGGCGCCCTTCTCGGCGTTCTCCCACGCATACAGCCAGTCGGTGGCGGTGGTGATCAGGTCGATGTTGTCGTCGCCGGACAGTAGCTGCACGTTGTACTGGGTCTGCCAGTCGGCCCACTCGACGTAGAAGAAATCGAGGGTCGCGCCGACCTTCTCCTCCAGCTTCGGGTTGAGCTCCTCGAGCATGGCTTCGAGGCGCCCGTTGGTGGGCTTGTTGCCCAGGACCAGCATCGTGATCTCGGCGGTCTCGCCGCCTTCGTCGCCGCCGGCTGGTGTGCAGCTCGCCAGCATCGCGGTACTCAGGCCGACCACGGCGACGGCCGCTGCGGACGTGAGGATCCTTCTTCTATTCATGTGAGACTCCTTCGGCTCGGTGTGAGGTGGTGCAGGGATGGCCTGGTGGGCCGGGGAACGTCAGCGCGGGCGGGTCAGCCCTTGACCGCGCCGACCGTGATGCCTGTGACGAAGTACTTCTGGACGAACGGATAGAACAGGAGGATCGGACCGGTGGCCACGACAGCGCTCGCCATCTTCAGGGTGTTGCTGGGCAGATCCGCGATGCTCACGTTCGCGCCGGCCACCGAGTTGCGCAGCGCGCTGGCCGTGTTGATGACGTTGTACAGGTAGTACTGCAGCGGTTTGAACTCGACGGTGCTGCCGAGGTACAGCGACGACAGGTACCACTCGTTCCAGTAGGCCAGCGCGAGGAACAGCCCGATGGTCGCGAGCGCCGGCTTCATCATCGGCAGTGTGAGCTTCGCGAAGATCCGGAAGTCTCCGGCGCCGTCGATCTTGCCTGACTCGACGATCTCGTACGGCACGGTCTTCATGAAGTTCTTCATGAGGATGATGAGCCACGGCGTCATCAGCAACTGCAGGAAGACGGCGAGATAGGTGCCACGGAGTCCGAGGTCCCGTCCGACCCAGAGGAACGTCGGCGCGAGACCCGCGGAGAACAGCGTCGTGAAGTAGATGAAGAACGAGATGTGATTGCGGAACGGGAAGTCCTGGCGGTACAGCGCATACCCCGTCATCGCGATGACGAACAGGCCGATCGCGGTGCCGAACACGGTCATCGACACCGTGACGGCGTAGGCGCCGAGGATCTGCCGAGGCGACTGGAAGATCAGCTCGTAGGCCGCGAAGGTGAACTCCTTCGGCCACAACCCGAACCCGTCCGCACGGATGGCCGACTCGCTGGAGAACGATGCCGACACGATCAGCACGAACGGCAGCAGGCAGAACAGCGCGAACAGGGTGATCCACACGTAGGAGATCCCGCGCAGCCAGCGATCGCTCGCCGACAGCTTGATCGCGCGCGGCTTGGGCGACCGATCGAAAAGGCTCTTGCCCTTCTTGGGAAGCAGCAGTGTCCTGGTCGCGCCGGTGTCGGAGAAGTCGGCGGCCGGTGCCGTCATGGTGACATCAGAAGAGGGCATAGTCCTTGTTCATCCTTCGCACGATCCAGTTCGCCGTCATGACGATGGCGAAGCCGAAGAGGGATTGGTACAGCCCCACGGCGGTGGAGGTCGTGAAGTTGTTCTGCGACATGACCATCCGGTACACCGAGGTCTCGATGATGTCGGTGGTCTCGAAGAGAGCGGCGTTGTTGCCGACGAGGTTCCAGAACAGGCCGAAGTTGCCGCTCATGATCCCGCCGAGCGAGAACAGGAACAGGATGATGAACGTCGGCTTCAGGCTCGGCAGGATGACGTAGCGGATGCGCTGCCACGCGGATGCCCCGTCGATCTCCGCCGCTTCGAACAGGCCCTTGTCGATGCCCATGATCGCCGCGAAGTACACGATCGATCCGTATCCGGTGCTCTGCCACAGGTGGACCACGATGATGATGAGCGGCCAGATGCCGGCCATGCTGTAGATCTTGATCGGGTCGCCGCCGGTCTGCTCGATCAGCGTGTTCAGGGCACCGGTGTCGTAATTCAGGATGTTGAAGGCGATCACGCCGATCAGCACGACCGAGATGAAGTACGGCAGGAACATGATGCCCTGCGTGATCTTCTTGAAGAACTTCAGCCGGACCTCGTTGAACATGATCGCGATCGCGATCTGCAGGATGTTCCCGAACACGATGAACGCGATGTTGTACAGGATCGTGTTGCGGGTGAGTTCCCACAGCATCCCGGACTTGATCAGGAACTCGAAGTTCTTCAGCCCGACGAACGGGCTGCCGAAGATGCCGTCGCGGTAGTTGAAGTCCGTGAAGGCGATCCAGATCCCCGGGAGCGGTGCGTAGTTGAAGACCAGGAAGAACGCGATCGCCGGGACGCACATGAAGATCAGCATCCTGCTGGTCTTGATCTGCGCCCACACGGATCTGCGCCGTCGTGGTGCCTGCGTCAGTGCCATCCTCCGCCTCTCTGCGGTCGTGGCGTCAACACTGACGCCACGGATGAACAGGGATAAACCTAACCCCTGATTTAACTACCGGCAAAGCTAGCAGAGAGGCGGCGCCCGGCCAAGGACTATTTCTCCGACGGCACCTCGGGCCAGCCGTCGCGCCAGGTGATCGGGAGCAGACCGAGAGTCGGGATGCCGCCGGAAGCGCCGTCGTAGAAGTGGAATGCGAGGGTGTCGTTCCACACCGACTGACCGCCGGGGCCGATGCGATCGCCCTCGGATGTCAGCACGAGCGTGCCGCCGTCATCGAGGAGCTCTCCCCCATCGGCATCCAGATACGGACCCGTCACGGCATCCGAGCGGCCGACGATGGTCTCGTAGGTGCTGTCCACGCCCTGGCAGCAGAAACCGCGCGAGGCGAACAGGTAGAACGCACCGTCGTGCGGCACGATGTACGGCGCCTCGATCGCGTTCTCGGCGAGGCCGCGGTCGGCGATCGTCACGGGCTCCGAGTCGTCGGCGCGCAGGCCGCTCGGCCATTCCAGCGGAACGATCTTCAACCCGCTCGAGAACGACCCGAAAGCCATCCACGGCTCGCCGTCGTCGTCCTCGACGATGCCGGCGTCGATCGCGTTGTAGTCCGTGCCCGCCGAGGCGATCACCTCGCCCTGGTCCACCCACTCGTAGTCGGGGTCCTCTGGGTCGAGCGTGGTGTTCGTCGCGAGCGCGATCAGCGACGTGCTGCTGCCGAAGGTCGACGCCGAGTAGTACAGATACCAGGTCCCGTCGTGCTCGTAGAGCTCGGGCGCCCAGAGATTGTCGACGCCGGGGACAGCCTGGGACAACCAGGCCGGCTTGGTGTCCCAGACCTCGCCGGCGTACTCCCAATCCGCACCGTCGTCGGAGGTACGGACCTGGATGTTGCCGTCCGCGATCTGCCCGTTGCCGGTCGAATACACGAAGTACCCGTCGTCGGTGGCGACGTACGCCGGATCGTGGACGAACAGATCACCCGACAGCTCGGGAGCGACGGCCGCGTCCGGCGCGCACCCGACCAGCGCTGCGGCCGCGGTGATGACCACGGCCGCAGCGCCGGTCAGGCGCAGCGCGGGAGAGCTCACGAGAGGGCGATCGCCGACCAGGAGACGGGAGGCAGCGTGACCGTCAGCACGCCGTCCGCGAGCTCCGCGCCTTCGAGCTGCTTGAGCCCGACCCGGTTCTGATCGGCGAGCGTGTTCTTCGCGTACACGTCGTCGTCCCAGACGGTGACGGCCTCGGCGATGGTCGAGGCTCCCAGCTCGGCGACGTCGACCGTCACGGTGATCGCCTCGGTCTGGCTGCGGTTCACGAGGAACACGGCCGAGTCCGTGCCGTCGGTCGTGACGACCGAGTCGACCAGCGGAGCCTCGCCGTAGACCTTCGTCTCGTAGGTGCCTGCGTCGATGCGGGGCTTGAGGATCTCGCCCTTCGCCAGACGCGACGTCACCGAGAACGGGAAGAACGTCGTCTGGCGCCAGGCCGCACCACCCGGCTCGGTCATGATCGGAGCGATCACGTTGACGAGCTGGGCCAGGGATGCCGAGGCGACCCGGTCGTGGTTCTTCAGGAGCGTGATCATCAGGTTTCCGAGGACCACGGCATCCGCCACGGAGTAGACGTCCTCAAGCTGGCGCGGGGCGATGCGCCACTCGTCGTTGACCTCGTCGGATGCCTGGTGCTCGTCGAGGTACCAGATGTTCCACTCGTCGAAGGAGAGCTTGATCTTCTTCTTCGACTTCAGCTTGTTGCCCACGTGATCGGCCGTCGCGACGACGGTCTCGATGAAGTACTGCATGTCCAGCGAGGAGGCGAGGTACGAGCCGAGGTCGCCGCCGCGCTCCTGGTAGTAGGCGTGGCAGGAGATGTAGTCGACATGGTCGTACGCGTGCTCGAGCACGGTGCGCTCCCAGTCGCCGAAGGTCGGCATCGACGAGCTCGACGAGCCGCACACGACGAGCTCGAGCGAACGGTCGGCGGTCTTCATCGCCTGGGCGGTGCGGGCCGCGATCTTGCCGTAGTCCTCGGCCGTCATGTAGCCGGTCTGCCACGGGCCGTCCATCTCGTTGCCGAGGCACCACATCTTGATGTCGTGCGGCTCGACGGTGCCGTTGGCGATGCGCTGGTCGCTGAGCGCCGTGCCCGACGGGTGGTTGCAGTACTCGAGCAGGTCGAGGGCTGCTTCGATGCCGCGGGTGCCGAGGTTGACGGCCATCATCAGCTCGGAGCCGGTGAGCTTCAGCCAGCGCGAGAACTCGTCGACGCCGACCTGGTTGGTCTCGATCGAGTGCCACGCGAGGTCGCGGCGCACCGGACGCTGATCGCGCGGTCCGACCGAGTCCTCCCAGCGGAAGCCGGAGACGAAGTTGCCGCCGGGGTAGCGGATGGTCGAGGAGCCGAGTTCGCGCACGAGATCGACGACGTCGAGGCGGAAGCCGTCCTCGTTGGCGGTCGGGTGGCCCGGCTCGTAGATGCCGTCGTAGACGCAGCGGCCGAGGTGCTCGACGAACGAGCCGAAGATCCGCCGGTTGAGCGGTGCGACGACCGCGGCGCGGTCGACGGAGATGCGTGCCTGAGTCACGTTTCTTCCTTCTCTGGGACAGGCCGCGCTGCGGGCAGCACGGCGTGCGGGTGATGGGGTCAGGGGGACCTGGGGCTGCTCAGTCCGCATCCTCGATGCGATCCAGTCGGACGTCGATGAGACGCACGACGATCGCGATCGGGATGGCTGCGCCCACCAGGGGCAGGAGCACGGGCAGGACCGAGACAGTCACCGCCCACGCGACGACGGCGATGAGCACGCCGGCGCTCATCGCGAGCGATGTCGGCGGCAGCACCAGGGCGTAGCGCAGCACAGCGGCGGCACCGTCGTCGTAGCGCGACAGCAGTGCGATCGTCGTGGCGAACGTCACGACGGCCGCGAGCAGCAGCGCGCCGGTGAAGACGAGCAGAGCCGCCGAGATCGGGCCGGTGAGCTGCGGCAGCACCATGAAGTCGGCTGCGAGCAGGACGCCGACGATCCAGAACGGAATGCCCGCTCTGTTCGCGCGCCAGAACTCGGCGCGGTAGGCCGCCCAGAACGAGCGGAGAACACCATCCTCGGCGGTGCCGAGAAGCAGGTCGTTGCGCCGGAGCACCGACGCCGCCGCGACCGCGGCCGGCATGGTGCCGAAGATCACGAGTCCGGCGAGGGCGCCGAGCAGGAACAGGACGTTCACCAGAACCAGCGTCGTGATGACCCGGAGCCACTGCATGACCCTGCCGGTCCAGCCGAGGGCCACGTCGTCGGCACCGTTCTCGATCACGGTGGTCCGTGCGGCACGCGCGGTCATGACACCACCTGCGGGGATCCGGTCCAGACGACGCCGGACTCGTCGATGCCGGCGAACGCCAGCACCGGGCGCTGCGCCACCGGATCCCAGGCGCCGAACACGACGCCGTCCAGAGTCGTGGTTCCGGATGCCGAGGTGAGCTCGAGCTCACCGGCGACCGCCTCGCCGGCGCTCGTCAGATCCGCCGACAGCTGCACGGTCTCGGCGTCGATGAGTCCGGCCTCCTCCGGCGCGAAGCGCACGGCGTTGCACAGGCCGGACACGGATGCCGCGGCATCCAGCGTCTCGGCATCCGAACCCGCGTACGGGAACGGGGAGACCAGCGGCCAACCGCTGCGCGTCCAGTGCACCCGCCGGATCTGGGCCTCGTGCCGAGTGGGGGCGTCCGCGAGGCGCACGTGATGGACCATGAAGGTCGCGTCGCCGTCATGGAAGATCGAGTTGTGGCCCGGCGCGATGAAGCCTGTGCCGCCGGGGAAGCGGTGGCCTCCGAGCACCTTCGTGCCGACGACGGCCGCCTGCTCGGCGGTCGGGTCGGTGAGGTCGTTGCCCGCGGCATCCCGATACGGACCGGTGATCTCGTCCGCCACGCCGACGCGAACGCTGTACGTGTTCACGAGCGAGTCGTACGACACGAACAGGACGAAGCGGTCCTCCTCGGGGCGGTACACGACGTACGCGCCCTCGATCGCGGTGTCCACGTTCGACGGGCGGCGGGCGATGAGCGCACCCATCTCGTCGCGCACGCGCATGCCGGTCTCGAGCGACAGCTCGACGATGTGGATGCCGCCGAAGAACGATCCGTAGATCATCCAGGCCCGGCCGTCGCGGTCGAATGTCACGGCCGCGTCGATCGCGTTGTGGCCGTCGCGGTCGTGCTGGGTCGCCACGACGATGCCCTGGTCCGTCCAGGGGCCCGCGAGGGACTCCGCCGTCGCCAGGCCGATCGCCGAGGTGCGGGACCCGAAGGTGGATGCCGAGTAGTACATGTGCCACCGCGTCGTCCCGTCGGTCGACGGCCAGCGGACCACCTCGGGCGCCCACAGACCTTCAGCACCGCTCCACTCCCTGGCCGGTGCCGGCACCTCGCCGAGTGCGGTGCCGTGGAAGGACCACGTCACCAGGTCGGGCGAGGTGCGCATGTGGGCGCCCACCGGGATGCCGCTGACATCGGCTGCGGCGTCCGTGGAGAACATGTACCAGAGGCCGTCGTCGCCGCGGACCACCGTGGGGTCGTGCGCGTTGCGCGCGCCCCACGTGGTCGGGTCGCTGGTGAGCGTGCTCATGTCAGCCCTTCGATCCGCTCAGCGCGACCGACTCGATGATCTGACGCTGGAAGATCAGGAACACGACGAGCACCGGGATGAGCGCGATGAACGACGCCGCCATGATCAACGGGTAGTCGGTCTGGCTCGCGTAGGTGGCGTTGAAGGTCGCGATCACCAGCTGCAGGGTCTGCTTCTCTGGCGAGTTCAGGTAGATGATCGGAGCGAGGTAGTCGTTCCAGACCGCCATGAACCACAGGATGAACTGCGCGGCGATCGCCGGACGGATCACGGGGAAGATCAGCGTGAAGAAGATCCGCAGATACCCGGCGCCGTCGAGCTTGGCCGCCTCGATGATCGAGTCGGGGATCGAGTTGAGGTACTGCTTCAGGAAGAAGATCATCACGATGTTGCCGAAGATGCCGGGGAGGATCAGCGGCCACAGCGTGTCGACGAGACCGGCATCGCCGAACATCTTGAACTGGGGGATCATGATCGTCGGGAACGGGATCATGATCGCGGAGAGCATCGCGAGGAACACGATGTTCTTGAACGGCAGACGCATCTTCGCGAACGCGAAGGCCGCGAGCGAGGACGTCACCGCACCGACCACCGTGACGCTGACCGACACGATGACGCTGTTCATGATGCCGCTCGCGAGCGGACCAGCGGTCCACACGCGGACGTAGTTCTCCCACTGCACCGGGTCGGGGATCCACTGCGGCGGAAGGGCGAACACGGCCTCGCGGGTCTTCAGCGACGTGCTGAAGGTCCACAGCAGCGGCGCGACCATCAGGATGCCGCCGATGGAGAGGACGATCGTGACGATCACGTTCATCATGCGGTAGGAGCGCGTGCGGCTTCCGACCGCCTGCGCGGAGTTTCCGGTGCCCTTGCCGATCGGGTTGCGGGGCAGACGCCGGCGGCGTACGGCCTCGGGCAGGACGGTGGTCATGGTTCCAGGAGCTGGAGCTGTCTGAGTCATGGCTGCCTCACTCGATCGAGAACTGGGAGCGACGGTTCATCTGGAACTGGATCGCCGTGACGATGAAGACCAGGATGCCGAGCACGACGGACATGGATGTCGCGTAGCCCATCTGGAGGTAGTTGAACGCCTTCTGCCAGATGTACCAGACGATGGATGCCGTGGAGAATTCGGGTCCACCGGTGGGGGTCATGATGTTGATCTCGATGAAGATCTGCGCGCCGCCGATGATGCTCGTGACGACGAGGAAGAACGTCACCGGCTTCAGCATCGGGACCGTGATGTGCCGGAACTGCGCGAACGTGCCTGCGCCGTCGATCGCGGCGGCCTCGTAGAGGTGGCGCGGGACGGACTGGAGAGCCGCGAGGTAGAGGAGCATCGAGAAGCCGAGGCCCTTCCACACGGACATGATGATGATGGCGGGTTTGGCGGTCGCGGCATCCTGCAACCAGTTGGGTCCGTCGATTCCGAAGATCGCGAGGACCTGGTTGACGAGGCCGAAGTCGCCGTTGTACGCCCACTGCCACAGGATCGCCACGGCCGCGAGCGACGAGATGACCGGCACGTAGTAGACGGTGCGGAAGAACGTGGTGCCGCGCATCTTGCGGTTCAGCGCCAGCGCCAGCAGCAGCGACAGGAGCAGCCCGATCGGGATGCCGATCATCATGAAGATGGTGTTGCCCATCGCCTGCCAGAAGTATCGGTCGTTGAACATCTCGACGTAGTTGTCGAGACCGTTGAAGACCGGTTCGCTCAGGCCGTTCCACTTCGTGAACGAAGCGTAGACCGCGAAGATCAGCGGATAGGCGATGAAGATCAGGAAGCCGAGCACGGGGGCCGCGATGAATGCGACGGCCGCCAGGTGCTCACGGCGGTGCAGCCGGGATCGACGAACAGTCGTCGTAGACATGGTCACCTCGATGGTTCAGAAGCGGGCGGGTTGGTTCCCGGGGCCGGCCGATGCCGGCCCCGGGATGTTCGAAGGCCGCCTGGGATCAGGCGCGACCCGCTCAGCCGATTCCGGCGTCCGCGTTCGCCTTGTCGAGCAGCTCCTGCATGCGCGGTTGGACCTCCTCGAGGTACTCCTGCGCGGTCTGGTCGCCGTCGAGAACGGGCTGGATGTTCTTGAACAGCTCGTCGTACCACTCGGCGCTGTACGTCGTGTTCGCCGGCAGCGCGCGACCGTAGTCCTGCGCGACGTCGAGGAACTCCTGCTTGTTGGCCGGGGGCAGGGTGCTGGATGCGACCCACTCGTCCGCCATGTCGATGAGGTTCGGGATCTGCACACCGGCGTCGACCAGCGACTGCTGCGCGGTCGGGTCCGTGGAGAGGTAGATCGCGAGCTCGGTGGCGAGGTCGGCGTTCTTCGTCGTCTCGGACACGGCGATGCCGAGCGTGCCGATCCAGCTGGCCGGCTCACCGGTCGAGCCGACCGGGTAGGGGATCAGGTCCCACTCGAAGTCGAGCGTCTCGTAGGTGGGCACGTCCCACGGTCCGACCGGGAAGAAGCCGATCTGTCCCTGCATCCAGCGCTGGTAGGTGTCCAGCGTCTGAGCGTCGGAGGTCGACGGGGTGACGCCGTCGACGAGGGAGAGGTCGGCGAACCACTGCAGCGCCTCGACGAACTCAGGCTCTGCGACGGTGACCTCGGTGCGGTCCTCGTTCAGCCAGTCGCCGCCGTTCGACCACACGAAGGGCTGCAGGTTCCACTGGACGTTCAGTCCGGTGCCCCACTGGTCGAGCGTGCCGTCGCCGTTGGTGTCGAGCGTCAGCTTCTTGGCGACATCGACGAACTCATCCAGCGTGTAGGGCTTGTCCTTATCGGGCAGCGGGACGCCGGCAGCCTCGAACATGGTCTTGTTGTAGCCGAACGAGAACGGGCCGATGTCCTTGGGCATCGCGTAGATCGCGCCCTGGCCCATGAGCTCGCCGTCGAAGCGGTAGCTGTCGACGCCGTACTGCCAGAGGTTGTCGAGGTCGACATCGGCCTCGACGGCCTCGGTGATGTCCTTCACGATGCCGGACTTGACGTAGGCCTGGACGCTGCCGGGGTCGATGTAGAAGACGTCGGGGATCTGCTTGCCCGTGATCGCGGCCTTGAGCTTGGTGGAGTAGTCGTCCGCCGTGGTCATGATGATCTTGACCTTGGCATCGTGGTCCTTCTCGAACTGCTTGATGGCAGCCGTGTAGGCCTCCTTCTCCGCGTCGTTGCCGCGGAACATGAAGGTGATCTCGTTGCTGGCGCCGCTGTCACCGCTGCCACCGGCGCAGCCGGTCAGTGCGGCGGCCGCGAGGGCGGCGATGCCGACTCCGGCCAGAATTCGTGACTTCATTGTGCTGTGTCCTCTCGGGGCTGACTTCGATGTCGCCTCGCGCGCTCCCGCTGGTGAGCGCGGTGCGATTCCCAATCGATCTACAACGTTGTAGTAAACGTTGTAGAAGACATTCTGAACCGACCGTGAACGATTGTCAATCGCGCGCCCGAATCGTTATCGACGCCCCGAGCACCTCCTCAGCGGGCGGCGTTCGCCTCGACGTCTCCCGCCTGGAGCGCGAACCGGTCCGCGACCGGATTGCGTCGTCGGGCGAGCCCTTCCGACGACTCGACGAGGTCGTACAGCCCCATCGTGAGCAACGAGTCCTCTCGCGGAGTCGACGCGTGCCGATACGTCCATTCGTACATGTCGAACAGCGGCCACCACGTGTATCCCACGATATCGACTCCCTCTGCACGCAGATTCCGGACGCAGGCCACGGACTCATCGAGCCAGGCGACACGCACCTCCGGCGTATCCGTCACGCACGTCTCGGTGAGCATGACCGGCGCACCGTAGCGATCGGCGTAGGTGCGCAGCAGCTCGGCGAGCCCGGCGACACCGTCGTCGTGCACGGGCCACGGATCCACGAAGCCGCCCGCGTGCGTGATGCCCTCCTCCATCAACTGGGTGGAGTGCCGCGGGTAGTAATTGACCCCCATGATGTCCGGCTGCACCGCGTGCTCGCGGAACCAGGTCAGACGCTCGTCGGAGATGCCGGTGCGCGCCAGACTCCTGGCGAGCGGATGATCATGGGCGACGCGGCCCGTGATCAGGTCCTCCACGAGGAACGATTGCGCACGCTGAAGCTCCACGAGCTCACGATGACCGCCATCGACGTCCCCGGCGAAGCGCGCGGTCGCGTCGACGTGGACGAACGTCGCTCGATCGCCCAGGATGTCGGCGATCGCGCGCTGCGACCGGACGAAGCCTTCGGCGAGCGCGACGGCGATCGTGTTGTAGCCGCTCTCGCCGGTGAGCTTCGGCGGCCAGTAGCCGATCTCGCCGGAGAATCGAGCGTGGAGCATGGGCTCGTTCACCGGCGTGTAGTCCGTGGCGATGTCGGCGTATCTCTCGGCTGCGCGCGCTGCGAACTCCTCGAAGTACGACGGAAAGTCCGGATGCGCGAACTCCCGCTCGATCCACAGCGGCGTCCCGTAGTGCAGCAGATCGACGATCGGGCGCACTCCGAGCTCGGCGAATCGTGCCATCACGGCATCGACCCATCCCCAGTCCCATACGCCGCGGCCCGGGTTGACGCGATGCCAGGGGATGCCCCATCGCACGAACTCCGCGCCGACATCGGCGGCGAGGCGGAGGTCGCCGTGCCACTGCTCGTAGTGCTCCGTCAACTCGTACTCGTCCAGTGCGCGCTCCCCCGGTCCGGACTGCGGAATGAACGTGTCTTCGATTCCGAGGCCGAAATGGAGCCTCCCGTCAGTGAGCCAGCTCATCATGTCATCCCTTCAATCCAGTCATGGCGACCCCCTCGACGAAGCGACGCTGCACCAGGAGGTACAGGATCACCAGGGGAAGTACAGCGATCAGTGCGCCGGCCATCATCACGCCGTACGGCGCAGTCGCCGTGGCAGAGCCGGTCACGAGCGCTAGTCCTGCGGTCAGCGGGCGCACCTCCGAATCGCTCGTCATGATGAGCGGCCAGAGCAGGTCGTTCCAATTGCCGACGAACGTGAACAGGGCCATCGTCAGCAGAGCAGGTTTCGTGTTCGGCAGGATGACCGACCAGAAGATGCGGAACTCCCCTGCACCGTCGATCCGCGCCGCGGAGTCGAGATCCCGCGGCAGCGTGATCATGAACTGGCGCAGCAGGAAGATCCCGGCCACATCCGCCGCGCGCGGAACCACCAGCCCGACGAACGTGTTCACCCAGCCCAGCGAGGAGGCGATCTGATAGATCGGCAGCAGCAGCGCCTGGAACGGCACCATCATCGTGGCGATCAGCACAGCCAGCAGAACACCGCGCCCGCGGAAGTCCATCCGTGCGAGTGCGTACGCGGCGAGCGTGTTCAGCGCCAGCGAGCACAGCGTCACAGCGCCGGCGAAGACGAACGAGTTCCACGACTGCTGGAACACCGGCAGTCGCTCGATGAGCCCTGTGAAATTGTCGAGGGTCACGTGGGACGGGATCAGTCGCGGAGGCCATTGGTTCACCTCGCTCTGCGGCGAGAACGCGGCGATCGCGATCACCACGACGGGGAACGCCGTGATGATCAGCAGCGCCAGGAGACCGAGGATCACGAGAACGCGTTCGGCCGATGGCGTTCGCGTGCTGGAGCGTCGGACGCGGCGGCGGTCAGAGGTCACGACGGCTGCGGTGGCGGTCATTCGAGTTCCTCCTCGTGGCGCGCATTGATCCGAAGCTGAATCAGACCGAGAACGAGCGTGATGATCAGCAGCAGGTACGACAGCGCCGAGGCGAATCCGAGTTTGAAGTCGCGGAAACCGTCGGTGTAGATGCGATAGACGAGCGTCTCGGTGGCGTGATCGGGGCCACCCTGGGTCATGATGTAGATCTGATCGAACGCCTGAAAAGCTCCGATGATCGCGAGAATGATGACGAAGGTCATGGTGCTGCGCAGGCCGGGGAGCGTCACCGCTCGGAAGGTCCGCCAGCGCCCTGCGCCGTCGAGACGGGCCGCTTCGTAGAGGTGCCGGGGCACGCTCTGCAGGCCGGCGAGGAAGATGACCATGAAGTAGCCGAAGTTCTTCCATACCGCGATCGCCGTGACAGCAGGGAGCGCAGTGGCCGCGTTGCCGAACACGTCACCGAGGTCGATGCCCACCAGGCTCACCCAGTAGGTGACCAGCCCGAGATTCGGATCCAGCAGGAAGCTCCACGCGATCGATGCCACCGCCATCGAGATGACGAACGGCAGGAAGATCGCAGTGCGGAAGAATCCGCGGAACGGAATGTCATCACGGTTGAGCAGCAGGGCAGCGCCCAGACCCGCGAGGATCACCCCCGGTGCGTACATGACGGCGTAGAGGAACGTGTTGAGCAGAGCTCGCAGCACCGGGCCGGAGCCCAGCGCCTCGATGTAGTTGTCGAGACCGATCCAGGCCGGGTCGCCGAAACCGGATGCATCGGTGAACGACGTGATCAATGCCTGCACAGCGGGCAGCAGGACGAAGCCGATGAGGACGAGCAGCCCGGGTGCGAGGAAGGCGTATGCCTTGACCGCACGTCGTGCGTCAGCTCGGCGCAGTTCGGGGCGACGCCCGCCGAGGGGCGTGGGCGGTCGATACCGCCGGGTGGAGGTGAAGGTGCTCATGAGAGGTGCACTCCTGTCGGCGTGGGCCGGCACTCGCCGGCCCACGCCAGGTCAGACGATCACTGGAACGGAGCGACGATGTCCTTGAGCTTCTGGTCGGCGTCCTTCACCAACGACGCGACATCGCCACCGGAACCGGATGCGATGTGCACCGACAGCGTGTCCAGCTCGGTGTTCACGTCGGTTGCGCCGCCGGGGATGGTCGCGAGCGCGATGTATGCGTCCTTCGCCTCGGGGGTGAGCGCGGCGATCAGGGGGTTCTCCGCCAGTTCGTCGACGCTCACATCCGTGCGATTGGGCGGGTAGTTCGCTTCCAGGGCCCAGCGCACCTGCGCATCGTGCGAGTTGAAGTAGGCGAGGAACGCCTCGGCGCCCGACTTGACGGTGTCATCGTCTGCGCCCTGGCTGGTCAGCCACCAGTAGTTGGCGGCAGCGGGAGTCGCCACCTTCTCGGAGCCCGCCGGAGCGGGGAACTCGCCTACCTCGATACCTGCCGCCTCAGCGCCCGTGACGACCCAGGGACCGATCCACGTCATCGCGGCCTTGCCTCCGGTGAACAGCGCGACGGCATCGGCGAGGCCGATGTTCGTCGGGCTCCACCCCTTGGCGTACTGGTCTCGCCACCATTCGAGCGTTTCGATGTTCTGCGGCGTATTGAGGACGATCTCGCCGTCCTCGACGACCTCGCCTCCGCCGCTCTGCAGGATCGTCGGAAGGAACGTGCTCTGCTTGTCCGCGAGCGAGAGCCCGTAGATCTCCGGCGTCGTCAACTGCTCGGCGAGGGCGATCAGTTCATCCCAGGTCTCCGGGAACTCGGTGATGCCCGCATCCGCGAACATCTGCGTGTTGTACCAGATCGAGAACGGTGCGTAACCCATCGGGACCCCGAACTGCTCGCCGTCGAATTCTGTGTATTCCACGACGTGCGGGTGGTACGTGGCGGTCTCGTTGTCCGGGTCGTCGTAGAAGTCCTGGAGCGGCGCGAACGCCTTCTGCTTGACGTACCCCTGTGCAGCGTCGACGGTCTGCACCACGAGATCGGGACCGTTGCCGGACTTCAGCGCTGGGAGCAGCTTGTCCGAGATGACGTTCCAAGGGTTCACCTCGATCTTGACCTCGTAGTCCGACTGCGAACCGTTGAAGTCATCGGCGATCGCCTGCACCACTTTCCCATCCGCCTCGGTGAAGCCGTGCCAGACGTTGACCACCGTCGGCGACCCGTCGGATTCGCTCGGACCCGATGCTGAGCATCCAGTGAGCACGAGGGCCGCGGCGGCCACGAAACCGGCGGCGCCACGCGCCCTCCTCTGGAAAGTTGACATGCTGTCCTCCTTGATAGCGATGATTCCTGGCGAGTTCCGCGTCCCCAGATGCGCGTTTACATCGATGAAGTTCATCGATGTAAACCAAGAATGCAGGTTGGCTCGACCACTGTCAAGAGAATCTTGTTCATCGATGTAACATGAGGCGATGATGAGGGAGCACGCGACGAGCCAGCCCACGATGCAGGACGTGGCGCGACTGGCCGGGGTGTCCTCGAAGACCGTCTCGAACGTGATCAACAGTCACCCGAACGTCAGCGCGGCCACGAAGACGCGAGTAGAGGGCGCCATCGCGCAGCTCGGGTACAAACTCAACCTGGCCGCTCGCAATCTGCGATCCGGTCGCAGCGGCGTCATCGGTCTCGCCATCCCGAGCCTGACCGTGGCCTACTTCGCCGAACTCGCCGAGGCGGCGATCACTGCGGCCGAGCAGTACGGTCTCGTGGTTCAGATCGAGCGCACCGGAAGCCTGGAGCGCGAACGCGCACTCCTGGACAGCCCGCGCCTTCAGCACATCGACGGCCTGATCTTCAATCCGATGGATCACCATGCCGAAGAACTGCGATCCGTCGATCTGACCGTGCCGACGATCGTGCTCGGCGACCATCCGGTCGGCGGCGCCACCATCCACATCAGCACGGATCAGCGCGCCGCTGCGGCATTGGCGACCGAACAGCTGCTGCTCACCGGTCGGCGTCGCATCGCGGCGATCGGGGCGCGTTCCGAGGACACGCACGGCGGAGCCGCGCAGCGCCTCGACGGCTACCGATCGGTGCTTCACCGCGCGGGAATCGCCTGGGACGACGCCCTGATCGTCGAGGCTGATCCGTGGAATCAGGTCAACGGCGCGACGGCGATGCTCGAGCTCCTGGGGCGCGGAGTGAGCTTCGACGCCGTGTTCGCCTTCAACGACAGTCTCGCGCTGGGCGCCATGCGAGCGCTCGGGGATGCCGGCCGCCGCGTTCCCGCCGACGTCGCAGTGATCGGGATCGACAACATCGCCGAATCGAAGTACTCGTTGCCGTCACTGACGACCATCGATCTCGGCAGCCGTCAGATCGCGGAGACCGCCGTACGACTGCTCGCCGAGCAGTTCGCTCACGACGCGCAGCCCTCGCCGCAGCGCCTGCTCGTCGATTTCACGCTCGTCCCCCGAGAGTCGACCGCGATCCGCACCGAGAGCTGAGTTCAGCGATGGGCGGGCGCGGACTCGCGTTCGAGGATGCGGTAGTCCGCGAGAAGCGTGCGAGGAGCGGGCTTCTCGTCGCCGGCGCCGATGCGCTCCAGCAGGGTCTTCACCGCCGTCTTGGCGATCCATTCGCGCCCAGGGTCGACGGTCGTCAGCGACGGAATCGAGTACTCGGCCTCGTCCAGCCCGTCGAAGCCCACCACGGCGACGTCGTCCGGGACGCGACGGCCGGACTCCTGCAGGACACGCATCGCGCCGAGCGCCAGGGTGTCGTTGAGGCCGAACACCGCATCGAACTCGACGCCGCGCCCCAGGAGCTCGCGCATCGAGTCGGCGCCGTTCGCGCGGTGCCAGAGCGTCGTGTAGCCGACCATCGAGTCGTCGTAGGGGATGCCGGCATCCGCCAGCGCTTCTCGATAGCCCTGCAGACGCAGCGCGGCCGAGCCGATGACCTCGCCCTCGTGCGCACCGACGACGGCGATGCGTCGGCGGCCGGTCTTCAGGAGATATTCGGTCGCGATCTTGGCCGCTTCAACGTTGCGCATCGTGACATGATCGGTCGGGCCGTCGAAGATGCGCTCACCGAGCAGCACCAGCGGGTAGGAGACGTCCAGCGCCGCGGCATCCTCCTGCCCCATCCCGAGCGGGCTGAAGATCAGGCCGTCGGTGAGCTTGAGCCGCGGACTGCGCAGCAGGTCCATCTCACGGGCGCGATCGGCGCCGGTCTGCTCGACCAGCACGACCACCCCGGCGGCTTCGGCCTCGTGGATGACCTGCGCCGCCAGCTCGGCGAAGTAGGCGAGGCTCAGATCGGGCAGCGCGAGTGCGATCGCCCCCGTGCGCCCCGAGCGGAGATTGCGCGCCGTCAGATTCGGGGTGTAGCCGAGTTCGGCGATCGCGGCCTCGACCTTCTCCCTGGTCGTCGGACGAATGTGCGGATAGTCGTTGATGACATTCGACACGGTCTTGATCGAGACTCCTGCGAGTCTCGCGACATCGTGCAACGTCGCGGCCATGATCCCACCCCTCTCCAGCGTCAGTCTACAACGTTGTAGAGATTCCCTGGTGCGTCAGAGCCGGACGTGGCGCTCATCAGGCCCATCGTAGAGCGACAGCGGACGGATCAGCGCGTTGGCGGCCGCCTGTTCGATCACGTGCGCCGTCCACCCCGTGACGCGGGCAGCGACGAACAACGGCGTGAAGGTCAGAGTGTCGAATCCGATGAGGTTGTACGCCGGCCCGGAGGGGTAGTCCAGGTTCGGGTAGATGCCCTTGCGGGCGACGAACTCCTGCTCCAGCGCGTCGTACAACTCGGCGACGTCGGCGCGGCCGTAGTGCTCGACGAGAGTGTCCAGGGCCGACTTCATGGTCGGCACGCGCGAGTCGCCGTTCTTGTACACGCGGTGGCCGAAGCCCATGATCTTGCGCTTCTCGGCGAGCGCCCGGTCCAGCCACGGCTTCACGTTCGCCGCATCCCCGATCTCGTCGAAGATGTGCAGCACGGCCTCGTTGGCGCCGCCGTGCAGCGGCCCCTTGAGCGCCCCGATCGCCCCGACGACAGCCGAATACAGATCGCTCAGCGTCGAGGTGATGACGCGAGCCGTGAACGTCGAGGCATTGAACGAGTGCTCCGCGTAGAGGATCATCGAGCGGTTGAACGCGTCGACGACCACCGGGTCCGGCACCTCGCCGAACGTCATCCAGAGGAAGTTCGCCGAGTAGTCGAGGTCGTCCCGGGGCTCGATCGGCTCCTCCCCCCGACGGCGGCGCTGCCCGTAGGCGACGATCGCCGGCAGCGCCGCGAACAGTCGGATGCTGCGTGCGAGGTTCTCCTCAGGGCTCGCCTGCGCATCCAACGCGGACCCTGCGGCATCCGTCGCGCCGATGACGCTCACGGCGGTGCGGACCTCGTCCATGGGGTGCGCCTCGACGGGCACCAGATCGATCGTCGCCTTGACCTGGTCAGTCAGGGCGCGGTGCGCGCGCTCGGTGGCACGGAGCTCGGCGAGCTGCTCGGCATCCGGAAGCTCACCGTTCCAGAGCAGGTAGGCGACGGCTTCGAAGGGCTGGGTGGCGGCCAGCTCCTGCACGGGGTATCCGCGGTAGAGCAGGCTGTTCGTCTCGGGGTTGACCTTGCTGATCGCCGTCGTGTCGACGACGACCCCGGCCAGGCCTTTGCGGATCTCGGGGTCGCTCATTTCCTGCTCCTTCGCACGGTCACGGGTGGTCGATCGTGAAGTTGTAGACACCGGAGTCGAAGTGGTTGTACGACTCGTAGTCGATCAGCTCGTAGAGGTCGGCGCGGTGCTGCATCTCCCCCAGTTTCGAGGTGAGGTGCCCTTCCTCGTTCAGCGTATCGAGTGCGCGGCCGGCCGCGCCCATCGAGATGCGCAGCAGCGACACCGGCCAGATGACGATGCTCACCCCGGCATCGCGCAGCTGCGCCGTCGAGAACAGTTCGGACTTGCCGAACTCGGTCATGTTGGCGAGAATCGGCACCTCCAGCGCCTCGGCCATCGCCTCGAACTCGGCGAGGTCGCGCATCGCCTCGGGGAAGATCGCGTCGGCTCCGGCATCCACCAGGGCCTTGGCGCGATCGATCGCCGCATCAAGGCCTTCGACCGCGCGGATGTCGGTGCGCGCCATGATGAGAAAGTTCGGATCCCGCCGAGCATCGGCCGCGGCCCGGATGCGCTTGATCGCGGTGTTCTCGTCGACGACGGCCTTGCCGTCGAGGTGGCCGCAGCGCTTGGGGTTCACCTGATCCTCGATGTGGGTGCCGGCGAGTCCGGCGTCCTCGAGCGTCTGAATCGTACGCGCCACGTTCATCGGCTCGCCGAATCCGGTGTCGGCGTCGACGATCGCCGGGAGCTCGGTCATCCGCGCGATCTGCTGCGCACGGCCGGCGACCTCGGTGAGCGTCGTCAGGCCGATGTCGGGGAGCCCGAGATCGGCGGAGAGCACCGCACCGGAGATGTAGACCCCGTCGAACCCCTTCTGCTCGATCAGGCGGGCGCTCAGCGGATTGAACGCGCCGGGGAAGCGCAGCAGCTCACCCGACGCCAGGCGCTCGCGGAACAGCCGACGCTTCTCGGCCGGAGTGGTGGTGGAGTACAGCATCAGAAGCTCCCTTCTCGCGAGGACGCCAGTGCATGTCTGACTTCGTGCGGGTATTTCCGGACAGTACCCGCCATCTCTGCGACACGCTTCGGCTGCGTGTCCGGGTTACTGCGGGTCGAAGCCCGCCCGACCCGCATCTTCTCGGACACTTTCGGCACGAGCATCAGAACAGGCCCTTCGTGGCGGGTTCTGCCGACAGGATGCCGGGGCGCGCGATGATCGACAGCTCCTGCACCTCGGCGACCGTCAGCTCGGGGAGACGCTGCACGAGCGCGAGGAAGCGCTCGATCTCGGCATCCTCCAGCACGGGAGACGCGAGCAGACGGAACTTCGCGATGTAGTCGGCTCGCGCGAACGGGCGCGCGCCGAGCGGGTGCGCGTCGGCGACGGCGATCTCGTCGACGAGCGTGGATCCGTCCGTGAACGTGATCTCGACGCGTCCGCCGAAGGCCTTCTCCGCGGGGTCGATCGAGTGGTAGCGGCGGGTCCACTCGGCATCCTCCGCCGTGGTGATCTTCTGCCAGAGCGCAACCGTTTCCGCACGACCGGCGCGTTCGGGCAGGTACGAGTCGACGTGGTGCCAGGCACCGTCCTGCAGGGCGACGGCGAAGATGTAGGGAATCGAGTGATCGAGGGTCTCGCGCGAGGCGGTCGGATCGTACTTCTGCGGGTCGTTCGCCCCCGACCCGATCACATAGTGGGTGTGGTGGCTGGTGTGCAGCACGACGGATTCGATCGCCGCGATGTCGATGCCCTGACCGTGCAGCTTGCGCGCCAGGTCGATCCACGCCTGGGCCTGATACTCCGCGGAGTGCTCCTTGGTGTACGTGTCGAGGATCGCGCGCTTCGCCTCGCCGGCCGCGGGAAGCGGCACGTCGTACGAGGCGTCCTTGCCGTCCAGCATCCAGGCGATGACGCCGTCCTCGCCTTCGTAGATCGGCGAGGGCGAGGTCTGTCCGCGCATCGCTCGGTCGACCGCCTCGACGGCCATCTTGCCTGCGAATGCCGGGGCGTGCGCCTTCCAGGTGGAGATCTCGCCCTTGCGGCTCTGCCGTGTGGCCGTTGTGGTGTGCAGCGCCTGGCCGACGGCCTGGTAGATCGTCTCGACGGGAAGGCCGAGCAGGGTGCCGATGCCGGCCGCAGCCGAGGGTCCGAGGTGCGCGACGTGGTCGATCTTGTGCTTGTGCAGCGAGATGGCCTTCACGAGATCCACCTGGATCTCGTATCCGGTCGCGATGCCGCGGACGAGCGCCTGACCGTCGCGGTGCGCATGCTGGGCGACGGCGAGGATCGGCGGGATGTTGTCGCCCGGGTGCGAATACTCCGCCGCCAGGAACGTGTCGTGATAGTCGAGCTCTCGGACGGCTACGCCGTTCGCCCACGCGGCCCATTCCGGACTGGTGCGCCGGTCGAGGGCGGCGCCGAACACGGTCGCGCCGCCGCCTCCAGTCGAGACGGGGTGGCTGAACGCCTGGTCCCTGGCCGCGACGATGGGCGCACGGGTGAGGGATGCCGCGGCTACCGAGGCGTTGTCGATGATGCGGTTGATGATCATGTCGACGACCTCGCCATCGACCTCGGCCGGATCGGCGGCGACCTCGGCGATCCGCCAGGCGAGCTGCTCCTCGCGGGGGAGCTCCTCGTCGGAGCGGTGGACGCGGACGTGGTGGGTGACGGTCATGGCTGTCCTTCGGTGTCGGTCAGGGATTCGAGGATGCTGGTGAGGGCGTTGCGCAGATGCACGTGTGTGGCGTGGGCGGCGAGCTCGCCGTCGCACTCGGCGAGCGCTTCGGCGATGAGGCGGTGCTCCCCCACGGACGCCTCCAGCCGCTCCGGCTTGTCGCGGGCCATGCGTCGCACGCGGACGAGATGGGTGCGGACGGTGCGCAGGGCCGCGGCCATGTAGTCGTTGGCGACGGCCTGATCGATCGCGTGGTCGAGACGCGCGATCAGCGCGTAGTAGTCGTCCTTGCCCGTGCGCGCAGCGAGGTCGACGCCGGCGAAATCGGCCGCGAGCGCGGCGAAGACATCGGGGTCGCCGCGCTGAGCGGCGAGACGGGCCGCAGCCTCTTCGAGCGCGCGCCGGGTCTCGAACAGGGAGCGGATGTCTGCGGCGTCGACCGCGGAGACCACCGTCACACGCGGCGACTGCTGCACGACCAGGCCGTCCAGCATCAGCTGCTGCAGCGCCTCCCGGAGCGGCGTGCGGCTCACGCCGAGGCGTGCGGCCTGATCGGTTTCGGCGAGGACCGCACCGGGCGCCAGGGCTCCGGACTGGATCTCGTCCAGGAGCGCGGCATACGCCCGGTCGCTTGCTCGCATGCCCTTATCGTATACACAAATGACGGATCCCGGCGCGAAAGCTCTCTTGAAGGCCCAGGAGCGTATACAGAATGCGTGCGCTCAGGCAGCTCGCTCCGGTAAGGGCTCGACGAGTTCGGATGCCGCGGGTTCACCGAGCTTCACCAGCACCACACCGATGAGGACGAGCACCGCGCCGAGGCCCTGGAGCAGATCGGGCAACTGGCCCAGCAGCAGCCAGCCGAAGAACATCGCCGCGACCACCTCGGCGAGAGCGATGAAGGACGCCAGCCGCGACCCCAGCATGCGGGTCGACACGATCCCCAGCACGTACGCCAGGGCAGTCGCACCGAGCCCGATCGCGAGCACGGGAACGAACCACGGCACGCTGCCGAACCGGTAGGCGATGTCCGTGGTCGTCCAGGTCATGGGAACCACGCCGATGATGCCGGCGAGCGTCAGTCCGACCGCCCCGAGCAGCAGCCCGAGACCCGCGAGGGCGATCGGCGGCAGCCCGGTGTCGCTGCGCGCCGAGAGCAGGAAGTAGCTCGCGGCCCCGACCATCGCGCCGAGCGCCCAGAGGATTCCGATCACGTCGGCACTGGCGCCGGTGACGACGTCCAGCATGAGGACGAGTCCAGCGAATGCGATCACCGCACCGATGATGCTGCGACGCGTCGGCTTCTCGCCACGACGCAGCCACAGCCACATGACCACCGCGATGGGAGCGGTGTATTCGATCAGCAGCGCGATGCCGACATCCATCCGGGCGACCGCCTGGAAGTAGAAGAGCTGGGTAGCGGTGACCGCGAGGAGGCCGTAGGCGACGACCATGCCGGCATTGCGGCGGACCGCGGACCAGCGCCCGCGCAGCGCGATGAGCGTAGGGACGAGCAGCACGAGCGCGGCCACCCAGACGCGCGCCGTGACGGCGGCACCAGGAGTCCATCCTGCGTCGATCAGACCCCGCGCCCATGCCCCGGACATCCCGAACGAGAGCGCTGCACCGATCGCGATCGCGAGGCCGACCCCGACGCGGGAACGGCGCGCCGTGTCACTTGTCATAACGCTCATGACCAATGACGCTAGTCCTGGGTCAAGTAAGATGTCAACATGTTCTTCACCGATGACACCGGGGAGGCCCTGCGCGCGGCCGTGCTCCTGGCGAACACAGCGGAGACGACGGACACCCTGACGACGCAGGACGACGTCGGCACGTTCCTCGAACAGCATCCGTATACGGGACGGATCGACCGCGACGATGCGGAGCTCGCCGCCCTCCGAGACCTGCGATCGCGACTGCGCGCGATGCTGCTCGCTCCGCGCGACGAGATGGTCGATCGGGTGAACGACGCCCTGTCGAAGGTGCCTCTGAGTCCCCGGCTGACCAGACACGACGACGTGGACTGGCACCTGCACGCGGTCGCCGACGACCGGCCGCTGCCCGAGCGGATCCTCGTCGAGACGGCGATGGCGCTGATCGACGTCATCCGTGCGGACGAAGTCGGACGTCTGGGGGTGTGCGCGGACGACGATTGCGAGGCGATCGTGCTCGACCTGTCGCGCAACCGCTCGAGACGCTACTGCTCCACGACCTGCGCGAATCGCAACGCCGTCGCGGCGTACCGCGCACGACGCGCGGCGCCCTGACGCGTGCGACGCCCCTCTCGCCGAAGGGCGTCGCACAGGCCATCAGCCGACCGAGGCCAGTTCTCGCCGGCCCACCGGCCTCGGGAGTCCGTAGTGCTCGCGCAGCGTCGAGCCGGCGTACTCGGTACGGAACAGTCCGCGCTCCTGAAGGATCGGCACGACCCGTTCGACGAACACCTCGAGACCAGAGGGCAGAACAGCGGGCATGATGTTGAACCCGTCTGCGGCACCGTTCTCGAACCACTGCTGGATCGTGTCGGCGACCTGCACCGGCGTCCCCGTGAACGTGCGGTGCCCTCGGCCTCCGCCGAGGCGGCCGATCAGCTCACGCACCGTGAGGTTCTCCCGGCGGGCGAGGGCGACGATGAGCGTGTAGCGGCTCTTGGCCCCTTCGATCTCGTCCTCGCCGGGCAGGTCGTCCGGCAGCGGTCGATCGAGCCGCAGCGTTCCCGGCGCCAGCTTCAGCACCTTCTCGAGCTGATCGCGCGCGAACTCCGGCGCGATGAGCCGGTCGAGTTCTGCCTCGAGCTCGCGCGCCTCGGCCTCGGTGTCGGCGATGATCGGCACGAGCCCCGGGAGAACCTTGACCTGCTCAGGGTCGCGGCCGTTCTCGATCGCCCGGCGCTTGATGTCCGCGTAGAACTCCTGCGCCTCCTCGATGGTGGGCGTGGCGGTGAAGATCGCCTCCGCCCAGCGCGCCGCGAACTCCTTGCCGCTCTCGCTGGACCCCGCCTGTACGAGCAGCGGATGGCCCTGCGGACTGCGTGGCGAGTTCAGCGGCCCCTCGACGCGGAAGTGCTCGCCGCGATGCCCGATCGCGTGCACCCGATCCGCACGCGCGTGCACCCCGGCATCCTTGTCCGCGATGATCGCGTCGTCGTCCCACGAGTCCCACAGCTTGGTCGCGACCTCGAGGAATTCGGATGCTCTGGCGTATCGGTCCCGATGCAGCGGCTGGTCCTCGAGTCCGAAGTTGCGGGCCGCCGCGTCCCCCGCGGTGGTGACGATGTTCCACCCGGCCCGCCCGTTCGAGATCCAATCCACCGACGACAGGCGCCTGGCGAGGTTGAACGGCTCGTTGTAGGACGTGGATGCCGTGGCGATGAGGCCGATCCGCGAAGTGGTGACGGCGAGCGCCGTCAAGAGGATCGTCGGCTCGAACCCGCCCACCGGGCGCCGCCCGACCTCGCCGAACAGCGCAGGGGAATCGGCCAGGAACAGCGAGTCGAACTTCGCATCCTCGGCGATCTTCGCGAGCCGCTGGTGGTAGGCGAGATCCAGCAGGGCGTTCGGGTCGGACTCGGGCAGGCGCCATGATGCCTCGTGGTGCCCGGTGTCGTGCAGGAACAGGTTGAAGTGCAGCTGTCTGGTCATGATTTCTCCGTAAGGGTCGTGGTGGGGGCGGTGTCGCTCTGGACTCCGAGAGCCGCAAGCAGGAGGTCGCGCAGGCGGGCGAACTCCGGATCGGCCGGGGTCCGCTGCTCGGGCAGTCCGATGCGCAGGTCGAGCGAGAACCGCCCGCCGTCGATGACGAGCACGCGGTCGGCGAGCAGCAGGGCTTCGTCGACGTCGTGCGTGACGAGCAGCACGGCTGGGCGATGCACGCGCAGCAGGGTCCGCAGCAGCCCGTGCATCCGGATGCGGGTAAGGGCGTCGAGGGCACCGAACGGTTCGTCGGCGAGCAGGAGCTGCGGCTCGCTCACGAGCGACCGAGCCAGCGCCGCGCGCTGCTGTTCGCCGCCGGACAGCTCGTGCGGCCAGGCGCGCTCGCGGCCGGCGAGTCCGACCTCGGCGAGCACCTCGCGGCCGCGCTCACGCGCAACGGAGCCCGATTGTCCGAGCACGACGTTGTCCAGCACCCGCAGCCACGGCAGCAGCCGCGAGTCCTGGAAGACCATCGAGACGCGACGGGGGACGTAGATCTCTCCGGATCCGTCGACGGTGTCGTCGAGGCCCGCGACGGCGCGGAGCAGAGTGCTCTTGCCGGATCCGCTGCGCCCGATCAGGGCGACGAACTCGCCGCGCGCGATCTCGAGGTCGATGCCGTCCAGGACGTCCCGGTCGCCGAACGATCGGCGCAGTCCGACCGTGCGGACGGTCGTGCCCACGGCCGCGGTCAGCTCGCGAGCGTGCGTCGCCATGACAGCACCCGCCTCTCCAGAAGTCGGACGAGGGCGTCCGAGACGAAGCCGAAGACGCCGTACACGACGAGACCGACCAGGATGATGTCCGACTGGGCGTACAGCTGGGCCTGCGCCATCATGTAGCCGACGCCCGAGGTGGCGTTGATCGTCTCCACCACGATCAGGGCCATCCATGATCCGACGACCGCGAGGCGGAAGCCGACGAAGAAGCCGGGCAGCGAACCGGGCACGAGCACGAAGCGGATGTACTGCCACCGCGTCAGTCCGAGCGATTCGGCGAGCTCGATCTGCTTGGTGTCGATGCCGGTCAGGGCGCTGTAGGTGTTGATGTAGATCGGCACGAGGACGCCGAGGGCGACGATGGTCACCTTGAACTCCTCGCCGATGCCCAGCCACAGGATGAGCAGCGGGATCAGCGCCAGCACCGGGATCGCGCGCTTGACCTGCACCGTGCCGTCGACGACCGCTTCGCCGAGACGGCTGAGTCCGGCGATGACGGCGAGCACCACCCCCGTCACGGTGCCGATCAGAAGGCCCAGCAGCGCCCGCGACAGCGAGGCTCCGACGTGCTCGGCGAGCGTTCCGTCGGTGATGAGCTGCCACGCGGTCGCCGCGACCGTGCCCGGCCCGCTGAGCAGGCGCGGGTCGAGCAGCCCCAGCGAGGATGCCGCGAACCACAGCACCACGATGATGAACGGCCCGAGCAGGCGTGCGCCGGGCAGCGACCTGCCGCGCCCGAGGCGATGGCGTCGCGATTGCAGGACGAGATCGGAGCCCGGCTGCGCCGGAGCCGGTGGCGCCTGCGGTTCTTCATCCGCCTCGACCACCGCGGTGGGTCTGGTCGTCAGTTTGGTCAGGGACATGTCATTCCTCCGTCACGT
Organism: Microbacterium sp. STRO-1N; assembly: GCF_057748015.1. The sequence continues at coordinate 3,486,204 of NZ_CM173234.1, forward strand.
ACTCGTCGGACACCGCGGCTGCGGCGTCGCCTTCGAACCGGCGGTCGAACAGCACCTCGGCATCCAGCTCCTCGATGAACCCGCCGTTGGCGAGCAGATCCGCCGACGATTGGGCCCACTCGACGGCGGTGTCCCAGTCGGTGGGGAACGAGGGCTTGCTGGCGAGCTTCCAGATGCGGTCGGCATCCTCGGCCGTCACGCCCTCTGTGTCGACGAAGTAGAACTGCTTCCACTCGTCGGGGTGCTCCCACGCCCAGACCTGGGACTGCGCCCACACCCGGATGTAGTCGCGCACCGCGCGCACGTTCTCCTCGTCCTCCAGCACCGTCGTGGGCACCCAGAGGACCGTCAGCAGATCGGGGACCTCGGCGAGCAGCGCATCGGCGCCGTCCTCTCCGAACTGGTCGATGTACTTCGTCACCGCCGGCTCAGACAGCGGGGCGATGTCGACCTGCCCGCCCTGCAGCGCGGTGAGGAACTGTGTGCTCGGCAGCTCGACGAACTCGACCTCGTCGTAGCCGATGCCCGCGTCCTGCAGCGTCCGCAGCACCGTGTCGCCCTGCGACTGCCCCTGCGAGAAGGCGATCCGCTTGCCGCGCAGATCCTCCCAGTCGCTCAGGTCGACGCCGGGGGCGCTCGCGAACACGTAGCCCGGCAGCGGACGCTCGAGCACGCTCACGATCGTCGCGTCGAATCCGATGTCGTGCGCCTGGATGGGCGGGATGATCGCGTTGCTCGCGACATCGAGCGCACCGGCGCGGAACGCCTGGATGACGTCGGGGCCTGCGGCCGCGTTCACCCATTCCGTGACCGCGAACTCCGGACCTTTCAATTCGTCGCCGGCCAGCTCGAGCTGCAACTGGGTGGTGCGTCCTGCGACGCGCAGGCCGGTGTCGCCCTCGGGAGCACCGGTCGGCAGCGGTTCGGATGCCGGGGCCTGGTCGACCGCGGCAGAGCCCGCACTCGCGCAACCGGCCAGGAGCACCAGGGCGGCGACCGCGCCGGCGACCGCGGGCACTCGCCTCATCGATCGTCGAGGGATTCGGAGGGAGGTGGCCATGGCGTGTTCCTTTCGCTGGAGTCCGGTGACAGGAATCCTCCAGCGCTCGCGCTCAGGGCGTCCACCAATGCGTCACACGTGTCAGCGCGTGACCGCGTGTTACCGGTGATCGTGCACGATCCCGCGAATCGCGCAGGCGTCGCGCGCCCGCAGCAGGAACGGCTCAGGGGCCGATCGCGCGTGGCGATCGGCCCCTGAGGATGCGTGGTCAGAGTACCGCCGTGCTCAGCCCCCGACGACGCCCTCGAACAGGCCGATGTGATTGCCGTCCGGGTCGACGATGACCGCCCACGCGCTCGTGTCTGTGATCGGCTGCCGCGCGGCTGCGACGCTGCCGCCCGCAGCCACCGCTGCGGCGATCGTGTCGTCGATCGAATCGACCTCGACGTACGACCGCGGCTGCGTGAAGCCCGGGTCGCGCGGCGCGAGCCCACCGCCGGAGATGCCGTTCGGCGCCTGCCACATCGGGTACCCCTCGAAGCCGGGCATCTCGGCGATCTGCCAGCCGAACAGCGTCGAATAGAACGTCGTCGCCCGCGTCATGTCCCCCACCGGGATGTCGATGTGCGTGATGTCTCCGTGTGCCATCTGTCTCACCTTTCCGTCGGGCCTCACGGCCGCTCTGCCCAATCTTCGCGGCCAGTCTGCTCCGCGGTTCCGACATCGACAAGGGGGCAGTCTTGTCGTCGACCTGTAATAACAGGTACACTGCTTGTCATTACAGGCTCCGATCCGCACCGGAGCGCCCCAGCGACTGTTCGAGGATGAGCCCATGCCCGCGTTCCACACCCCGCCGATCCCGCCGATGGTGATCGCCTTCGATGCCGAGAACCTCACGCTCTCGCCCGAGGGGCCGACACTGACCCGGCGCATGTCGGATCTGGAGGGACTGTTCCTCGACGCGGAGGCGTGGGCCGCGGCATCCGACGCCGACGACCCGGTCGTCTACACGGTCACCAGTTCGCCGGTGCCCGAGATCGACCGCGAGCTGCCCCAGTCGATCACGACGATCATGCCGGGCGACACGTCCGGCGAGCTGTGGATGACGAAGGGCCACCAGCACCCAGACCACCAGGGCGAGATCTATCTCGCCCTCAAGGGCAGAGGCGGGCTGCTCATGTTCGACGGCGAGCGCACGGAGTGGCTCGACATGCTCCCGGGCACCATCGGGTACATCCCGCCGGGGTGGGCGCACCGTTCCGTGAACACCGGCGACGAACCGTACGCCTTCCTCGCGGTCTACCCCGGCGGCGCGGGCCACGACTACGGATGGGTGCTCGAGCACGGCATGGGCTCGCGCGCCTACCGCACCCCCGACGGCCACGAACTTCGTCCGTACTCCGCCTAGGCTCGCCCCGTGATCATCGCGCACGACCTCGGCACGACCGGGAACAAGGCGTCGCTGCACCACGACGACGGACGGCTCATCGCGTCCGCGACGGTCGGGTACCCCGCGCATTTCGCCACCGGCGGCGTCGCCGAACAGGATCCGCACGACTGGTGGGATGCCGTGGTGCAGGCCACCCGCGAGTTGATCGCCCGCACCGGCACACCGGCCGCGGACGTCACGGGTCTCGTCGTGAGCGGCCAGATGATGGGCGCGGTCCTGCTCGACGCCGATGGCGAACCGGTGCGCCCTGCGATCATCTGGGCCGACACCCGTGCGGGGGCGCAGCAGCGCGAACTCGAAGCGGGACTCGGCGCCGAACACGCCTACCGCGTGCTCGGCCATCGGCTGAACCCGACGTACTCGCTCGAGAAGGTCATGTGGGTGCGCGACAACGAGCCGGACATCTGGTCACGCGTGCGCCGATTCTGCGTCGCGAAGGACTACGTCGTCCTGCGTCTCACCGGACGGCTCGCCACCGACCGATCCGACGCCTCGGGCACCAACGCCTACGACCAGGCGGTCGGCGACTGGTCGGATGAGGTGCTGCAGGCGGCGCGGCTCGACCGCGCGCTCTTCCCGGAGATCCTCGACTCCACCGCGATCGTCGGCGCGCTGACGGATGCCGCGGCATCCGCTCTGGGACTTCCGGCCACCGTGCGCGTCGTGATGGGCGGCGGCGACGGCCCCATGGCGGCGGTGGGCTCTGGAATCGTGGCCCCCTCGGATGGCGCCTACGTGAGCCTTGGCACCTCGTCGTGGATCTCCTTCGCGAGGGACGCCCCGCTGCACGACGCCGCGATGCGGACGTTCACGTTCGACAACGTCGTGCCCGGTTCGTTCGTGCCGACCGCGACCATGCAGGCGGGCGGAGCATCGGTGCAGTGGATCGCCGAGGCGCTGTCGCCGGACCCAGCGCGCCCCGAGACGGGGCGGCTGATCGCCGAAGCGGGAGGCGACGTCGACACCGACGATCTCTACTTCCTCCCCTACCTGCTCGGCGAGCGCTCCCCGCACTGGGATCCGAACGCCCGAGGCGCCTTCGTCGGCATCGGGCGGCACCACTCCCAAGCGCACCTCGTGCGCGCGGTGCTGGAGGGGGTCGCTTTCAACCTGTTCACGAGCATCCATGCGTTCCGCGATTCCGGCGCATCGATCGACCGCATCGACGCCGTCGGCGGCGGGGCGCAGAGCGACGTCTGGCTGCAGATCCTCGCCGATGCGTGGGGCGTCCCTGTGCGCCGGCGCACGATCGTCGAGGAGGCCAACAGCCTCGGCGCCGCCGTCACGGGCGCCGTCGGGCTCGGCCTCGCCGACTTCTCGGCCGCGCGTGCCCTCAGCGAAGTCACGGCCGAGTTCGCACCGGATGCCGGGCGGCACGCCTCTTATGCGCAGCGGCACGCCCGCTTCGCCGATGCCTACACCGCGCTCGCCCCGTGGTTCGCGGGCGCACCCCGCGGAGGCAGCTGATGGGCACCATCCTCGTCACCAGCCGATCGTTCTCCGACGGCGACCTCGACCTCGTCACCAGGGCGAACGCCGCCGGCCACCGGATCATGCGCGGGCCGGCCCATCACGACCTGGGCGAACTGCGTGCGCAGCTGCACGGTGCGGATGCCTGGATCGCCGGAACCGGGCCGATCACCGCCGATCATCTCGCGGGCGCACCGCGGCTGAAGATCATCGCCCGATACGGGGTCGGCACGGAGTCCGTCGACCTCGCCGCCGCCGCGGAACGCGGTGTGACCGTGACGAACACCCCGGGGGCGAACGCCGACGCGGTCGCGGATCACACGATCGGGCTGATGCTCTCGGCACTGCGGTTCGTCGCGGACGGCGACCGCCGAGTGCGCGCCGGCGACTGGTCGGTGCGCCGCGGTCGCGAACTCGGCGCCGCCACGGTCGGGATCGTCGGGTTCGGGCGCATCGGCCAGGGCGTGGCGCGGCGACTGCGCGGCTTCGGCTCGCGCGTCGTCGCCACCGACCCGTTCCTGCCCGCCGAGCGCATCAGAGACCTCGGCGCCGAGCCTCTGGCACTGGACGAGCTGTTCCGCACGGCGGATGTCATCACCCTCCACGCCCCTGGTGGCCAGCGCATCGTCGACGCCGAGAGGTTGTCTGATGTGCGCATGGGCGGCGTCATCATCAACACGGCGCGTGCGGATCTCGTCGATGAGGATGCCGTGGCCGCCGCCCTGCGCGACCGGCGGCTCGCAGGATTCGCCGCGGACACGCTCGCCGGCGACACCGCGGCCACGTCGAGCCCGCTGCTGGCGGACGACCTCGCGCCGCTGGTCACGGTCACCCCGCACCTCGGCGCCCAGACCACGCAGGCCGTCGACAACATGGGGGCGATGTCGCTCGACGACGTGATCGCCGTGCTGCGCGGCGACGAACCACGATTCCTCGTCCGAAAGGGGACGTCATGACCGATTCCGACTACATGGGCTTCGTCGGGGTCAGCACCGGCTCGTCGTCGATCATGACGGTGTTCCCGCTCTGGGCAGACATCCTCGGTCTGCCGACCCGGACGCTCGTCGGCCATGATCTGCCGCTGGATGCGACCCCGGCGCAGTACCGCGCGCTCGTCGAGCAGATCCGCGACGACCCGCACCACCGCGGCGCCCTCGTCACGACGCACAAGATGAACGTCTACGCCGCGGCATCCGATCTGTTCGACGAACTGGACCCGTTCGCGGTCTCGTGCGCCGAGATCTCCAGCATCGCCAAGCGCGGCACGCATCTCTCCGGGCGCGCGAAGGACCCGATCACGGTGGATCTCGCGCTGAACGACTTCCTCCCCGCGGACCACTTCGCCCGCACCGGCGCCGAGGTCGTGATCCTCGGCGCAGGTGGCTCAGGCACCGCGCTCAGCTGGGCGCTCTCCGAACGCGATGATGCGCCGAGTCGGATCACGGTCACGGCCCGCGATGACGACAAGCTCGAGCATCTGCGAGAAGTCCACCGCCAGCACGGCACCCGCGAAGGGCTGATCGAGTACGTGCGCACCGACACCGTGCAGGATGCCGCGGCCATCGTGGCGGCATCCGCACCGGGTTCGGTCATCGTCAACGCGACCGGCCTCGGGAAGGACCGGCCAGGCTCTCCGCTCCCCGACGACGTCGTGTTCCCCGAGAACGCGTACGTGTGGGAGTTCAACTACCGAGGGACTCTGGAGTTCCTGCACCAGGCTCGAGCCCAGCAGGATGCTCGGTCGCTGCACGTCGTCGACGGCTGGCGCTACTTCATCCACGGCTGGTCGCAGGTGGTCGCCGATGTCTTCGCGATCGCCCTCACGGCGGAGGTCGTCGAGCAGTTGGCGGCGGCCGCGGAGATCGCACGACGATGATCCGCACGGTCCTCGGCGACATCGACCCTGCGGAACTCGGGCCGGTGGACTATCACGAGCATCTGTTCCAGATCTCTCCGCTTCTTCCCGGCGACGAGCTGGACGACGAGACGGCGTCGGGCGCCGAGGCCCGGATGCTGCGGCAGAGCGGCTTCGCCGCCATGATCGATGCGACCCCGTTCGGTCTCGGCCGCGACCCCGCTGCGCTCGCGCGAATCAGCGCGACGACGGGTCTCGGCATCATCGCCACCGCGGGGCGGCACCGCGAGGCCCATTACGCCGTGGACCATCCGACGCGCGCGTCCTCCGTGGACGAGCTGGCGGCGGCGTTCACGTCCGAGATCGTGGAGGGGCAGCCGGCCTCGGACGACGAGACGGGCGCACGTGCGGTCGGCCAGGACGGAACGGCCGTGCGCGCCGGCATCCTCAAGGGCGGAATCGACTACTGGCGGATCAGTCCGTTCGAGCGGATCACCCTGGACGCCCTGGCCATCGCGCACGCCGCGACGGGCGCCGCGATCATGGTGCATCTCGAGTTCTGCACGGCCGCGCACGAGGTGCTCGACGTGTTCGGCTCGCAGGGAGTGCCGGCGAACAGGGTCGTGCTCGCGCACGCCGACCGAGATCCGGATGCCGGACTCCACGCCTCGCTCGCCGAACGCGGCGCCTACCTCGGCTACGACGGCTTCGCGCGCCCTCGCACGCGGTCGGATGCCGAGCTGCTCGCGCTGACCGCGGAGGTCGTGGCCGCGGGCGGTGGTGACCGCATCCTGCTCGGCGGGGATGTCGCCCGCCGCACCCGGTACATCGCCTACGGCGGGATGCCGGGGCTCGCGTACCTCGGCGAGCGCTACCTGCCCCGGCTGCGCGCGGTCCTGGGCGACGAGGCCGTGGACCGGATGGTCGTGGCGAATCCCGCACGGCTGCTCGACCTCGGCTGAGCCAGGGCGGCGTTCGCGGTGACGGGCGCGCACCGCGGCATCCGCTCGCCGGCCCGGGTGCCGGGCCGACGACCGAAAGGGCCCCCGCGCCGCAGCGCGAGGGCCCTTGACCGTCAGCGTCGGATCACTCGTAGAGGACCGCGGCGATCTCGGGGTCCTCGATGTTCGTGGCGTCGTACCAGTACGAGCCGGTGTCGTAGAACTCGTCGATCTCCTCGCCCTTGGCCGCGGCCACCGCCGACTCGACGGTGCGGGCGCCGATGCCGATCGGGTCCTGCGTGATGGCGCCGGCCATCGTGCCGTCCTTGATCGCCTGGATCTGCGCGGAGCCGGAGTCGAAGCCGACGATCGTGAGCTTGCCCTTCTCCAGTCCGAGCTCGTTCACGGCGTTGACGACACCGATCGCCGAGCCCTCGTTCGTGCCGTAGATGCCCTTGAGATCGGGGTGGGCGGCGATCATGGCCTTGGCGATGTCGGCCGACTTGAGGTGGTCGCCGTCGCCGTACTGGATGTCGACGATCTCGATGTCCGGGTAGTCCGTCTCGATCTTCTCCACGAAGCCGTCCCGGCGCTCGACACCTGTCGAGTTGATCTGCGAGTGGCCGACGATGGCGACCTCGCCCGATCCGCCGATGAGTTCAGCCATGTGCTCGGCGGCCAGGGCTCCGGCGACCTTGCTGTCGGTCGCCGCGAGACTCAGTCCCACGTCGCTGTCGCACGGGGCGTCGAAGTAGACCACCGGGATCTCCTTCGAGGCGGCCTGATCCAGCGGGGCGATGCACGCCTCCGGGTCCAGCGCGGCATAGCCGATGGCGTCCGGGTTCTTGTCGATCGCCGCCGTCAGCATCTCGAGCTGCTGGGCGATCTCGGTCTCGGCTGCGGGGCCCTCGAACGTGACCTTCACGCCGAGCTCCTCGGCCTTCTCCTCGGCGCCCTGCTTCACCGCCTGCCAGAACTGGTGCTGGAAGCCCTTCGAGACCAGCGCGACGTACATCTCTCCGTCGCCGCTGCCCGTGTCGGGATCGGTGCCGCCGCCCTCTTCGATGACGTCGCCGCCACCCGCACAGCCCGCGATGACGAGGGCGGATGCGGCCAACAGCGCCGCGAATGCTGTTTTCTTCCCAAATCGCATGGAAACTCCTTTGTTCTTGTGGGTGAGGGATCAGGTGCGCTGGCGGTTGCGCAGCGAGTCGAAGAACACGGCCAGCAGCACGACGACGCCGACGACGACGTTCTGCCACTCGGTCTGGATGGACAGGATCCGCAGGCCGTTGACCAGGACGCTCATGATGAGCGCGCCGATCACGGTGCCGACGATGGATCCGCGCCCGCCCAGGAGCGAGGTCCCGCCGATGATGACGGCCGCGATCGCCTGCAGCTCGTAACCGGTGCCGATCTGCGGTTGCGCCGAGTCGAGGCGCGACGCGATGACGATGCCGGCGACACCCGTGAAGGCTCCGGCGAACATGTAGACGAAGATCGTCCAGCGCCGGGTGTTCACACCGGACAGCCGCGTCGCCTCCTCGTTCGATCCGATCGCGAACGTGTAGCGGCCGAGCAGCGTCTTGGACAGCACGAGACCGGCGATGAGGGCGAGCACGGCCGTGATGAGCACCGCGTTCGGGATGCCGGGGATGATGACGCCGAGCGCGATGCGCTTGAAGTCCGGGGCCGACGTCGAGAAGTAGATCGGCCGCACGCCGGAGATGACGAGAGCGAGACCGCCCGCGATCATCATCATGGCCAGCGTCGCGATGAAGGGAGGAAGTCGGAGGAACGTGATGTTCACGCCGTTGACGAGCCCCATCAGCACACCCGTTCCGATGCCGCCGAGGACACCGACCCAGACCGGCATCCCGAGGTTCGTGATGATGACACCGGTCATCACGGCGCACAGCGCCATGCCTGTTCCGATCGACAGATCGATCCCGCCGGTGATGATCACGAAGGTCGTCCCCAGCGCGAGGATGCCGATGACAGCGGTCGACAGCAGCACGGTGGCGATATTGCTGAAGGTCAGGAAGTTCGGGCTCGCGAGGGCGAAGATGATCACCAGCACGATGAGGGTGCCGAAGGCGAGCGACTGCTGGAGCTGCCGTTTGAGGAAACCGGAGACGTCGCGCTTGTCGGTGTTCTCGTTCACCGCCTGCTGGATGACGGTCGTCGTCGACCCTGGTTGTTCTGGGGTGCTCATCACGCTTCCTCCCCGTGGGCTGCGAGCTGCATGATCTTCTCCTGAGTGGCTTCTTCGTTGCGCAGCGTCCCCATGATCCGGCCGTTCGCGAACACCGCGATGCGGTTCGCGACGCGCAGGATCTCGGGGAGCTCCGATGAGATGACGATGATGGACTTCCCGGATGCCGCGAGCTGCTGCATCAGGCGGTAGATCTCCTCCTTCGCGCCGACGTCGATTCCTCGCGTCGGCTCGTCGAAGATGAGCACGTCGCAGTCGCGCATCAGCCAACGGGCGATGACGACCTTCTGCTGATTGCCGCCGGAGAGCAGCTTCACGATCTGGTTGACCGACGGGGTCTTCACGCGCAGCTGCTGCACGTACTGCTTGGTCTGGTTCTTGGCCTTGCCGTCGCGCATCCAGCCGATCGCTCCGGCGTAGGTGCTCAGCGACGCCAGCACCGTGTTGAAGGTGACGTCCTGCTCGAGCATGAGTCCGAGCATCTTCCGATCCTCGGAGAGGTAGCCGACGCCGTGCTTCACGGCATCCTCGGGGTGGCGGATGCGCGCCCTGCGCCCGGCGATCGTGATCGTGCCGCCGTCTCTGTGGTCGGCTCCGATCACCGCTCTGGCCGTCTCGGTGCGTCCGGCGCCCATGAGCCCGGCGAAGCCGAGGATCTCGCCGCGGTGCAACTGGAACGAGACGTCCTTGAGGAGCGCCCTGGTCGAGAGGTTCTGCACGTCCAGCACGATCGGATCGTTCAGGTGCTCGCGCGCCTCAGGGCGGGCTCCTTCGTCGATCGCGCGGCCGACCATCATCTCGATGATCGTCGGGATGGTGACATCGGCCTTTTCCAGTGATCCGATGTATGTGCCGTCGCGGAGCACGGTCACCCGATCGGCGAGCCGCTTGAGCTCATCCATGCGGTGCGAGATGTAGACGATGCCGGTGCCGCGGGCTCGTAGCTGATCGATGAGGGTGAAGAGCGTCTCGACCTCGCTGTCAGTGAGCGCCGAAGTCGGCTCGTCCATGATGAGGACCTTGGCGTTGAACGAGAGCGCCTTGGCGATCTCGACCATCTGCTGCTTGGCCACCGTCAGCTCGCCGACGGGCTGCCGAGGGTCGAGGTCGATCTCCAGACGCCGAAGCAGCTCGGAGGTCTGGCGATTGAGCTTGCGCTCGGACAGGAAACCCCCGCTCATCGGCTCTCTGCCGATGTAGATGTTCTGCGCGACCGTGAGATCGGGCATGAGATTCATCTCCTGGTGGATGATCGTGATGCCCAGCTGCTGCGCCTGCAGCGGACTGGTCAGCTCGACCTCTCGGCCCTCGAAGACGATCGTCCCCTCGTCGCGCATGTAGATGCCGGAGAGGATCTTCATGAGCGTGGACTTGCCGGCGCCGTTCTCGCCCACGAGGACGAGCACCTCCCCGGAGCGCACCTCGAGGTGGACATCCTTCAATGCCTGCACGCCGGGAAAACCCTTGCTGATGCCCTCCACCCTGAGGATGGGTTCGCTCATGCTCTCACCTGCTTCCTTGAAGGTTCGTGACGATGCCTCTTCGGGATGAAACATCGGGTCAATTGTGACGTGCGATCGATTTCACCGCAAGTTGTACCTAAATGTATCTAAGGATCGTTCTGAGGGGAAGACCTGTAATAACATCTTCATCACGAGCGCACGACGGACGTGCGCGGAGAAGAGGGATCATGCTCATCGGCGCGCATGCACTGGTGTTCACCGGCACCTTCGACGAGGCAGGCCTGCGTCGCTCGGTCGAGGGGACGCGGGATGCCGGGTTCGACCTGATCGAGATCCCGCTGATGGACGTCGACGCCTTCGACTCGGCGCTGGCCAGACGGATGCTGGAGGACAACGGACTCGCCGTCGCAGCCTCCCTCGGGCTCACCGAGGCGACTGATCTGTCCAGCGATGACCCGGCGGTCGTCCGTGCCGGTGAGGATCTGCTCGAGCGCTGCCTCGATCACGTCGCGACGATGGGCGGCGATGTGCTGTGCGGCGTCATCTACTCCGCGATGCGCAAGTACATGGCGCCGACGACCGAGCGCGGCGTCGCGCACAGCCAGGACGCGATCGGTCGACTGGCCGGGAAGGCTGCGCAACGCGGCATCCGGCTCTCGCTCGAGGTCGTCAACCGCTACGAATCGAACGTCTTCAACACCGGGCGGGGCGGCCTGCAGTTCCTCGACGGCATCGACTCGGACGACGTCTCGCTGCACCTGGACACTTACCACATGAACATCGAGGAGTCGGATCTCTTCCAGCCGGTGCTCGACGCCGATCGGCGCCTCGGCTACGTGCACATCGGCGAGAGCCACCGCGGATACCTGGGCACGGGCAGCGTGGACTTCGAGACGTTCTTCCGCGCACTCGACCGGATCGACTACGACGGCCCGGTCGTGTTCGAATCCTTCTCCTCGGCCGTCGTGAGCGCCGAGTTGAGCAACACCCTCGGCATCTGGCGCAATCTGTGGGAGGACTCGAACGACCTCGCGGCGCACGCGAACCGGTTCATCCGGGATGGCCTGCACGCGGTGAGAACCATCGCGATGCACTGAGTCGACTTTCGGCGCACACCGCCCGATGCGACGCCCCGCCTGCCGACCTGGCGCAGGCGGGGCGATCGGCATGCCCTCGATCCGGGCACTGCGATCATTGAGCTGATGATCGCGGCTTCGATCTCTTCACAAACGATTATCGATTAGTGTATGTTCGTGACATCCCTCCCGTGCACCACGAAAGGATCAACGATGATCAAGGGCCGTCACCTCACCGCGCTGGGCATCGCCTCGGTCGCCTCACTCGCGCTGGCCGGCTGCGCCAGTTCCGCACCGGCGGACAGCGACGAGAAGATCGAACTCAGCGTGCTCGTCAATGTCACTCCGAACCTCACCGAGGAGTACTGGAATGACCTCGTCGCCCCTTTCGAGAAGGCACACGAGAACATCGACGTCGTCATCCAGAACCCCGGCGCCGAAGGCGTGCACGCGGCCGTTCCCCGACTGCTCGCAGCCGGGGACGCCCCGGACATCGTCCAGTCCATGGCACCCACCACCGAGATCGCGCCCGAACTGGTCGATCTGTCCCAGTACGACTGGGCGACCTCCGGCCCGCTCGCGGAGCAGTACACGATCGACGGCAAGTACTACATGGCCGGCATCGGCGTGCAACTGCAGAGCCTGTTCTTCTACAACAAGACCGCCTTCGCCGAGGCGGGCATCACCGAGACACCCACCACGGTGGACGAGCTCACCGAGGCGCTCGGCAAGCTGAAGGCCGCCGGCTGGACGCCCGTGCAGACCGGCGGCGACTGGATGACCAGCCACACGCTACAGGCACTCGGCCTCCCGTCGATCATCACCGAGTACCCCGACTGGTTCCAGGAGATGAGCGCGGGCGAGCTGACGTTCGGCGACACGTACAAGGAGGCCGTCGACACCTACGCGGAGTGGGTGGCCGAGGGCTACATCCCGAAGGAGGCCCTCGGCATCAAATATCCGGATGCAGAGCAGGCGTTCCTCTCCGGCAAGACCGCGGTGTACTCCATGGGCAGCTGGTTCGCGGGCACTCAGGCGAACGCGACCGAATCCGCGGACATCGGCGTCTTCCGCGCTCCCGCGTTCGACGCGGATGCGCAGCCGTCGATGGGCGCCAACATCGCCAGCCCGTACTCGATCATGCGCTCCAGCGAGCACCAGGATGCCGCGGCCGACCTGATCGAGTTCCTCGTCACCGATCAGGACGCGGTCAGCAGCCAGCTCGCCGTCGACGGCAACTTCCGTGACGGGTACGAGTACGAGATGACTCCGCTCGGCGAGGAACTGCTCGCGATCGTCGCCGACACCCCGGCCGACGCGTACACGCCTACCGGCAACGGCTACGGCGAGCGCACGCTGCCGTCGGAGTACTCCAACGAACTCAACACGCAGACGCAGGCCCTGATCGGCGGCACCTCCGCGCAGGAGATGCTCGACGCCATGGATGCGTGGTTCCTCGCGAACGCGAACTGACGCTCTGCTCCGGGTGCGGCTCGCGCCGCACCCGGAGCCCGTACGACAGAGGATCTCGAAGATGAGCCAGACCATGATCGCCCCACCGGACACCGCCGAGCCACCGGCCACCGCGACACCGCCTCCCCCGCGACGCGGGAAGTCGGCGGCCACGCGCGTGCGGGATGCCTTCCCAGGGTTCCTGATGGCGGCGCCCGCCGTTATCGTCTTCCTGCTCATGTTCGTGATCCCGATGATCCTCGCGTTCGTGCTCAGCTTCACGAACTGGAACGGTTACAGCCTGAACTTCACGTTCGTCGAGTGGGACAACTACCTGAAGGCGTTCCGGAACCCCCGCTCGGTCGACGCCGCCATCTTCACCGGGATCATCGCGGTCATCGGCACAGTCCTGTGCAATGTCGTGGGTCTCGCCATCGCCGCACTCATCTCGGGCCCCGGCCGATCGAACACCCTGCTGCGCACCGTCTTCTTCTACCCCTACGTCATCAGCGCCCTGATCATCGGCTTCCTGTGGTCGGCGATGCTCGCCCCCGAGGGTGCCGTCAACGGGATGCTGACGACACTCGGATTCCCCGCGATGCCGTTCCTCGTCGAGCCCGACTTCGCCAGGGCCTGCGTCATCTTCACCATCGTCTGGTCGCACTTCGGGTTCAACATGATCCTGTTCCTCGCCGGCATCAAGTCCGTACCGATCGAGTACTACGAGGCAGCGACGGTCGACGGCGCGACCCGGTGGCAGCAGTTCCGCAACATCACGCTGCCGCTCATCGCCCCCGTCTTCACCGTCAACATCGTTCTCACCCTGGTCGGGCTCCTCAAGGCCTACGACATCGTCCTCTCCCTCACGGACGGCGGCCCGGCAGGTTCCACGCAGACCATCGTCTACCAGATCCTCAAGGACAGCTTCGCGAACTCGAACCTCGGCTTCGGCGCCGCGCAGTCCGTCATCCTGCTCATCGTCACCGCCGTGCTGGGGCTGAGCGTCACTCTCATCCGCCGCCGCGCCGAGCGAAAGGTCACCGACTGATGAGCGCCCGCACCTCCGCTCCCGTCCCCGCCCGCGTGGTCCGCTGGATCATCCTCGGTGCTGTGGCGCTGCTCATGCTCGTGCCCCTGTACACGATGGTCATCAACGCCTTCAAGCCGCAGGCCGAGATCATCGCCAACCCGCTCGGCCTCGACCCGGCGACCTTCACCTTCGATTACCTCTGGGCGGCGATCACGAGCTCGAAGTTCAACGTCATCGCCGCGTACGGCGTGACGCTCCTCTTCGTCGCTCTCGTCAACGTCTGCTGCATCGCGCTCGCGGCACCTGTGGCTTTCGTCATCGCCCGCGGCCGCTCGAAGTGGCACATGGGGCTGCTGCTCCTGTTCGTCTCCGGCCTGTTCATCCCTGGGCAGGTGACGCTGATCCCCGTCGTCTTCGTGCTGCGCCTGCTCGGACTCATCAACACGATCCCCGGTTTCATCCTCTTCGAGACCGCAGCGACACTGCCCGTGACGATCTTCCTGTTCGCGGCCTACCTCCGCACGGTTCCGCGAGACATCGATGAGGCGGCGGCCCTCGACGGAGCAGGACGCATCAGGGCATTCTGGTCCTGCATCTTCCCCGTCATGCGACCGATCGTCGCCACCGTCGTCGTGCTGAACTCGATCGGGGTGTGGAACGACTTCGTCAGCCCCCAGATCATCCTCGGACCGAGTTCGGGCATCTACACCGTCACCACGGGTGTCTATGCGGCCGTCGGGCAATTCGCGACCGACTACACGGTCGTCTTCCCGACGCTGCTGCTCGCCGTCCTGCCTGCCATGGTGTTCTTCATCATCATGCAGCGGCACATCATCGGCGGTCTCGTCACCGGCGCGACGAAGGGCTGAGGATGTCGACGACCTCCCACACGACTCCGCTGAGATCGATGCCGGCATGGGCCGTCCTGCAGCGTCGGCTGTTCGACGAGATCGAGGACGCCAGGCGGCTCTTCGTCGAGCGCTACACGAACCCGGACGGGAGCCTGCGAGGCATCGCCGCCTTCGCGGACCGCGATGGCGTCGACGACCTGTACGAGCCGTTCTTCAACTGGCCCGCGTTCTATCTGCTGGGCGGGCCGGATGCCGCATTGATCGATGCCAAGCGGCACTGGGAGGGCGTCACCGCCCAGCTCTCGGCCGCCGGAATGCTGACGGACGAGTACGAGAACGGGTACGACTGGTTCCACCAGGGCGAGTCGGCGTTGCTCTTCCTCGGCATCTGCGCTGCCGATCCGGGCGATGAGCGCTTCGCTGAGCGTGCGCGTCGCTTCGCGGCGCTGTACACCGATCCCCAGCACGGGAACCACGACGTCGAACAGAACATCATCCGCGCCCCGCACAACGGCGCGCTCGGCGCGCGGCGCGGCCTCGAGGACGGCGTCCCGCAGCCGTATTCCGCCGCGCTGACCGAGATGCGCCCCTACGGACTGCCCGTGCAGGGCATCGACGGGATCACGGAGTGGGAGGATCTCGCCGATCCGGAGAACGCCCGCCGCATGGCCACCGAGATGCAGCGCCGGGCCGTGGGAGATGTCGCGGTGAACCTCGCCGCCACTTCGCTCGTCACCAACGCCTGGCTGTACGACGGGGATGCGCACTCGGCGACCTGGGTGACGCGCTACGTCGACGGGTGGATGGCCCGGGCGGCGGCGAACGACGGGCTGCTGCCGGACAACGTCGCCCCCGACGGAACCGTCGGCGGGCTTCAGGACGGACGCTGGTGGGGCGGCCATTACGGATGGGCATGGCCGCACGGGCTCCACTCCGTCGCCATGAGCGCCCTGATCGGCGGGCTCAACGCCGCACTCATCGCCGATGACGACCACCCGCTCGACATGGTGCGGATCATGCTCGACACGGTTCTCGATCACGGCGTCCGCGGCAGCGTGGACGCCTCGGACTACAGCCTGCGCGGCGAGTGGATGTTCAGGTTCGGCGAGGCCGCCGCCGATGACGGGATCCTCGTGCCGTATCGCCACGGTGCGGACGGCTGGTTCGACTTCGGCCCCCTCCAACTGGATCTTCCGACCTGGCTGTGGTGGTGGACCCGCTCGGATGCCGATCGTGCACGCCTGGACCGTGCGATCGACGGGCTGCCCGCGACCGCCGATCTCGTCGGAGAGTTCCGGGACAAGGAGGAGGCCGGTCACGAGGCCGGGTGGATCCGGTTCCTCGACGGGGAACTGCCGGACTATCCGGAGCAAGCGCTCGCGATGGCCCTCGGACAGGTGGCTCGCCGTGTCGCGCTCATGCGCACCGACGACGACGATCCCGACGGCGCGCACCTGCACTTCTGGCAACGGGTCAACCCCGTCGTCACCGAGGTCCTGTCCCAGCTCATCACCGGCACCCCGCAGGTGCTCTACAACGGCGGGCTCCCCTTCTCCGCGATCGACTACGCCGATGCCGACCTCGATCGCCCAGGGCTGCCGCCGGATGTCGCCGCGCTCGTCGACCATCTGGAATCCGGCGCCATCGGCATCCGTCTCGTGAACACGTCGACGACCCGCGCCCGCCGTGTGCGCGTCCTCGCCGGACGCTTCTCGCGCGCCCGCATCTCGCGCGCCACCGCCACCGGCGAGGGCGACGGCGGGTACCCGGGCCCGAGCGGCGCGTATGCCGGCTCCCGCACAGCACCGTCGATGCGGACCATCGACTGCCCGGACGGCACGCTGACCGTCGAGCTGGCACCGGCACACGCCGCCGAACTGACCCTCACCCTCACGCGGACCCCGTCCGCACCGCACCATCGCACCGACGAAGGAACATCATGAGCGACACCCCCCTGATCCGCCCCGACTTCACGCTGCCGGTCCGCGGGCCGATGTACGAGCGGCCCTCCGCCGAGCTGATGTCCTCGTTCGATCAGGTCTCCTCCGCCACGGCGTGCGCGAAGCTGCACGGCCTCGGCATCCGGCACAGCTACGTGGACGGGCCCGTCCCGCTCTCCCCCGGCCAGAGGGTCGTCGGCTCGGCGCTGACCCTGCAGTTCATGCCGCAGCGCGAGGATCTCGCCTCCGGACACGGACAGGAGTACGCCGAACGGCACACCGCGCTCTGGCACGTGCTGGAGGCCGTGCAGCCGGGAGACGTGCTCGTCATCCAGGCGTACGGAAGCAGGTTCTCGGGCTGCATCGGCGACATCCTCGCCCGCTACTTCGCGCGCAAGGGCGGCGCCGGCATCGTCGTCGACGGCCGGATCCGCGATTCGGGAAAGATCCGCGAGCTCGGCATCCCTGTGTGGTCCACCGGGACGACTCCGCACTACGCCTCGCAGTCCGAGCTCACCCCCTGGGGATACGACGTGCCGGTGGCTGTGGGCGGCTCGTTGTGCATGCCGGGCGACCTCGTGGTGGCGGACGACGACGGACCGGTCATCGTTCCTCGGGCGATGGCGTCGAGCGTGGTCGAATCGGCGCGCGACCATGAAGAATGGGAGGGCTTCAGCCGGCAGCGCCTGGATGAGGGCGCGCGCCTGAGCGATTACTACCCGCTGACCCCGGACAGCCGTGAGGAGTACGAGGCATGGCGTTCCGCGCAGAGCTCCGTCCGCTGACGGAGACCGACGACTTCCGCGACGATCTCGGGCTGGGCTGCGCGCCGATCGGCAACCTCTACACGGCTGTCGGCGACGATGACGCCGTCGCCACGGTCCACGCGGCGCTCGGCCACGGCATCCGCTTCTTCGACACCGCACCGAACTACGGAGCCGGCGAGAGCGAACGCCGGCTCGGCGCCGCCCTCGCGGGCATCGACCGCGACACCGTGACGCTCGCGACGAAGGTGGGCCGCATGATCGTGGATGCCGACGGCGCAGAGGTGCCCGTCGGTGCGAGCGGTGCCGGGCTGGTCAGCGACGTCGGCTACGACGCCGTGTGGCGCAGCGTCGAGGGCAGCCTGAAGCGTCTGCGCACGGATCGCATAGACCTGCTGCACCTGCACGACCCCGAGGACGTGGATGCCGCGCTGTCCGGTGCGATGCGCGCGATGACCGAGCTCCGGGACCAGGGCGTCGTCCGTGCGCTCGGCGTCGGGATGGTGCGGACGGCGCCGCTGACCCGATTCGCCGTGGAGGCGCCCGTCGACGTCATCATGGAAGCCGGCCGGCTGACCCTGTTGGACAGGACCGCCCTGGACGAGCTGCTGCCTGCGGCCGCCGCGCACGGCGTCGGCATCCTCGCCGCGGGTGTGTACAACTCGGGCATCCTCGCCGATCCGCGCGGCGCCGCGTACTTCGACTACCACCCCGCACCGCCGTCGACGGTCGCGACGGCGCTGCGGCTCGAAGAGGCCGGTCTGGGCGCGGGTGCGAGCCTGGCCGATGCCGCCGTGCAGTACCCCTTCCGGCACGGCGTCGAGGGCGTGATCGTCGGTGCCAGGACGCCGTCCGAGGTCGCGGCCTTCGTCGCGAGTGCGAACGCCAGGATCCCCGACGCGCTCTGGTGCGAACTCGACCGCATCGCCACCGGCTGACATGCGCGTCGTCGACGCCCACGTCCATCTCTGGGATCGCACGCGGCATCCGCTGTCCTGGTTCCGTGACGATATGGGGCTCGCACCGCGCGTGACGGCGGTCGACCTCGAGGCAGAGGCGGCCGTGGATGCCGCGATCGCCGTGCAGGCCGCCGACACTCTCGACGAAGCCGCCTGGCTCGCCGCGCAGGCCGCACAGAGTCGGATGCTGTCGCGCATCGTGCTGCAGTACTCGGCGGTGCCAGGCGAGTGGGCCGGCAGATCCGCCGCGGTGCTGAGTCCGTCGGTCGCCGGACTTCGAGCGGCGATTCCGCAATGTGCCGCGGACCTGTCCGACGTCGCCGGGCTGGACGCCCTGGCCGACGGCCTCACCCGCACCGACCGGGTCCTGGAGTTCCTCATCCGCCCGGAGCAGCTCGCCGGTGTCGCGGCGTTCGCCGACCGGCATCCCGAGCTGCGCATCGTGCTCTGCCATCTCGGGCTCGGAAACAGCACCCCGACGGCCCCCTGGCGCTCCGATCTCATCGAAATCGCGCTCCGGGGCAACGTGCACACCAAGCTCTCCGGCGTCCTCACCACTCGGACCGATCGCGAACGGCGAGAGATCTCGGATGCCGCAGTGGAGGCGTTCGGCCCGGATCGGATGATGTTCGGCAGCGACTGGCCGATGTCCGCTCGGCACCTCTCGCACGGCGAGGTGGTCGCCGCGACCGCGCGGATGCTGACCGGACTGGGTCCGGACGAGGCCGCCGCCGTCTGGCACGGCACCGCCGATCGGGTCTACGCGCTCGGCGCGTCCTGATCCTCGAGGAGCGTCCCGGCCGCGTGCCGGCGGAACAGGGCGGAAGCCGCGTCCGGATCTCCGGCGTCGAGAACGTCCAGGAGCCCGCGGTGCCAGTCGGCGACCTCGTGCCAGTCCCCCGTGAAGGTCGGGTCGCCGAGCACGTGCATGACGCGCAGGCTGGGTTCGAGCAGGTCCCACATCTTGGGGAGGTACACGTTGCCGCTCGCTTCGATCACGGCGCGGTGGAAGACGAAGTCGAGTTCGCGGAAAGCCGGCAGGTCGGAGTCATCGGCGGCCGCGTGCATCTGCTCGATGAGCGTGGTCAGCTCGATGCGGCGGTCCGCATCGAGGTTGCCGCTGGCCAGCCGGCCGGCGAGGCCCTCGAGTTCGACGCGCGCGATCTTGGCCTGAGCGGCCTCGTCGTCGGTGTAGGTCGCGACGAAGTTGCCCTGGTGGCGGATGTGCGACACGAGTCCCTCATGCGCCAGACGCTTCAGCGCGTCGCGCACGGGTGCCTGGCTGACCTCCAGTTGACGGGCGAGCTGCGATTCGACCAACTGCTCGCCCGGGGCGAGGCTGGAGTCCTTGATCATCGCCTTGATCATCAGGTAGATCTGGTCGGAGAGCAGCCCTCGCTGCAGTCCCTGCGGAGCCAGTGCTTCTGCCATACCCACCATCTTACGTTCATTATCGACTATCGCTAATGGCGCGGCTCACGAACCTGAAGGTCCGTGAGCCGCGCCACCGGCTCACTTCTGCTTCTTCTTGATGGACACCGTCAGTTCCACCGCGCTCCCCTCGTACGCGATGGACAGCTTCTGGTGCGGACGCACCTTTCCGCTGTCGAAGCCGGTCACCATCTCGGGAGTCACATCGACCCTGGTGGTCGTGCCATCGCTCCAGGTGACGTCCAGGATCATCCCGGTCACGTCCAGCTCCTCGCCGACGAGGTACTTCACCTTGGGCGCGGCGTCCGCGGCCCACGCCACCCCCGCCACGGTGGCCGGCGGTGCGATTCTCGTCAGCGTGATGCTGTTCTGTTTGGCGTAGTGATACACGTTGAAGAACCCGTCGGCGCCAATGCGCAGGTTCTCTCTGGCATCCAGCCGATTCCACACGGTCTTCCCGTCCACCTGGAGGACGATGCGTGTTCCGGTCCCCTCAGCGACCGCCCCGAACGCGATGCGATGCGTGCTTCCCGGCTCGATCGCCGTATTCGGGATGATGTCGAGCATCGTCTGCCCCGGACTCCAGCTCTGGAACTCGATCGTGTCCTCCTTGATCACCGCGAGGTACCCGGTGTTGGAGTTCTGCCAGGCGGGGATGCCGGTCTGATCGGACCGGACCTGGAAGCCGTACCAGCCGCCGTCGAACGCTCCGAAGGTCGCGTCGAACTCCAGCAGCCCGTCTCCGAAACGCTCGGTCTCGTAGCCGTGCACTCCCTCGGCGCCTACTCGGATCGTCCCCTGATCGAAGTCGACCTTGTCCGACTGCGTCCAGTTCGCCGCATCGGCGAGCTGGTCGCCGAGCGCCACCGTGGGGTGCTCGGCATCCGCGACCGTCACCACCGTCGTCGCCGAGATCGACGGGTCGGCGACCGACGTGGCCGTGATCGTCGCCTCACCGGCGGCGAGCGCGGAGACGGTGCCGTCCGCGACCGATGCCACGGCCGGATCGCTGCTGGACCAGGTGACGCGAACGTCGCTGGCGTCCTGCGGCGACACCGTCGCGATCACCGGCCGGCGCTCACCGGTCTGCAGGGCGAGCTCGGCGGCGTCGAGGGCGATGCCGTCCACCGGGACCGCCGAGATCGAGAAGCCGATGTCGTCGAAGTCCAGGTGCGAGAAGCCCTCGGTGTAGAACCCCACCTTCCCGGCGGCACCGGGGGCCGGATCCGTGCCCTCGAGCACGACCTCCCCGTTCACCACGATGCGGATCGCACCGTCCTGCACGGCGATGCGGACATGGCTCGTCGCCGCGGCCGGCAGCGCCTTCGCCGGATCGAGGATGACCTCGCCGACGGTCTGCCACGCGTTGTCGAAGATCGTCCAGGTCGGGCCGGCCGTCGCATTGCGGTAGCGGATGTAGCCGCCACCGGCGCTGTTGCGGTTGTAGACGATCATGACCGCGTTCGCGGGGATCGTCTCGGGCGTCGTGACGTCGAAGTCGAGCACGAAGTTCGTGAAGTCCCGCGGCAGCTGCGAGTTCGCGCCGTTCACGATCCGGTAGACGTGATCGCCGCCCTCTGCGGTGACGATGCTGCGGTTCGGGTCCGTCAGCCAGCCGTTCGGGCCGTCCTCGAAGTCCGTGAAGTGCAGCACGCCGTCGCCTTCGCCGACAGTCACCTCGAGCGTGTCCGTGATCCCGGCATCGGATGCCGCGGTCACCGTCACGGTCGTCGAACCGGGCGCCATGCCGGTGAGCTTCCCGCCGTCGACGGTGACGATCGCCTCATCGGCCGATGCGTAGACGAGGCCGGCGTCATCCGCGTTCCACGGCAGAGGCGTCGCCCGAACGAGCAGTTCCTTTCCGACGTCGAGCGCGACGGCCTCCGCGTCGAACGCGACCGCCTCGAGCGGCACCGACTCGGGCGACTGCGTCTGTCCGATGTGTCCCTTCGTGCCGATCTCGCCGAAGCCGATGTCCTCGAATCCGGGGATCTGCGAGAACACCGCCGCATCCTCGGCCAAGCGGTAATCGCCGTTCGCCGCATCGACGAATCCGGGGTCGGCGTCGCTCACCCAGTTGCTGTCGTAGTTCAGCAGCTCGTTGACGTCTCGTGCCCCCTGCGCGTTGACCTGCGACTGGCGAGGCACGGTCGGGTTCCACACGACGTTCCTGGCGAACGTGCTGTGGTCGGGGAAGTAGTGGTTGTCCTCGAAGAAGTGACCGAGCTCGGGGTACTTCTCGAGATACGGCGTGCCGACGAAGTCGTTGTTCTCGGCGAACACCTTCTCCCACTCCGGCATGTACGCACGGTCCACGGTGTTGCCCTCCTGATCGCCCATCCACAGCTCGTAGTTGTCGTAGGGCACGTTCGCGTCGACGAAGATGTTGTTGGTGGCCTCGATGTAGTCGGCCGATCCGCTCTTGATGGCGCTGTTGCCCATGTTCACGAAGATGTTCTTCTCGATCGTGAGGTCCCAGGTGAAGTTGTCGGCGTAGATCCCCTCGACTCCGGCCATGCCCGCGCCGATGTCATGGAAGTAGTTCTGCCGGAACACGTGCCCGCGCTGCTGGGGCGTCATCCCGGAGTTCATGTAGATCGCCCCGAGGTCGTGGAACGTGTTGCAGACGTCGTAGACCTCGTTCTGCTCGAACAGGTGATCGTTGCCGTGCACGATGATGCCGGGGTGCGGGGCGTCGTGGATCTCGTTGCCGCGGGCCACGTTGCCGACCCCGTCGAACATCACGCCGGGGTTGTATGCCTTGTGGTAGTAAGCGAAGTCCTGGATCTCGGAGTTCTGCACGCTGTTGTTCCCCGCCGTCAGGGTCGTCTTGTCGCCGCCCTGCAGCACGACGCCGACTCCGCCGATGTGGCTGAGCTCACTCGCGAGAACGGCGTGGTCCTTGCCGCCGCGGTTCACGGGGATGCCGTCGTAGGTGTATCGTCCCGGCGAGTTGATGAGCACGCCGCCGTCGGTGAAGTTGCGGATGTCACTGTGCTGGATCGTCACGTTCGAGCCGCCGAGGACGACGGCGGCCGTGGCGCGCCCGTACTCGAGCACGAGATCGTCGAAGGTGATGTGCGAGGCGCCGTCCGCGCGGATCATCGGCTCGTCGAGCGTGGTCACCACCGGTGCACCCCGCCCGGCGAGGAACGCGGCGTTCGGCACGAGGTACAGCTTCCCCGCGGCCCTGTCGATGTAGTACTCCCCCGGGGCGTCGAGCTCTTCGAGGAGGTTCTGCGCGAAGTGGAAGTCGGGGAACCAGCTCTTCATGATTCCGGACATCTCGCCGTAGCGCAGGGTGATGGTCTTGGCCTCGGTGTCGATGGCCTCGATCTTGTTGTAGGACCACTCCCAGCTGTAGCCGAAGATGCCGTCCAGCCAGACGTCCTCGGCCTGGGTCCAGTGCTGCGGACGGTCGTACGTGTAGGTGAACGTGCCGCCGCGCTCCTGCAGGTCGGCATCCGCGCGCGTGGGGCCGGGATCGATGATGTCGCCCATCTGCACCGTTTCCTTGGCCGCACCCGCGTTGGGCCAGCGGGCCAGCGTCATGCCCTGCCCGTCGATGTAGAGCTCCATCGGCGGGGTGCTGCTGACGTCGTTCGCCTTCCAGTAGCCGTGACGGCTGAGCTGTCCGTAGTCGTCGATGCCGAGCGCTGCCAGGTCGATCTCCCGGATGTCGTCCCTGGCGGACTCCTCGATCACGCGGTCCAGGACCGCCTGGTCCTGGGTCAGGTGGAAGTCCTCGTACGAGAGGGCCTGACCGCCGGTGAGCGTCGCCACTTCGCCGGGGTAGGAGCGGTACACGATGGGGGCATCCGCTGTGCCGGAGTCCTCGGCGCCGAGCGCGAAGGACGCGGAGCGCTGATAGCTCCCTTCGCGCAGGTAGACGGTGGCCCCGTCCGCGGACAGCGTGCCTGCCGCCTTGCGCTCGCGGATGACGTCGCGGGCCGCTTCGAGTGTGGCGAGCGGTGCGTCCACGGAGCCGGCTGCCGTGTCGTCGCCACCTGGGGCGATGTAGATCACGTCCCCCGGCGGCTCGTCGACCGCGGATGCGGGATCGGGGTGGAGCGCCGGCAGTGCCGTCGCCACCAGGGCGGTCAGGATCAATGTCGTCGCAGCTCGCTTCATCGCGGTCTCCAGACTCGGGGCGTCGTGCAGCGGTGCACGACAGGGGTGGATGCGCCCACCTTAGCGTAATCGATAATCGACTGACAAGTATCGATTGAGCGTCATCGCTACGCTGAACCGATGCTCCCCCTCCTCTGGCTGACCGGCCCCTCCGGCGTCGGCAAATCCACCGTCGGCTGGACGCTGCAGCAGCGCCTGTCCCACGCCGGCGTCACCGCGGCATTCGTCGACGCCGACCAGCTCCGCAACGTCAGCGGCGTCGAGATCGGCGAGGATGTCTTCATCGCCGACGGACTCATGGCCCTCGAGCCGCGCTTCCGCGCCGCCGGAGCCGAACTGCTGATCGTCGCGGGGATCATGGACGACGAATCGCACCTCGCGCGCCTGCTGCCCGACGCTGCCCGCGGGGACGTGCGCGTGATCCACCTCGGCGCGGCGGACGACGCTCTGGTCGACCGCGTCGAACAGCGCGGCTGGAATGTCGAGCTCGCGCCGGAATCCGTCGCGTACGCGCACGGGTTCGACGCGACCTGGGTCGACCTCTCCGTCGACACGACGCATCTGCCGGCCGCGCAGGTCGCGGATTCCCTCGGCGGAGTCGCGCGCGAACTGGCCGACTCGCCCGTCGCCGGGCGCCCGCTCCCGCCTGAATCGGATGCCGCGACCACCGTCACCCTCCTGACCGGCGCCGGTGGCGTCGGTGCCTCGACTGCCGGATTCCTCGCGTTCCTCAAGAGCGCGTGGGCCGGCGAGCGCGTGGGGTACATCGACAGCCACCAGGTCGGGTTCCTGGGCGACGATCCGATCGCGCAGGCATCGCTGCGCACCGAGAACACCCTCACCCTGGCGCGCGTCATGGCCGCCAGGGGCATCGAGAGCCTCATCGTCACGGGCGATGCCGCAACCGCCCGCGAGCTCAGCCGGGCCCTGCCGGCCGCGCGCACACTCTGGCTGCACGCCTCACCGGACGCGATCGCCGCACGGATCCGCGCTCGCGCGGCAGGCGGAGGGCCCCCGCTCGTCGGGGACCGGCGGCTCGGGTTGAACGACGCCGAGGTCACGGCATCCGTCGCAGTGTCCGTCGCTGAGGCGGCCGACCCCGGCATCCGACCGGCGGAGAGCATCGTCATCGACACAGACGGACGCTCCGCGGAAGAGGTCGCCGATCAGATCATCGCCGCGCGATAGCGGCCGTCAGGCGGAGGCGTGCCCGACGACACCCTTGCGCAGCAGCGCGTTGCCGTATTTCCGCGTCTCGCCGGTGCGGACCATGAGGTACGCCGCCTTCGCGACGTCGTAGTAGGCGAAGCGCTCGACGAAGCGCGTCGTCGTCTCGACGGTGCCGGCCGCCGCCATGAGTTCGCGCTGCACGTCGAGCACCGCGGCATCCGCCGACTCCATGAGGTCGAGCCCCGGCGCATCGTCCAGAGGCAGCACCGTGCGGATCGCCGCGACGACTTCGGGGGTCGTGGTGCCAGGGAGATCGACCACGCGTGCGCCGAGAGCCCATGCCGGGAAGTGCGCATCGGCCACCACGACCGAATCGGAGTGACCCATCCGGTCCAGGTGCAACAGCAGCTCTCCGGTGAGCAGCGGGTGGATTCCCTCAAGCATCCGCACCTCCGGGGATGAGTCCTTCGTCAGCGAGCTCCGCCCACAGATCGGCAGGGATGCCGAGGGCAGCGTACTCGGCATTCTGGCGCAGCTGGGCCGGCCGGCTGCCGCCGACGACGACCGAACGCACGCTCGCGGCCTGCAGCGGGAACTGGATCGCCGCCGCGGGGAGCGGAACGTCGTGGGCGCGGCAGATGTCCGCGATCCGCACCAGACGTGCCCACAGCTGGTCCGGCAGCGCCCCGTATTCGTAGCGTCCGTCGCGGCGCGGTTCGCTCTGCGCGAGCAGCCCCGAGTTGAACACGGATGCCGCGACGATCCCCGTTCCGGTGTCATCGCAGGCCGGAAGCACGTCGGCGGCGGCCGGCTGCTCGAGCAGGGTGAAGCGTCCGGCGACCATGATCGTGTCGAGGTCGGCTTCGCGGACGGCGCGTGTCAGAGCCTCCGAGACCATCGATCCGATGCCGATCTCGCTGACCTCGTGCTCAGCGCGCAGACGCTCGAGCGCCGGGAACGCACTGTCGATCGCGAGATCGAGGTCGTACCGTTCCGGGTCGTGCAGGTACAGCATGTCGATGCGCTCGAGGCCGAGCCGCTCGCGTGATTCGTCGAGGCTCGCGCGGATCCCGGCATCCGAGAAGTCCCACACCCGCATCAGGTCGTCGCGCACGTGGAAGTCGTGCGCGATGTCGAGCCCGCCGGTGTGCTGCGGGTTGGGACGCAGGAGCCGGCCGACCTTGGTGGAGAGCACGAACTCGTCGCGCGGCTTCGTCTGCAGGAACGCGCCGAGTCGCCGCTCGGAGAGTCCGAGTCCGTAGTGCGGCGCGGTGTCGAAGTAGCGGATGCCGCTCTCCCATGCGGCGTCGAGGATCTCCCACGCCTCGTCATCCGTGAGCGCGCGGAAGAGATTGCCGACGTTCGCGGCGCCGTACCCGAGCACCGGAAGCTCACGCGAGGGCATGCGCACCCGTCCAGGTGTAGGCGGCGATGCTCTCGGCCTTCATCTCCATGCCCGCACCCGGCGCCGTCGGCGCCATGTACGACCCGCCGCGGATGTCGGTCGGGACGACGAAGTGCTCGTGCAGGTGATCCACGTACTCGATCATGCGGCCCTCGCGCGTGCCGGTGACGGCGACGAAGTCGAACATCGACAGATGCTGCACGGCTTCGCAGAGGCCCACGCCGCCGGCGTGCGGGCAGACCGGAATGCCGAACTTCGCCGCGAGCAGCAGGTTGGCGATGTTCTCGTTGACGCCGGCGACGCGCACTGCATCGATCTGCATCACGCCGATCGCGTCCGCCTGGAGAAGCTGCTTGAAGATCACCCGATTCTGCGCGTGCTCGCCGGTGGCAACCCTGATCGGCGCGATGCCTCTGGCGATCTCGGCGTGGCCGAGCACGTCGTCCGGGCTGGTGGGCTCTTCGACCCACGCCGGGTGGAACTCGGCGAGCGCATTGACCCACTCGATCGCCTCTGAGACCTCCCACCGCTGATTGGCGTCGATCGCGATCGGGAAGTCGGGACCGACGACCTCGCGCGCCTTGCGGAACCGGCGGATGTCGTCCTCGAGGTCGGCACCGACCTTGAGCTTGATCTGCGTGAACCCGTCGGCGATCGCCTCGCGTGCGAGGCGTTCGAGCTTCTCGTCCGAATATCCGAGCCAGCCGGGGCTCGTGGTGTACCCGGGGTATCCGCTGGCGAGCAGCTCCTGTTCGCGATCGGCTCGGCCGGGCACGGCTGCCCGGAGGATCTCGAGCGCGTCCTCGCGGGTGAGGGCGTTGGTCAGATAGCGGAAATCGACCAGGTCGACGATCTCCTCGGGGGTCATGCGCGCGAGCAGCTGCCACAGCGGGAGCCCGGCGCGTTTTGCCTTGATGTCCCACAGCGCGTTGATCACGGCCCCGATCGCCATGTGCATGACGCCCTTCTCGGGTCCCAGCCAGCGCAGCTGCGAGTCTCCGATGATCGCTCGGAACGTGCCGCCCATGTCATCCAGCAGCGGCTCGATCTCCCGACCTGCGAGATGGCCGGCGAGCGCGTCGATCGCCGCGACCTGCACGTCGTTGCCCCGGCCGATGGTGAAGACGAACGCATGACCGGCATCCCCGGCATCCGTGCGGATGACGACGTACGCCGCGGAGTAGTCCGGATCGGGGTTCATGGCGTCCGAGCCATCAAGGCTCAGCGACGTCGGAAAGCGGACGTCGGCGGTCTCGAGTGCGACGATGCGGCTCACGGTTCCCTCTTCCTTGCGCAGCGCTGATCGATCTGCGCGGATCTCTTGGAGTGTAAACATCCGATGTCTATACTGTCAATGACAACGGCCGTCGAACGGCCACTCCCCGACGAAGCAGGAGAATCATGAAGTTCGCGCGGCTTGGCGCCCCTGGATCCGAGATTCCCGTCCTCCTGGACGGCGATCGTCACCTCGACCTGCGACCCGTGACATCCGATGTGAACGGGGATTTCCTGTCCAGCGACTTCCGCGCACGGGTCGCGTCGGCTCTGGATGCCGGTGAGCTGACCGAGCTCGCCGGAGCAGCCGAACTGCGCATCGGCGCCCCCATCGCGCGCCCGAGCGCGGTGATCTGCATCGGCCAGAACTACGCCGCGCACGCTCGGGAGTCCGGAGCGGAGCCGCCCACGATCCCGATCATGTTCCTGAAGACCCCCAACACCGTGGTCGGGCCGAACGACGCCGTCACGATCCCGCGCGGCAGCGAGAAGACGGACTGGGAGGTCGAGCTCGGCATCGTCATCGGCGAGCGCGCCGCGTACCTCGACTCGCCTTCGGAGTCGGATGCTCACATCGCCGGTTACGTCGTCGCGAACGACGTGTCGGAGCGGGCATTCCAGATGGAGGTCTCCGGCGGACAGTGGTCGAAGGGCAAGATCGCGTTCGGGTTCAATCCGACCGGCCCCTGGCTCGTCACCCCCGACGAGGTGGACGTCGACGAGCTGCGCCTGCGCAGCTGGGTCAACGGCGAGCCGCGCCAGGATTCGAACACGAACGACATGATCTTCGACGTGCGCACGATCGTGCACCACCTTTCGCAGTACGTCACGCTCGAACCGGGCGACCTCATCCTCACGGGAACACCGCAGGGCGTCGCCTTCGGCGGGAAGTTCCCGTACCTGAAGGCGGGCGATGTGGTCGATATCGAGATCGACGGCCTCGGACACCAGCGGCAGGAGTTCGTGGCATGGGAGGCAGCGGAATGACTCTTCGACAGGGCGGGCGGCTGGAGGGCCTTGTCGCGATCGTCACCGGTGGTGCCTCCGGCATCGGCGCGGCGATCGCCGAACGCCTGCACGCCGACGGCGCCGAGATCGCGGTACTGGATCTGAACACCTCAGGTACCGCGTTCGCCGCATTCACGGCCGACGTCTCCGATCGCGCGTCGGTCGACGCCGCCGTCGCCGCCGTGGCCGAACGCTTCGGCCGCATCGACATCGTCGTGAACAACGCCGGCATCGGCGCGGTCGGCAACATCGCCGCGAACGACGACGACGAGTGGGCGCGCGTGCTCTCGATCAATGTCACCGGCATCGCGCGCGTCACGACGGCGGCGCTGCCCTGGTTGCGGCGCTCGCCCGCCGCCGCGGTGTGCAACACGGCATCCATCGCCTCGACGACCGGACTCCCGCAGCGCGCGCTGTACACGGCATCCAAGGGAGCTGTCTCCGCGCTGACGCGGGCGATGGCCGCCGACCACCTTCGCGAGGGCATCCGCGTCAACGCCGTGAACCCGGGGACCGCCGACACCCCGTGGGTCGGTCGCCTGCTGGACCAGGCCGCCGACCCGGCCGCCGAGCGCGCGGCGCTGGAGGCGCGCCAGCCGCACGGACGACTCGTCTCGCCGCAGGAGGTCGCGGCCGCTGTCGCCTATCTCGTCGGGCCGGATGCCGGATCCACCACCGGCACGTTCATCGAGGTCGACGGCGGCATGGCGCAACTGCGGCTGCGCGCGGAGTAGGAGCGAAGCGCTCCGGGATCAGCCCAGTCCGTAGAACTGCGCGGCGTTGCGCCAGAGCACCGCATCGACGTCGAACGCGCGCGCGTCCGCCCACCGGGCGATCGTGCGCGTCCAGGTCGGGATCGCTGCGGCATCCACGGCCAGCCCATCGCCGCCCGACCAGCCCGCAGCCGTCACGGCCGACACGGGCCAGTCGCTGCCGATCATGATCCGGTCGGGCCCGAAGGCTGTCGCGACGACGTCCAGGAAAGGTTCGACCTGCGCGGCGCTCCACGAGCCGCCCGCCTCGGCCGGAAGTCCGGAGAGCTTGCACGACACCTGCGGACGCGCCGCGAGCTCGGAGATCGCGTCGACCCACTCGGCGTCCGGCACGAGCGGGGCGGACGCCGTGCCGACGACCGGCTTGCCGAGGTGGTCGAGCACGATGCGCAGTTCGGGCTCGGCATCCGCCAGGGCGATGACGTCGCGCAGCTGCGCCGCACCGCGCACGCAGGCGTCGAACGTGAGGCCGTGCCGGACGAGCTCGTGCGCTCCGGCGCGAAAGACCTCGGTGACCGCGAAGCCGACCGGCTCGCCCTGCAGCAGGTGGCGCACCCCGACCACGAGTGGGCGACCGGCGACCACGTCGAGGTAGCGGCGGGTCTGCTCGCCCTGGTCGAGTCGCGCACCTGCGACGATGCCGCGCACGCCGATGCTCTCGTCCAGCGACGCGACCCAGGCGACCTCATCCAGGAACTGCTCGTCGACGCAGGCGGCCTGGACGAACACGGCGGCATGCTCGACGGCGTCCTCTCCGCGCGCGGCCCGCAGAGCCTGCGCATCGAACCGCGCACGCAACGGACCCTCGAGCCAGGGGTAGTCGAGGCGGGACGGATCCCACATGTGCAGGTGGGAGTCGAGAACGCGCATGTCCCCATCCTGCCGCAGACATCCGATCACTGTGCGAGGATGACCGCATGGCAGTCACGGACGAGGCGATCGAGAAGATCAAAGCGATGATCGTGTCGGGCGAGCTCGCCCCCGGCGACCGCCTCCCGCCCGAGAAGGAGCTCGCCGAGCGCCTCGGCCTGTCGCGCAATTCGATGCGCGAGGCCGTCAAGGCCCTCGAGGTCATCCGGGTGCTCGATGTGCGACGCGGCGACGGCACGTACGTGACGAGCCTCGAACCCCACCTCCTGCTGGAGGCCATCTCGTTCGTCGTCGACATGCACGACGACGACTCGATGCTCGAGATCTTCGCGGTGCGCCGGATGCTGGAGTCCCAGGCCACCGGCCTCGCCGCGACCCTCGGCGACGGAGAGCACGTGCAGGCCCTGTACGACGAACTCGACAGCATCGATGCGGATGTCTCGATCGACGACCTCGTCGCGCACGACATCCGCTTCCACCGGGACATCGTGCGGATGGCGGGCAACGCCTACCTCGCCAGCCTCATCGAGCACCTGAGCAGTCAGACCGTGCGGGCGCGTGTGTGGCGCGGACTCACCGAGCAGGGCGCCGTCGAGCGCACGCTCGCCGAGCATCGCGGGATCGCCGACGCCATCGCGCAGCACGATCCGAATCTCGCCACCTCGCTCGCCACCGCGCACATCGCCGGTGTCGAGCGGTGGCTGCGCCAGGCAGCGACCCCCTGAGTCTGGACCGGGCTACGCCCCGAGCCTCACCATCGCCGCGTCGAACTCGGCGGCCGACGCGTCGCTGACCTCGTGGAACAGCACCTCGTCGATCACGTCCGGCGCGGCGGTGAAGCAGGGCACGCCTGCCAGGCGCAGCGAGACGATGTCGGCGGCCGAACGAAGGCTGGCCGCCAGCACGTTCGTGGGGCTGCCGGCGCACACCTCCTGCATCTGCGGGATCAGCGCATCGCCGTCGACTCCGGCTTCCCGCAGCCGACCGAGGTAGGGCGCGATGTACTGCACGCCGATGCTCGCGCAGGCCAGTGCCTGCGCGACCGAGTACACGGCAGTCACGAGGACGGCGGCCCCGTCTCGGACCAGAGCGGATGCCGCGGCGAATCCCTCCGCGGTCGCCGGAACCTTCACGGCGACCCGATCTCCGAGGGCCCTGATCCCTTCGGCGTTGCGCAGGAAGGAGGCGGCGTCGCCACCCCAGGTCTGGAAGAAGACCTCGCGCGCGCCCTCGTCCACCCAGCGCGCGTAGAGCTCGGGGATCTCCGCCGCGCGCCGACCGCCCCGCTCGAGGATCGTCGGGTTCGTCGTCACTCCGTGCACGACGCCCGCGGCGAGCAGGTGCGAGACGCGCGTGACGTCTGCGCTGTCCACGTAGAGACGCGGCGCGATCGGGGCAGGCTGAGTCATCGGATCTCCTCGGGCGCGCAACCTGTCGTTACAGGTTGGATCTCGGCTAATGTTATGGCAGCAGACGGCGAAGTCAAACACCACAGGAGCGCAATGACCACCGCATCCCTCGACGAGCGCTCGGGCGTCGTCATCGTCGGCAGCGTCACCGCCGACGTGACCACCTTCTCGCAGCGACTGCCCGCCAGGGGCGAGACGATCCTCGGCGACGAGTTCACACTCTTCCTCGGCGGCAAGGGCGCGAACCAGGCGGTGGCGGCCGGTCTCGCCGGCGCCAGGACGAGCTTCGTCGGATGCGTCGGCGACGACCTGTTCCACGACCTCGTCGTCGACAGCCTCGGCGACGCCGGCGTCGACCTGACGCATCTGCGCACCGTGCCCGGTCCGACCGGGATCGCCCACATCCGCGTCGACGCATCCGCCCAGAACGACATCGTCATGGTGCCACTGGCCAACGCGCATCTGAGCACCGAGCAGATCGACGCAGCCCTCGACGCACTGGCGCCGTCGACGGGCGTTCTGCTCACCCAGCTCGAGACGCCGTCGGCGCTCACGGCGCACATCGCCTCCCGCGGTCGCGAGCTCGGCTTCACGGTGATCCTGGACCCGGCCCCGGCCACGAACCTCCCGCCCGAGGTGTGGGCGAATATCGACATCGTCACGCCGAACGAGACCGAGGCGTCGCTGATCAGCGGCATCGAGGTCACCGACCCCGCGTCCGCCGAACGCGCCGGCCGCTGGTTCCTCGCACAGGGGGTCGGCGCCGCCGTCATCACGCTCGCCGCGCAGGGTTCGAGCGTCGTCACGGCCGACGGGGCATCCTTCGTCCCGCCGCTTCCGGTCGAGGCCGTCGACACCACAGCGGCCGGCGACGCGTACGCCGGCTATCTCGGGGCCGCCCTCGCCGTCGGGGCCTCCCTCACCGACGCGGTGCGCCTGGCCACCGCGGCCGGCGCCCTCACCGTCACCAAGCAGGGCGCCTCGCCCAGCCTTCCCCGCCGCGCGGACGTCGATGCCCTCCTGGCGTCGCGGATCACGCACTGAATCGGAGCGAACATGCGAAAGACCGCGACGACCATCAACCCTGCCCTGTCCAGGGTCATCAGCGAGACCGGGCACACCGACCTCATCGTCGTCACCGATGCCGGCCTGCCGATTCCTCCGGGATCGGAACGGATCGATCTCGCCTATCGTCCAGGCGCTCCGGCCTTCTTCGACGTGCTCGACACCGTGCTGGCCGAGATGGTCGTCGAGCGGGCGACGGTGTCCGCCGAAGTCGCCGAGGTCAGCCCGCACGTGCTCGAACAGCTGCGCGAGCGGCTCCCCGGCATCGAGATCGATCTCATCCCGCACGAGGACTTCAAGGAGCGCACGCACGCGGCCAGGGCGTTCGTGCGCTCCGGCGAGTTCACTCCGTACGCCAATGTCATCCTGCGCGCCGGGGTGGCGTACTGACATGGCGCGCATGGACGAGATCGATCGGCACTCCGCCGCCCCGATGTACGACCAGCTGCGACAGCTGATCATCGACGGCATCGCCCGCGACGGCCTGCAGCCCGGTGATCCCCTCCCCGGCGAGCATCGGCTGTGCGAGCGCTACGGAATCTCGCGCACCGTCGTGCGCCAGGCGCTCGCGCAGCTCGAGCACGAGGGACTGGTGGAGCGCGTCAAGGGCAAGGGCACCTTCGTCTCGCGTCCTCGGACGAGCGAGAGCCTCGTGCACACGCTGGTCGGCCTGTACGACGACGTCGCCCGCCGCGGCGGTCATGTGCACAGCGACGTCCTGCGCCATGAGCGGGAGGATGCCGATGACGAGGTCGCCGCGGCCCTCGAGGTCCCGGTCGGCACGCCCGTCGTGGCGCTCGAGCGGCTCCGCTACGTCGACGACGAGCCGTGGTCGCTGTCGACGACGTGGATGCCGGACGACGTGGGCGCCGTGACGCTCGGCGTGGACATGAGCGAGGCGTCCCTCTACCGCCTGCTCGATGAGCACGGCATCCACGCCAGCCATGGTGTGCGCTCGGCGGAGGCGACGGTCGCGACGCACGAGCAGGCGCAGCACCTCGGCGTCAGCGCCGGCTCTGCCCTGCTGCGGCTGCGCAGCATCAGCCGCGACGCCGACGACCGCCCGATCGAGTTCTTCATCGCGCACCACCGCGGCGACCGGTCGCGGTTCGAGTTCCAGCTTCGACGCGAGCAGTCCGAAGCGTCACTGCTGCACATCGACGGTACGGGCGGCGCATCTCGCGCCGGCACCGTCTCGGTGTGACCCCGTTACGCTCGAGACCATGACCTCCTGGACCAGCACTGCGATCACCCTGCTGGATGCCGATGCGAACCGCAGCGCCGATACGCACCTGCACGTGTTCCCGCTGCCCGTCGAGTGGGGCATCGATCTGTACCTCAAAGACGAATCGGTGCATCCGACCGGGTCCCTCAAGCACCGGCTGGCCCGCTCGCTGATCCTGTACGGGCTCGTCAACGGCCGTATCCACGAGGGCACGACGCTGGTCGAGGCATCCAGCGGGTCGACGGCCGTGTCGGAGGCGTACTTCGCGCGGATGCTGGGGCTCGACTTCGTCACGGTCGTTCCTCGGTCGACGAGCCCGGAGAAGATCGAGCTGATCGAGTTCTACGGGGGCCGCTGCCATTACGTCGACCGCGCACCCGACATGTACCCCGAGGCCGAGCGCCTCGCCGCCGAATGCGGCGGGCATTACCTCGACCAGTTCAGCTACGCCGAACGCGCCACGGACTGGCGGGGCAACAACAACATCGCCGAGAGCGTGTTCAGCCAGATGGAACGAGAGCGGCATCCGATCCCGTCCTGGATCGTCGTGGGCGCCGGGACCGGCGGGACCAGCGCGACCTTCGGCCGCTACGTCCGCTACCGCCGGCACCACACGAAGGTCGCCGTCGTCGACCCAGAGGGCTCGGCGTTCTTCGGAGGCTGGAGCACCGGCGCGCCCGATTACACGACGGGAACACCGAGCCGCATCGAGGGCATCGGGCGTCCCCGCGTCGAGCCTTCGTTCGTCCCCGGGGTCATCGACGAGATGCTGCAGATTCCGGATGCCGCGTCGGTCGCGGCGATCCGACTGCTGCAGGAGCGCACGATGCACTGGGCCGGCGGCTCGACGGGCACCAACCTCGTCGGGGCCTTCCAGCTGATCGCACGGATGCGCGCGGCGGGCGAGACCGGAAGCGTGGTCACCCTGATCTGCGACGGCGGGGCCCGTTATGCCGGCACCTACTACTCGGACGAATGGATCGCCGCGCAGGGCTGGGATCTCGCACCCCACCGGGCTCGGATGGATCGCTTCCTCTCGACGGGCGTCTGGTCCGAGTGAGGGCTACGCTTCTGGCATGACAACGCTCATCCTCACCGTCGTCGGTTCGGATCGTCCAGGGCTCGTCGCCGCCGTCGCCGACATCGTCGACGAGCACGGCGGCAACTGGGAGAACAGTCAGCTCGCCGAGCTCGCCGGCGCCTTCGCCGGCGTGATCCAGGTGTCCGTGCCCGATGACAGCCGCGCAGATCTGGCGGCCGCGCTGCGCGAGCTGGACGGCCTGCTGACGGTCGCCGTGCACGCCGGTTCGGATGCCGCGGATGACTCCGAGGCCCGACCGATCACTCTGCAGATCCTCGGCAACGACCGTCCCGGGATCGTCCGCGAGGTCTCCGCCGTCCTGAGCACGCACGAGCTGAGCATCGAGAGCATGACGACCGAGACGCGGGATGCCGCGATGGCCGGCGGACGCCTGTTCGAGGCATCCGTCGTGGCCGAGGTTCCGGCATCCGCCGACCTGGACCTGCTGCGCGCGGACCTCGAGCGCCTGACGACCGAGCTCCAGGTCGACATCACGCTGGCATAACCGCCACGTCTACCAGCGGATGCGGAGGAACTCCTCTCTGAGTCTCCTCCCGCGGTCGGGATTCACACTCTCCACCCACGAGATGCGCCCGAGCAGGTGAGCACGGAAGTCGCCGACATGCGCACGATTCTGCGTCGCCGGACCCAGCGTCACGCAGTTGTGGATCGTCGCCTTCAGCCGGTCGTAGTCGGCTCGCGAGACGTTGGTGCGCTGGTTCACAACGATCCCGGTGACGGTCTGGCGGACACCTCTTTGCCTGAGCCGCGTCTTCTTCGCATTGACCGAATGCCCCTCGTCTTCGACGATTCGCCGGGCGCCGCGCACGAAGGCGTCCGGTCGCTTCGCGAGCATCTCGCCACCGCTGAAGGCGAGATCGTCCGCGTATCGTGTGTAGGTCGCCCCGACCGCGGCAGCCCAACCGGTCAGCCGGGAATCGAGCCGGCGGATGGCGAGGTTGGCCACCATCGGCGAAGAAGGAGCACCCTGCGGAAGATGAGTGCCCGCCAAGGCCCGACGCAGCGCGAATCGCTCGTCCGATGACCCGCCCTGCGGCATCGCAGCGAGAACGCGGGGCGGGACGGCATTCGTACATAGCCCCGTGATCGTGTGGGCGACCGGCTCGGAGAATCCGGACTGACGCAGCGTGCCGTAGATGCGCCCGGCAGTCACGCGCGCGAAGAACGTGGTGAGGTCGAGGCAGATGACGATGTCCGAGTCGACGTGGCGGGAGGCCCCGGTGATCGCACTCCGCCCCGGTATGAACCCGTGCGCGGCATCGTTGACGGGGACCAGGGCGAGGACGCCCTGCAGGAGGGTGCGCTGGACGTGGCGAAGACGCCTCTCCGGGATCTCCAGCAGTCGCGGAATCCGTCCGGGTCGCGTTCGCCACTCGTAGCAGTAGTGGTGGAGCGGTCCGGAGGGTGCGCGGCGATTCCACTGCTTGTTGTCTGCAAACCAGTCCAACTCGCCGACGCTCAATTCGAGCATCGCGGCGAGCTCGGCGACACTGTCGATCCTGGGCAGTGCTCCGGCCGTCTCGCGCGAGTGCGATGCGGTCACGGTGCGATGCGCGATCCGGAGCGAGGACCCTCGTTCGTTCGCCTTCCGCACCGCTTCGCGGTATGCGGGGGCGTCGCGGACGTGCGCCGCGAGCAGTCGCGGAGCATCGACAGGCGGGCGGACGAAGCTCTCCAAGACGTCAGCGACAAGCGGCCTGAGCCAGCGTCGGCGGGCACCGAGGACGAACGCTCCGGCTTCGATCAGGTGATCGGCCGACCACTCTTCGGCCGCGAGGAATGCATCTGCCAGGGCATCCGCTACTGCAGACGGGGTCGGATGCGGTGCCCGCGCGACGACCCGGGCGCCCGGCGCCGCCCTGTCCGTCATCAGGTGGCAGCCGTCCGAGCACGGCGCTCGGCGTCAGGAGCGGGCGTGCGATGGCCCGCGGCCGACTCGTCCATCAGTGCGGGCGCGGAGCTGCGCGGAGCGCAGTCGAGCGCCTGCGGCGGTCGTCCCAGATCGACTTGCGTCCTCCGGGGTAGCCCCGGAGAGGGCGGAACACGGCGTGAACCACCCGCCTCGTCCGCAAGCCATCGCACGGCGCAACCATAGCAAGGTCGACCGACACCGCGGCATCCGTCATGCGGTCACTCCCGGCATCCGGCGTGACCTCTCCGCAACGGCGAGACCCCGTCGCATCCACGTGGATGCGACGGGGTCTCGCCGGCCGGACGGGGTCTCGCGGGGGTCAGACCAGGCGGGCCTTCGGCGAGACGCCGTAGGTGTCCTCGGCATCCGAGAAGACGACGTCGCCCAGTGCCGTGTCGATCGCCGCGAGCGTGTCGGCATCCAGCGTCACGCCGGAGGCCTTGACGGTGTCGGCGAGCTGTTCCGGGCGGGATGCCCCGACCAGCGCCGCTGCGACGTTCTTGTTCTGCAGCACCCAGGCGATCGCGAGCTGCGGCATGGTGAGACCAGCCTGCTCCGCGATCGGCTTGAGGCGCTGAACCGCCGACAGGGTGTCGTCGTTCATGAAGCGCTTGATGAAACCGGCGCCGCTCTTCTCATCCGTCGCGCGGGAGCCCTCCGGCACCGGCTGCCCCGGCAGGTACTTGCCGCTGAGCACGCCCTGCGCCATGGGCGACCAGACGATCTGCGAGATGCCCAGCTCTTCGGATGCCGGGACGACCTTGCCCTCGATCACGCGATGCAGCATCGAGTACTGCGGCTGGTTCGAGATGAGCTGGATGCCGAGCTGCGTGGCGAGCGCGTGCCCGTCCCGAAGCTGCTCCGCCGTCCACTCCGAGACGCCGATGTACAGCGCCTTGCCCTGCCGGACCACGTCGGCGAAGGCCTGGAAGGTCTCCTCCAGCGGCGTCTCGTAGTCGTAGCGGTGCGCCTGATAGAGGTCGACGTAGTCGGTGCCGAGGCGCTCCAGCGAGCCGTTGATCGACTCGAAGATGTGCTTACGGCTCAGACCTGTGTCGTTCGGCCCCTTGGGACCGGTCGGGAAGTAGACCTTGGTGAAGATCTCGAGGCTCGCGCGACGCTGACCCTGCAGAGCCTTGCCGAGCACGACCTCGGCCTCCGTGTTGGCGTACGTGTCCGCCGTGTCGAACGTGGTGATTCCGGCGTCCAGAGCCGCGTGCACCGTCTTGACCGCGGCGTCGTCGCCGACCTGCGACGCGTGCGTCACCCAGTTGCCGTAGGTGATCTCGGAGACCTTGAGGCCGCTGTTGCCCAGAAAACGATATTTGACCATGACTCAACGCTAGCGGCGACGGATGACCTGCGGATTCGAATCGGGCAGATTCTTCACCGTGTGACTCCTCGAGTCAGAGCCCCGCGCGATAGTCGCGCCACGCTTCGCCGAGCCGGCGGACGCCTTCGGTCAGCACCTCGTCCGGGGCTGTGAACGGAATCCGGATGTGATCGTCCGGCGAAGTGGAGGCTGCGAACTCGGCGCTCCCGGCGACCGAGACGCCGTGGACGGCCGCGGTCCGCGCGAACGCATCCGCCGATCCGGCCGGGATCTGCGCCCACAGCGACAGGCCTCCGCGCGGTGCACGAAAGGTCCACTCCGGAAGATGCTCCGCCATCAGCTGCAGCAGCAGAGCGAGGCGATCCTGGTGAGCCCGGGAGACTTCGCGCTGCAGGTCGGCGGTATGCATGAGCAGATCACTCGCCAGTAGCTGGGCGGGGACGCTGGTCGACTGATCCGCGAGCTGCCTCGCGCCGCGCAGCCGCCGGACCAGAACCGGGTCGGCCCGCAGCCATCCGATCCGAAGGCCTGCCCACGCCCATTTCGACACCGACTCGACGACGATCACCGGGGCATCCGGACGCTCAGCCGCGAGGGTCGGTGGGACGACGCCGTCGAACGAGATCCCCGCGAGCACGCGGTCCTCGACGACGGGCACGCCGTACTGCGCGGCGAGTTCAGCCACGCGTCGTCGCGACTCGACGGGCAGCCGGGTTCCGGTCGGGTTCTGATGATGCGGGTTGAGCGCGACCAGCGCCGGCCGCAGGCGTGCCATCGCGATCTCCAGGGCCGCGGGGTCCAGGCCCTCGTCACCCATCGGGATGCCCTGAACGCTGCCGCCGCGCAGCCCGACGGAATCGGTCACGCCGGGCCAGGTCACCTCCTCGGCGAGCACGATGTCGCCTGGCCCGACCAGCGCATTGACGACCAGGCTGATCGCCTGCTGCGCGCCGTGCGTGACGAGGATCTGCTCCGGCGTCGTCGGCGTGCCGGCGGCCGTGAGCATGTCGGCGATCTGAGCGCGCAGCATCGGAAGACCTGCGGGGTCGGTCTCGGGCAGCAGAGCGAGATCCAGTCGCGGCTTGTGGTTGCGGATGAGCTCGACGGCCGTCGGCGGGATCAGCGGCACAGAGCGCAGCAGATCGATCGCGTTCGGCAGCGACGAGAACAGCGCCTCTCCGCGACCGGCGCGACCCGGCTGAGAGACCGGCGACCCGGCGATGCGCGTACCGCTGCCCTGTCGGCGTTCGACCGCGCCGCGCTCCGCGAGATCGGCATACGCCGCGACTACGGTGCCCCGCGACACCGAGATCGCGGCGGCGAGCGCCCGCTCGGCCGGGAGTCGGTCACCGGGGCGCAGCTCGCCCGTGCCCACCAGAGCCCGGATGCCGTGCGCCAACCTGCTCGACAGCGTGCCGTCCCCGTGCGCCCATCGGCCGAGTCGTGCCGCAAGTGCCGTGGAATCGACGATGGCCGTCCGGTGGTCCACCAGTCGTGGATTGGCACTGTCTTCGAAGCTCATACTCATGAATTCTGGTCCAATGAGCCGTCACGAGCAGACCGATTCGCCATTCGCTGGGCCATTTGCGCACAATTGGACCATCGAGGCGCTTCTGGAATGGTTCGCCGCCGATGACGCCCGCCTCAGCGACGTCACCCTGCGGGCACCATTGCGAGACCTGGAGGAGGCGATGACGGGCACCAGGTGGACGCTCGATCTCGACGCATCACTGACCGGTTCACGGCTGACGCGCGAACCCGCGATCGTGAGCCTGGTGCGATCGATCGCACTGCATGTGTCGCGGCATCCGGCGCTGCGCGCCCACACCGTCGCCGAAGTTCTGCGCCATCGAACTCCGGTCGCAGAGACTGTCGTTCCGGCGCGCGCTTAGCGACGGATTTCGCGACCTGAACGGCGGGAGTACGCCGCGCGACAGCGGGCTCGGCGCCCCGACCACCCGCGTCGACGACTGCCGAGCCAGACCGCCCCCTAGGCCGGCAGCATCCGCCTGATCGCGGCATCCTCGGCGGCGAGCGCGGAGTCGAGATCGAAGTGCCCGGCCGCGCACAGCGTGCCGAGGCCGTGAATGAGGCCCCACAGCGCGAGGACGTTCGTCTCCTTCGCGAGTCCGGCGGCGACCGCTGCAGCCCCCAACGACTCTTCGAGCTCGGCGATCAACGGCGCCATCGTCGCCGTCGGAGCGCCGGGAAGGCATACGGTCGGGTCGTAGACGACGTCGAAGCCGTTCGGGTTCTGCACGGCGTAGCGGATGTACGCGCCGCCGCCCGCGATCAGCGCCGATACCGGGTCGCCTGCATCGGCGATCGCCGAGCGAACCACCGAGACGAGATCGGCCATGCTGCGCTCGGCGAGCACTTTCAGCAGGCCCTGCCGGTCAGCGAAGTGGTGGTACGGCGCGTTGTGACTGACGTTCGCCGACCGCGCGACCTCGCGCAGGCTGATCTCCTGCGCCGGCTTGTCCTCGAGCAGCCGCATCGCGGCCGCCTCGAGCGCGTGGGCGAGATCACCGTGATGATAGGCCGTTCGGGAAGTTGACACGAGCAACATTGTCTCCTATGTTGACACTGTCAAGCAAATGGACACTGTCAACATAGGAGATCACATGACCACCGCATTGATCATCGACGGCCACCCGGACGCCCGCTCGCTCACCGCCGAGCTGGCTCGACGGTACGCCGCAGGGCACGGGAACGCTCGCGTGCTGGCCCTGCGCGACCTGGACTTCGACCCGCACCTGCGCTTCGGCTACCGGGAGCGGATGCTGCTCGAGCCCGATCTCTCCGACGCGAAGGAGGCCCTGCACGATGCGGACACCGTCGTCGTCGCGACGCCGCTGTGGTGGGGATCGGTCCCCGCCGTGCTCAAGGGATTCTTCGACCGCGCACTGCTCCCGCAGCAGGAGTACCGCTACACCAAGCTCGGCCTGCCCGAGGGGCTGCTCACCGCGCGCCGTGGCAGACTCCTGCTCCTCGCCGACACCCCGTGGTACGCGGCGCCCTTCACCGGGCTGCCAGCGCAGACGCAGGTCGCCCGCAACACGCTCCGGCTCTGCGGCATCCGATCCGTGCGCACGCATCGGATGCTGGGAGTGAAGGATGCCGGCCCGGAGCGGATCTCGGCCTGGCTCGACCGCGCCGAGCGACTCGGCTCACGCGACGGGAGCGCGGGCGCCGGCGTTCAGGTCGCACAAAGTGTCGCTTCAGCGCACGTTTAGCAACAGATTCTGCGACCGGAACGAGCGCAGGAGCGAAGCCGGCTCAGACCGCGGCGGCTGCTGCCTCGTCCTCGGTCGTCGCGACGAGCTGACCGCAGGCCCCGTCGATCTCCTTGCCACGCGTGTCGCGGAGGGTCGTCGGGATGCCGGCGTCGTTGAGGCGGCGCACGAACTCGTTCTGCACCCACACCTCCGACGCGGTCCAGATGGATCCGGGCGTCGGGTTCAGCGGGATCGGGTTCACGTGCACCCAGCCGCGTCCGCGCGCGTTGAGCTTGTCCGCGAGCAGGTCGGCACGCCAGCCGTGGTCGTTCATGTCCTTGATGAGCGCGTACTCGATGGACACGCGGCGGCCGGTCTTGTCGAAGTACTCTCTTGCTGCATCCAGAGCCTCGTCGACCTTCCACCGCGAGTTCACCGGGATCAGCTCATCGCGCAGCTCGTCATCCGGCGCGTGCAGCGAGAGGGCGAAGGTGACCGGGATGTCCTCGGCGGCGAGCTTGCGGATCGCCGGCACGAGGCCGACCGTCGACACGGTGATGCCGCGGGCGCTCATGCCCAAGCCGTCCGGCTGGGCGTCCACCATCGTCCGCACGGCGTGCATGACGCGGTTGTAGTTGGCCATGGGCTCGCCCATGCCCATGAAGACGATGTTGCTCACGCGCTCCATCGAGTGGTCGTCGCGCTTCTTGCCGCCCAGCTCGCCGTTCGCGATCGCACGGTTGGCTCTGACGACCTGCTCGATGATCTCGGCAGCCGACATGTTGCGCGTGAGGCCCGCCTGGCCGGTGGCGCAGAACGGGCAGTTCATGCCGCAGCCGGCCTGGCTCGACACGCACAGCGTGATCCGGCCCGGATAGCGCATGAGCACGGACTCCACGAGCGCGCCGTCGTGCAGACGCCACAGGAACTTGATCGTGTCGCCCTTGTCGGTCTCGAGACGGCGCACCTCGGTCATCAGCGGAGGCAGCAGGCCGGTGACGAGTTCCTCGCGGATGCCGGCGGGGAGGTCGGTCATCTCGGCAGGGTCCGAGGTGTAGTGCTTGAAGTAGTGGGTCGCGAGCTGCTTGGCGCGGAAGCCGGGCAGCCCGAGCTCCTTCACCTTCTCGACGCGCTCGGCCGGGGTGAGATCAGCCAGATGCACCGGCGGCTTGCCGCGCTTCGGGCTGGCGAACTGCAGAAGGGGCCGCCCCTCGGCATCCTTCTTCTGCGTCCAGCCCTCGGTCGTGGGCCGCACCTGCGGCGTGCCGGATGCCGCGGGCGCCGTCGTGGGACGCACAGCGCCGGTCTTGCGCGGCGCACGGGAGGTGTCGGTCATGTCTTCCAGGGTACGGCGTCACGGCTGAGAGACAGCGGGATCGACGGCATCCGTAGACTGGCGGCGTGGAATGGCTGTGGATCGCGCTGGGCGTCGTGGGCGTCATCATCCTGTTCGTCGGGCTCGGCAAGACGATGCGGCCGACCGTTCCGCCGACCCCGATCACCATCGCCACGACCGCGGATACCGCCGCCGAGATCGACCGTCTCGTCGCC
This sequence comes from Microbacterium sp. STRO-1N, assembly GCF_057748015.1. Next base: position 3,529,548 of record NZ_CM173234.1, read on the forward strand.
GAGGGCAACAAGATCCAGGCCATCAAGCTGCTGCGCGACAGCACCCCTGGTCTCACCCTTCAGGAGGCGAAGAACCGCGTCGACGCCTGGTCTCCGACCACCCCGGCCACGACCGCGATCCCGAAGGTTCCCACCTCGGCATCCGCGCTCCCGCCCGAGGCGATCGCCGAGATCGACGCCCTCGTCGCTTCGGAACGCAAGATCGAGGCGATCAAGCTGCTGCGTGCGCACACCGGGTGGGGACTGAAGGAGTCCAAGGACCGCATCGACGGCTGGGTCCCAGGGCAGACGGGCCGCCACCTGTAATGACAGGCCTTCGGGATGCGAGAATGAACGCACGCCGCCCGACGAAGGAGACCCCATGACTGCCCGCCTCGACCGCGCCCGCTCCACCGGGGTCCTCGCCGTACTGCGCGCCCCCTCGCCCGAGCTCGCTCTCGAGGCATCCGAAGCCATCATCCGCGGCGGCGTGACCGGCATCGAGGTCACCTACTCGACTCCCGATGCTCCGGCGGTGATCCGCGAGCTGATCGCCCGCCACGGCGACTCCGCTTACATCGGCGCCGGCACCGTGACGACCGTCGAGCAGGCCGAGGCGGCGGCCGCGGCCGGCGCCGAATTCCTGGTCAGCCCCGGCACGCTCCCGGACCTCACCCGCGCCATGCTCGACACCGGCCGCGTCGTGATGACCGGCGCAATGACGCCCACTGAGGTCATGGGCGCTCTGGCACTCGGCGTCGACGTCGTGAAGATCTTCCCCGCTTCACTGGGCGGACCGTCCTACCTCGGCGCTCTGCGCGGGCCGTTCCCCGACGCCCCGCTCATGCCCACCGGCGGCGTGAGCCCGGACAATCTCGCCGCCTGGTTCGCGGCCGGATCCGTGGCCGTCGGCGCGGGCGGCGATCTGGCGAATGCCTCGTCGATCAAGGCATCCGACTGGGACGACCTGACCCAGCGCGCCGAGCGATTCTCCGCAGCGCTCGCCGCCGTGCGGGCGTGATCGAGCTCACCCCGCTCGCCTGGGCTCTGCTGGGCGTCGCCGCGCTGGTGGCCGGCCTCGGCAAGACCGCGATCCCCGGCAGCGCCACGGTGTCCGTGGTGCTGTTCGCAGCGGTGCTGCCGGCGCGGACCTCGACCGCCGCGATGCTGCTGCTGTTCATCGTCGGCGACGTGTTCGCGCTCATCGCGTACCGCCGCCACGCGCACTGGCCGACGCTGCTGCGACTCGCGCCAGCGGTCGTGGCCGGGCTCGTGCTGGGATTCCTGTTCCTCGCGTACGGCGACGATCGCATCGTCCGCCGCGCGATCGGGGTCATCCTGCTCCTCATGATCGCGGTGACGCTGTGGCGCCGGCGACAGGCCGCGAAGGCGGTCGGCGGGCCCATGCTCGGCATCACCTACGGCACGATGGCCGGGTTCACCACGATGGTCGCGAATGCCGGCGGCCCGGTGATGTCGATGTACTTCCTGGCGACCCGGACGCCCGTGCAGGTCTTCCTCGGCACATCGGCCTGGTTCTTCGCGATCGTGAACCTGGTGAAGGTGCCGTTCCTCGCGGGCATCGGACTGTTCACTCCTCAGGTGCTCCTGATGGACCTGCTGCTCACCCCGCTCGTCGTCATCGGCGCGCTCGTCGGCCTGAAGCTCGCGAAGCGGATGCCGCAGCAGCTGTTCGATCGACTCGTCATCATCCTGACGATCGTCGGTGCCGTGTACCTGCTGATCTGATCCCGGCGCCGATCAGTCCAGGAAGATGTCCGGGAACAGCGCGCTGTCCGGTGTGCCGGGGATCGCCGCATAGCCGGAGAAGTCCGTGATGCCGTCCGCCTCGAGCACGTCCTCGACGATCAGGCTCTGCCCCGTGTATTCGCGCGCCGGCTTGGTCAGCACGGCGTATGCGGCATCCGCGTAGATCTCAGGCGTCCGGCTGGCCGCCATGACCTTGTCGCCGCCGAGCAGGTTCTGCACAGCTGCGGTGGCGATCGTGGTCCGCGGCCACAGCGTGTTCGCAGCGATCCCGTCGCGGGCGAACTCGGCAGCGAGCCCCAGCGTCGCCATCGTCATCCCGAACTTCGCCAGCGAATAGCCTGCGTGCGCACCGAGCCATTTCGGAGTCGGGTTCAGGGGCGGCGACAGCGAGAGGATGTGCGGGTTCTCGGCATCCTTCAGGACCGGAACGGCCGCGCGCGACAGCATGAACGTGCCGCGGACGTTGACGTCCTGCATGAGGTCGTACTTCTTCGCGCCGAGATCGAGCGAGCGCGACAGGTCGATCACGCTGGCATTGTTGAGGAGGATGTCGATGCCCCCGAATTCGCCGACCGTCTTCAGTACGGCTTCGGTGATGTCGTCATCCTCGCGGACGTCCCCGACGATGGGCAGAGCGTTGCCGCCGGCCGCGCGGATCTGCTCCGCCGCGGTGTGGATCGTGCCCTCGAGCTTCGGATGCGGGGTGTCGGTCTTCGCGAGCATCGCGATGTTCGCGCCGTCGCGCGCAGCCCGCAGGGCGATCGCGAGGCCGATGCCGCGGCTGCCGCCCGACATCAGGATGGTCTTTCCTGCCAGGGTCATGCGTTCTCCAGTCTCAGCGGTTCGTGTCTACTTCGGCGCCATACGGATGGCGCCGTCGAGTCGGATGGTCTCGCCGTTCAGATAGCCGTTCTCGACGATGTGCTGCACGAGGGCGGCGTACTCGGCGGGCCTGCCCAGGCGCGCGGGGTACGGCACCTGCTCGCCGAGCGATGCCTGCGCCGCTTCGGGGAGCCCCGCCAGCATGGGCGTCTCCATGATCCCCGGGGCGATCGTGCACACACGGATGCCGTAGCGGGCGAGTTCGCGCGCCACCGGAAGCGTCATCGCATGCACGCCACCCTTGGATGCCGAGTAGGCGGGCTGTCCGATCTGCCCGTCGAAGGCTGCGACGCTCGCGGTGTTGACGATGACGCCGCGGTCGCCGGAGTCCGTCGGCGTCGCTTTCGCGATGATGGCGGATGCCTGGGACAGCACGTTGTACGTGCCGACCAGGTTGATGCGGATGATCCGCTCGAAGTCCTCCAGGGACCCCGGGTCGCCCTCGCGGTCGAGTACCTTCGCCGGGGGCGCGATGCCGGCGCAGTTCACGACGATGCGCAGCGGCGCCTCGGTGTTCGCCACGGCGACGGCGGCCGCGGCATCCGCTGGGCTGGTCACATCGCCGGGGGCGAACGCGCCGCCGAGCTCTGCGGCAAGCGCGGCACCGGCCGAACCCGGCAGGTCGAGCAGGGTGACGTGGGCGCCGGCCGCGGCGAGAGCGCGAGCGGTGGCGAGGCCGAGTCCCGAAGCGCCGCCCGTGATGAGGGCGCCCGATCCCTGGATCTGCATGCTGTTCTCCTTCGAACGATCGTGCAACTCAGTTCCAGCTTACGCGGTTCCGAGTCCCACGCTGGCGGAGGGCGCCCGGCGGGTGTTGGCTGGAGCCATGGAACTGCGTCGCAAGCGAGCCTACGACACCGCCGAAGCGTCCGACGGGTTCAGAGTGCTCGTCGATCGGCTCTGGCCACGGGGCGTCTCGAAGGAGCGCGCGGCCATCGATCTCTGGGCCAAGGACACCGCTCCGAGTCCTGAACTGCGCACGGCATGGCACGCGGCGTCCGACGACGAATGGGACGCGCACGCCGACCGCTATCGGGCCGAACTCGCGCACGAGACGGCGCCGGCGCTGGCCGCGCTGGCGGACGAGCTGCGCACGCACCCGGTCGTCACGCTCGTCTACGCAGCGCACGACGCGCAGCGCAATCATGCGGTCGTGCTGGAGGAGGCACTTCGCGAACTGCTGTGAGGCTGTGCGAGCATCGATCAGGATCTGTGAACGCCGAAGGGATCCATCATGTCCATCCCCGCCTCCTCGATAGACACGCCGAAGCGCGTGCTCGAGCTCGCAGACGGTGCGGCGCTCGTCCCCGTGTGGCAGAACCAGCTCGGCGGGCTGACGTTCCGCACCGACGACGATCGCTTCATCAAGTGGGGTCCGCACGATCTCGAGGCGAACATGCGCGACGAGGCCGAGCGGATGCGCTGGGCCCGGCGCTGGACGCGCGTCCCGGCCGTGATCGAGCAGGGTCAGGATGCCGAGCACGAGTGGCTCGTCACGTCGGCGATCGACGGCCGCAGCGCCGTCGATCCGCGCTGGATCGCGGAGCCGACTGCGGCCGTTCGCGCCGTCGGTGGGGGACTGCGGATGCTGCACGACGCCCTTCCCGTCGACGAATGCCCGTGGGAATGGAGCGTGGCGAGCCGCTTCGCGAACGCCGAGCGTCGCGGCATCCGGATCCCCGACGAGCTGCGCGACGCACCCGAGATCGACCGTCTCGTCGTGTGCCACGGCGACGCCTGCATGCCCAACACGCTGCTCGACGACGCCGGTCGCCCGATCGCGCACGTGGACCTGGCCATGCTCGGCACCGGCGACCGCTGGGCGGACATCGCCGTCGCGTCGATGAGCACCGAGTGGAACGTCGGCCCCGGCTTCGACGACCTGCTCATCGAGGCGTACGGCGTCGAGCCCGACCGCGAGCGCCTGTCCTACTACCGCGACCTGTGGAACGCCGGCTGACTCAGGCCCCCACGAAACGGAACGTGCCGACCGCGACCGCTGCGACGATCGCCACCGCCATGATCGCGCGCGTCGTCCGTCCGGCGCAGCCGCGCACAGGGCACCATCGTTCGACGTGACCCGCTCGGGTCGGTCATAGCGAAGCCCGGCGAATCGGAGGGCAGGCGATGAGTATCGGCTGCCCGTCCGCGGGAGTGTCGATTCCGAGGAGGACCCGTACCCCGGCGGCGCCGAGTTCGTAGTGCGGCAGCGCGACGGTGGACAGCGGCGGCCGCAGGTGGGCCGCGATCACGTCCTGGTTATCGAAGCCGATGACCGCTATGTCGTCCGGGATGCGGCGTCCCCGCTCGCGCAGCCCGTCGTAGAGGCCCATGGCGACCCGGTCGTTGTGACAGAACACCGCGGTGGCACCCGAGGCGAGGACTTGCGGGGTCACGGCGTAGCCGCCCTCCTGCTCTGGAGAGGCGGGGAACACGAGCGCCTCGTCGAAGGCGAGGCCAGCCGTTTCGAGAGCGGACCGGTAGCCGGCGAGTCGTCCGGTCTGCGCGGGCGAGAAGGTCGTGGTGTTGATGAACGCGATGCGCTGGTGACCTGCCGCGATGAGTTCGTCGGTGGCGGTTCGTCCGCCTTGTGTTTCATCGGGTATGACTGCGGGCAACCCGCTCCCCGGGGCGAAGCAGTCCACGAGGACGGTGTCGGTCTGATGCAGCGTTTCCGGCGGTGTGATCTCCCGGTGATACCAGGTCGAGTAGAGGATGCCGTGGACCTGATGCTCCAGCATCATGGCGATCGCGTCGTTCTCGGCTGCGGTGTTGCCGTCGGTGTTGGCCACGAGCAGGACATAGCCGTGCTTCCAGGCCTCGTCCTGCGCACCGTGGATGATCTGACCGGCGAACGGCGTCGTCGCGACCTGGTCGGTGACGAGGCCGATGAACCGGGAGGTGCCCTGGGAGAGGGTCTTCGCGAGCGCGTTGGGTCGGTAGCCGAGGGCTGCGACGGCGTCCTTGACCCGACGTCGGGCGTCGTCGCCGATTCGTGCTCCTGATTTGTTGTTGACGACGTGGGAGACTGTGGCTATCGAGACGCCGGCCGCCTTGGCGACGTCTCGCATCGTGACGTTCGCCGGGTGACCGCCTTGTCCTGTGGCGCTCATCCTTTTGTCGCTCCGCTCTCCAGGCCCTGAATCATCGCCTTGTTGAGGACGAGAAAGACCAGCAACAGGGGTGTCACTGTCACGCAGACCGCGGCGAAGGTCGCCGTCCAGTCGGTGTTGCCCATCGCTCCAATGTAGTTCTGCAGGCCGAGCGGGATGGTCTTGAGCCCGTCCGAGAGCACGAACGTGTTCGCGAAGATGAAGTCGTTCCAGATGAAGATGCTGTTCACCAGCACCACGGTGATGATCGTATTCACCGACAGGGGCGAGGTGATCGTGAGGAAGATCCGATACGGCCCTGCCCCGTCGAGCGAGGCCGCCTCGTACGTCTCCCGAGGGATGTATTCGTAGAACGACGAGAACAGGTATACCGACATCGGCAGCGCGAACGCGGCCAGTGGGATGATCATCGACAGGTGCGTGTCGAGGAGCCCGACCTGCGAGTAGTCGATGAACAACGGCACGAGTGCGATCTGCACCGGGACGATGATGCCGAGCAGGAACAGGGCGCGCACGGCGCCGCTGAACCGGAAACCGAGCACCTGCAGTGCGAACGCCGCCATCATGCCGGCCACCACGATCAGGATGCTCGCGCCCAGGGTGACGATCAGGCTGTTCACGATGTTCAACCACAGGTTGCCGGTCGCGAACGCGCGACCGTAGTTCTCGAGCGTGAATTCGGTCGGCAGGGCGAACGGGTTGCCGCTGGCGAAGTCGCTCGCGGTGCGGAAGCTCGTCAGGAGCAGCCAGGCCAGCGGGTAGACCTGCACGATGACGATGAGCGCCACGGTGACGGTGAGCAGGGTCCGTTGCACGCGCAGGCGAGTGCTGCCGCCGGGTCCGGCTCGCTGGGGCCGAGGGGCGGGCGGTGTCGGCACGGCCGCCGGGGGTGCAAGCACGGTCATGAGTCGTTCCTTCGACGCAGCATGAGAAGGATGAGTCCGACAGCGACGAGACACTCGACCACGATGAACACCGAAATCGCGCTGGCGTAGCCATAGTCGGTGTGCACGAAGGCTGTCTTGTACATATAGGTGGTCAGCAGCTCCGACGCCTGGCCCGGGCCTCCTCCTGTGAGCAGATACGGGATGTCGAAGCCGCGCAAGGCAAACGTGGTCGCCATGATCGTGGTGGTGATCCAGACCGGCCGGATGTGGGGGAACCGGATGCGCCAGAACACCTGCCACCAGGAGGCGCCATCGAGGCGAGCCGCTTCCTCCAGTTCGCGCGGCACCGAGATGAGCGCCGCGTAGATGATCAGCATGTAGAGGCCGGTGAACCGCCAGCCCTCGGGGATCGACACCGCTGCGAGCACGGTCTGCACGTTCGAAAGCCACGCCGTCTGCAACCCCTCGAGGCCGATCCCGGCGAGCAATTGGTTGATGAGACCGACCGGATCGAGCGAGTAGATGCGCTGGAACAGGAAGGCGATCGCAACCGTGGAGATGATCGCTGGCAGCAAGTAGAGCGTCTTCACGACCTCGCGCGCCCGCGGGAGTGCGGTGAGCAGACTCGCCACGACCAGCGCACCGCCCAACTGCAGAACCAGACAGATCACGAGGTAGCCGAGGGCGTTGCCGAATGAGATCCAGAACACGTCGTCACGCGTGAACATCTTGATGTAGTTGTCGACGCCGACGAAGATCATGTCGGTGATGCCATCCCAGCGGAAGAAGCTGAGCACCAGCGACTGCAGGATGGGCAGCAGCACCGCGATCCCGTAGAGCAATAACGGCGGGATGAGGAAGACGGCGACGGAGAGCGCGGACCGACGCGGCAGCATCGATGCCAACGGGCGGGAGGGGCGCCGGGGTGAGCGCGGTCGTACCGCGCTCACCCCGGCCGTGGCGGTGTCAGCCATTGGTGTTCTCCGCGAGCGCCTTGTCCATCGTCTCGATGAACTCGTCCGGGGTGCTCTCGCCCTGCACCAGTAGCGTGAGCTCCTGCTGCAGTCGGGTGTTCGTCGTCGGGTCGAGCTGCGTGTCCCACGGCATCGCGATAGCGGAGCCGATGTCGTTCGCCTGCTCGAGCGCCTTCGTGTAGAGCGGGGTAGCTCCGGTGGGAACGGTCGTCTCGACGCTCGATGTCGGGGAGAACGCCCCGGTCTCGGCAACGAGTTCGGGGTACCGTTCGAGCGCGAACGCGAGAAAGTCCCGCACCAGCGGATCATAGGTCTTCGCGTTCACGGCCATCCCGATCCCAGAAGGAGTCACGTACTCGTTGTCGGCCGTCGCAGCACCTTCGATCGTCGGCAGGGTGAAGTAATCGATGTCCTCCCTCACCGCCGGGTCCAGCGCATCGGTCGCAAGGTTCCCGAGCTCCCACGTGCCGATGTTGTAGACGGCAGCCTTCCCCGACGTGAACTGCGCTTGCGCGTCGGCATATCCCGTCGCCGAGAAGCCCTCGGAGAAGCATCCGGCCTGCCCGAGCCCGTACAGCCATTCGGCAGCGGCACGACCGGCCGGATCGGAGAACGAGGCCTCGCCGTTCTTGAGAGCCTGCACATAGCCGGGGCCTTCGAGACGGAACGGGTAATAGGCCATATACCGTTCCAGCGGCCACTGATCCTGCCCGTCAAGAGCGATGGGCGTGACTCCCGCGGCGCGGAGGTCGGTGCACATCTGCGGGAAGTCGTCGAGGGTCGCGGGGACCTCCACGCCGGCTTTCTCGAAAAGTGCTGTGTTGTACCAGAAGAACTCGAGCTGGAACTCGAACGGCACCATGTAGAGCGAGCCGTCATCGAAGCGCTGATAGTTCAGCGCCGCCTCGCGGTAGTCATCAGCCAGGCCAAGGTCTTCGAGGAGCAGATCGACGTCGACCATGCGTCCTTGTCCGGCGAGCTTCTGCGCGAACGGGGTCGCATCGGTGTCGAACAGCTCGGGCAGCTTGTTGGCGGCGGCCAGGGTCTCGTACTTCTGAATGTATGAGGGGCGGTCGGGCGTGGTGATCAAGTTGAGTGAGAAGCCAGGGTTGTCGGCCGCGTACTCGTCCGCGATCTGCTCCATCGTGGTGATCACGCCGCCGTCCGCAGGTCGCGACAGCAGCCAGGAGATCTCGCGGGGGACGATCTCGCCGTCCGGGTCGATGTCGGTCGAATCTGTGCCTGTCGTGGCCCCAGTGCAACCGGACAGGAGGAGTGCGGTCGCAGCCGCCGTGGCGAAGAACGCCAACGTGCGTGCGGGTCGGGTCATGGTCAATCTCCTTCGATTCATGATTCGGGTAATTGTGGGTGCGGGTCAGGTGGCCGAAGCGGATGTGGTCGCGGAGTCGGCTGAGCGGATGGGGGCATCCGCGCGCTCATGGAGCGTGAAGCTCGAGACGACGACCGTACCGTCACCGACGAACGCACCGACGCGGCCGGTTCGGTGATCGTAGAGGCGGGTGCTCAGTACGACGGCGTCATCGACGGTCGCCACACACAGGTCGCCGTCAACGATCACCTCGAGCTCGTGACGTCCAGCCGGCAGGTGAACAGGGCGCTCGAGTTCGATCACGTAGGGCACGTCACCGGAGATCTGCCACTGCTCTGTGCCGGTTGAGCGGCGGGGCCACCGGTCAAGGACGAGACGATCGCGGTGCGGTTCGAGCCGAAGCGAGTACCCACGGTCGCCGTCAGCGGTCGCCCGCAGCAGCACTCCGCATTCGCGGGTGCCCTCGGCGATGTCGAGCACTGCGACGAGCCGGAACGAGTCGGGGGCTTCAGCATCCGTCACGACGCTCGTATAGCCATCCGGAGCACTCAGGACTGTGTTCGCCGAGAGCGCCGCCGTGCCGAAGTCAAACGTCTCGCGCAGTTCCTGCGAGGGATGGAACGCGAGTGTGCCGTCGGCGCGCTGCTCGGCTTCGAGCACCGACAATGTGCCCGCCCATTGCCACGCACCGTCGTCAGCCGCGCCCTCACGGGAGGCGATCCAGCCGAAGAACAGCCTGCGATCTCCACGGGCTGCGGACTTGGCAGCGTAAAAGGCCCGGCCGTCGAGGGTGTCGTGCTCGGGTGCAATCCACGGGCCATCGAGCGAACGCGACATCCGGTACCGGGTGGTGAACGAGTCGCTGAACTCCGAGGCGACGAGATACCACCAGTCTCCCCACTGGAACACCTCAGGGCACTCGTGGGCGACGCCGCGGCGCGGGTCCCAGAACGGCGGCGTCGGCTCCCAGGTGACGAGGTCGTGCGAAGTGCACTGTGCGACGACGCCGCGACGGCGGGCAGGGCCGTCGATGTGGCGGGCAGTGATGAGCATTCGCCAGAGGCCGCGTTCCTCGTCACGGAAGACGAAGGGGTCACGCCAGTCGGCCGTCTCGTACCCGGCCGTCGCGCCGAAGGTGCGGTCGGCGTGACGCTGCCAAGTCGCCATGCCGTCGTCGCTGGTCGCGTGCATGACAAGCTGCAGCGGCAGTCCGTCCGAACCGCAGCGTTCGGGATTCTGACCGGTGTAGAACGCGTGGTGCACTCCGTCGTGATCACGCACGATGCTGCCGGTGTAGATGTTGGTGTCGTCGGCTCCGGAGCCGCGAGACGCGATGGCTTCGCCCTCTTCAGCGAAGTCGACGAGATTCTCCGTCGTGATGCGGTGCCACGGCATCCCCTCTTTCGGAGTGCGTCTCGTCTCGTGCAGGTAGAAGAGGTGGAAGACGCCGTCCTCCTGCCAGGGGATGACATCCCCGACCCATCCGTCTGCCGGCTGGTAGAACCCTCGCTGGTTCATTCCTGTCCTATCACCCTTGGTTAATCGGTTACGCAAGAGAATAGCGCGGCATTCAACACCTGGTCAAGCGGTTAATCAGAATTCACACCGATGCGCAATCGATCCGACCGCGAGCGCCTGTCCTACTACCGCGACCTGTGGAACGCCGGCTGACTCAGGCCCCCACGAAACGGAACGTGCCGACCGCGACTGCTGCGACGATCGCCACCGCCATGATCGCGAGCCCTCCGACGAGGGCCACGGCATCCCTTCCGTGCAGGCGGGACGGGCGCGCCCAGGTGCGCTCGATTCCGGAGCCGAAGCCGCGGGCCTCCATCGCCATGGCGAGCTTGGTGCCGCGGCGCACGGCGAACACCAGGAGCACGAAGGCCATCGAGAAGAACCGGCGGACGGCTCCCGTGTCGCCCACCCCGCGCGCCCGGCGAGCGAGCCCCATCGTGCGCCAGTCGTCGATGAAGAGCCCGAGCATGCGCGCACCGGCCAGGATGCCGAGCACGAACCGGCTCGGCAGCTTCGCGACCTGCGCGAGGGCGTCGGCGAGCTCGGTCGGATCCGTCCGCCCGAACAACAGGATCGTCGGCAGACCCAGCGCGACGACGCGCAGGCTGACGGCGATCGCGAGCTCGATGGAGTCGTCGCTGATGGTGACGAATCCGAAGCTCCAGTAGACGTGACCCGCAGGTTCCGCGTAGAGCAGCATGCTGAGCCCGGCGATGGGCGCGAAGATCACGATCGGCAGCAGGCGCGTGAGGACCGTGACCAGGGTCAGTCCGGTCAACGGCAGGCACAGCAGCTGCAGCGCGATCGCCACGAGGGCGCTCGTCACATCGATCGATGCGAACAGCGGCACCGACAGAGCGAGGGCGAGCACGAGCTTCGTCACGGGGTTGACCCCGTCGAGCCAGGCGACCTGCTCGGTGTCGACGACGGTCATGCGCTCACCCGGCTCTCCAGTGCGATGCGGTGCCCGCCGAGGTGTCGGATCACGCCCTCGTCGTGCGTCACAGCGACGATCGACCGGCCGCGGGCGACCTCCTCCTGCAGCAGGGCGACGAGGGAGATCCAGCCGCGGCGGTCCTGCCCGAAGGTCGGCTCGTCGAGCACGATCACCTCGGGGGATGCCGCGAGCACCGTCGCCACCGACAGCCGGCGCTTCTGCCCGCCGGACAGCGTGAACGGGTTCGCGAGCGCGAGCGGGGCGAGCCCCAGTCGCTCCAGGAGCCCGTCGACCACGGCATCCGTCCGCGCCCGATCCCAGCCGAGCGCCTTCGGACCGACCGCCAGCTCGTCGCGCAGCGTCTGCGTGAGGAATTGATGCTCCGGCTCCTGGAACACCGCCCCGATTCGGGTCAGCAGCTCGCGCGACGACCACCGGAACGGGCGTCGGCCGGAGCGACCTGCCAGATCCGCTGCCGCGACCACCTCACCGGAACGCTCAGGGATCAGGCCCGCGAGGGTCAGCGCCAGCGTCGACTTGCCCGCGCCGTTCGGGCCCGAGACGACCGTGGCGCTCCCGCGAGGAACGACGACGTCGAGTCCCGCCTGGATGATCGTGCGCTGCTCGCGCGCGATCGCGAGATCGGATGCCGACAGCACCGCCTCTCCGGTGGCCGCGTCGAGCTCGGGCAGGTCGATGCCGGCATCCGGAACCCACACTCCGGCATCGGCCAGCGCCGTGCCGTGCTCGGAGAAGACGCGGGACGGCGAGCCGTCGGCCAGCAGCCCGCCGTCGGCGGCGAGCACGATGACGCGGGTCATGAGATCGGCCCACACCGGCGTGCGATGCTCGACGACGACGAGCGTCGCGCCGGTCGCATCGACCGCGCGCTCGACGCTCGCCCGCACCTCCCGGACACCCGCAGGGTCCAGGTTCGCCGTCGGCTCGTCCAGCAGGAGCAGGCCCGGCCGCATCGCGAGCGCACCGGCGAGCACGAGCCGCTGCTTCTGCCCTCCGGACAGCGCCTTGGTCGGCTGGTTCAGCGGCACGTCGAGCCCGGTCGCCTCAAGCGCTTCGGCCACGCGGCCCGGGATCTCGGATGCCGGAACGCCGAGGTTCTCGCATCCGAACGCGATGTCGTCGCCGACCTTGGACAGCACGATCCCGGCATCCGGGTCCTGCAGGACCAGCCCGGTGCAGCCACGCGCCGATTCGGGGGCCGCCCCGTCGATCAGCAGCGATCCGGTGCGCACACCCTCGTCTGCGTCACCGAGGACACCGGCGAGACCGGCGAGAAGGGTGGACTTCCCGGCCCCGGACGCTCCGAGCAGCAGGACGCGCTCACCCGGTTCGATCGTGAACGAGACGTCGCTGACGGCCGGCAGCTTCCGGCCCGCATAGCGCCAGCCCCACCCCGCGGCCTGGACGCGCACCGGGGCGTTCATGCTCAGCTCAGACCTCGCGGACGAGTTCTCGCCCCGCCGCGAAGCGATTCAGCGCCCCCGTGACGGCGAGCGCTCGGACGAGCAGCCATCCGACCACACCGGCGAGGATCGCCCCCGAGATCACGAGAGTCGTCAGGTAGATCGCGTTGAATTCGAGCGACTTGAGGATGTTCGGCGAGCTGCCGCCGAAGAACTCCCACACCCACGCACCGACCGCGGCGCCGACGCCCGCCAGCATCGCGACCGCGATTCCGAAGCGGCGGTAGAAGAACAGCGCGAAGACGAGCTCGGCTCCCAGCCCCTGGGCGATGCCGGACAGCACAGTGCCGACGCCCCACACGTTGCCGATGAGCATCGAGACGATGGCGGCGACGACCTCGACGACGAAGGCGGCGCCCGGCTTGCGGATCACGAGGCCGCCGATCACTCCACCGATCAGCCAGATGCCGACGGCGATGCCGCCCAGGCCGGGGGTCAGCGCATCGGCAGCCCCGAACCAGGCCCCGCCGATGATGTTCCAGCCCCAGAACAGCAGGCCGATCGCGACGCCGAGAACGGCGGCGACGACGATGTCGACGACGCGCCAGCGGTAGGGGTGCGCGACGGCGGAAGCCGTTGCTGCGTCGGTTGCTTCTGCGGAAGCGGATGCGGACGTACTCATCTGATCTCCTCCCTGCGCCGGCATGATCCGGATCAGGTTCGACGGTCGAAGCGCGGATCGCTTCCTCTCAGCCCGGCTCGCCGGACTCCCGTGGGTTGTGTGGACGATCATACTCCTCGGCCAATGCGGCGTTGTCACATGCGGATTCGGTACCGTATTCAAGTGACCCTCGATGAGCAGACCGACGACAGCGGCGCCCTGACGCGCCGTGAGCTGCGTCGACGCACGGGGGCGATCCCGGTGGCCACGGATGCGGATGGCGTCGGAACGGTCGACGCGACGAACGCGGATCCGGACGATTCGGATACGCCGACCACGCCGGTGGCCGTGACGCCCGAGGCCACCGTCGCCGAACCGTCTGCCGCCGATGCCGCACCGGCCGTGCCGGTCGCATCGACAGGACGCGATGCGGATGCCGATCCCGGGACGGCTGATGCGGATGCCGACGCGGATGCCGATCCCGGAGCCGCTGATGCGGATGCCGAGGCGGTCGAGAAGCCCGACGCGGATGCCGAGCTCGCCACGCTGCTCGCGGACCAGACCGGGGTTGCGCAGCAGACGGCCGCGTGGGCCGACGAGAACTCTCCGGCGACGGCCCTGCTCTGGGTGGATCCGATCGACGTCGAAGCAGCGACGCAGGCGGCACCTCTCGAGGCGCCGGCCGCGAACGGTGACGAGCCCGATCTGCTGGTGGGCGCTCCGCGTCGCGGATTCCTGCAACCCGGCATCCTTGTGCCGCTCGGCACGCTCGTCGCCCTCGGCGTCGCCTACACCGCGACCACTCTGCTGTGGCCTCTCCACGAACTGCCGCCCACGATCGAGGCCGTCGCCGTGACGCCGGCCGGCGCGACGGCGGCCGCCATGACATGGCCGGCTGTCGGGAGCGCCGGCGTCAGCGTTGAGGGCATCAGCTCGGCGGCGTCCACGACGGAGACAGCTCCGATCGCCAGCGTGACCAAGGTCGTGTCCGCGATGCTCGTGCTCGACGCGAGGCCGCTGCAGCCCGGCGAGCAGGGTCCGGAGTACGCGTTCGACTACGGCGACACCGTCGAGTACTGGTCGTACCGCAGCGACGACCAGTCCGCGCTGGATGTCCCGGTCGACGGAACGCTCACCGAGTACCAGATGCTTCAGGGCATCCTCCTCGGGTCCGCGAACAACTACATCGATCGCCTGTCGGACGAGATCTGGGGCTCCGACCGCGAGTTCGCCGCCGCCGCAGAGCAGTGGCTCGCGGCACGCGGGCTGAACGACATCACGATCGTGACGCCGGCCGGACGCAACGACCGCAACGTCGCCTCACCGGCATCGCTGACCGCCCTGGCCTCCATCGCCATGGCGAACCCGGTCTTCGCCGAGATCGTCGGCACCGCTTCGGTGGAGCTGCCCGGTGCCGGCCTCGTCACCAATTCCAACGGCCTGCTCGGCGATCCGGGGATCGTCGGGATCAAGACCGGCTCGCTGGACGACGACTACAACCTGCTCAGCGCCAAGGACGTCACGGTCGGCGACACGGATGTCCGCATCTATGCGTCCGTGCTCGGTCAGGAGAGCGACGAGGAACGGCTCGCAGCCAGCCGCGCGCTGTACGAGCAGGTCGAGGCGCAGTTGCAGGCCCAGGGTCCTGCCGTCACGGCGGACACGGTCGTCGGTGAGATCAGCACGCCGTGGGGCGCGAGCGCCGAGATCGTCACGGATGCCGACGCAAACGTCGTGCTCTGGAACACGACCGTGCCCACCGCCGAGGTGACGTTCGATCTGGGTGAAACACGAAAATCCGGCGCGGCCGTCGGCTCGATGAGCGTCACGGGTCCGGTGAACGCGGTGGAGATTCCCGTCGTGCTCGCCGAAGAGCTCGAAGGGCCCAGCGCCTGGTGGCGGCTGACGCATCCCTTCGAGCTGCTCGGCGTCACCGACTGACACCAGCGTGCGTCACCGAGGTGGCGCATTTGGTCGCGTGAGCGCGCGGGAGGCGGCAATAGGCGCCCCCTCCTCGAGCCCCTGCCCACGCACCGTGATCACCACCGGTTGCTGAGGTGGCGCATCACGCCGCCTCGACGCGCACGAGGCGACCAAACGCGACCCCTGCCCGGGCCCCTGCAGCCCGCGGCCCCGCGAGGGGTCACAGATGGTCGCATGAGCGCGCGGGAGGCGGCAGTACGCGACCCCTCCCCGTTTCCCGAAAACGACGAAGGGCCGCCACCCGGTCGGGTGACGGCCCTTCGTATGCGCGGGGTCAGGCCTTGTCGTCGGACTCCGGCTCGCCGGCCGCGACAGCGACCCCGGCATCCTCGCCCTCGTCCGCGTCACCGGTGACGACCACGGGGGTCGACGCGGTGAGCGCCTCTTCGGCATCGATGTCGGTCGCCGCCTGCTCGAACTGCGACTGGTACAGCCGCCAGTACGCACCCTGCGCGGCGATGAGCTCGTCGTGCGTGCCCTTCTCGACGATGTCGCCGTGCTCCATCACGAGGATGAGGTCGGCGTCGCGGATCGTCGACAGACGGTGCGCGATGACGAAGGACGTCCTGCCCTGTCGCAGCGCCGCCATGGCGTGCTGCAGCAGCAGCTCGGTGCGGGTGTCCACAGCGCTCGTCGCCTCATCGAGGATGAGGATCGAAGGCTGCGCCACGAACGCGCGGGCGATCGTGATGAGCTGTCGCTCACCCGCCGACACGTTCGACGCATCCTCGTCGAGGACCGTCTCGTAGCCGTCCGGCAGCGCATGCACGAACCGGTCGACGTACGTCGCCTTCGCGGCCGCGAGCACCTCGTCGTCGGATGCCGTCGCGCGGCCGTACCGGATGTTCTCCAGGATCGAACCGGCGAACAGCCACGGGTCCTGCAGCACCATTCCGGTCCGCGAGCGGAGGTCCGAACGCGTGAGATCGGCGATGTCCTGACCGTCGAGCAGGATGCGCCCGCCGCTGAGCTCGTAGAAGCGCATGATCAGGTTGACCAGTGTCGTCTTGCCGGCACCGGTCGGGCCGACGATCGCGACCGTCTGACCGGGCTCCACCCGGAAGGACAGGTCCTTGATCAGCGGACGCTCCGGTGTGTACGAGAACGAGACGTTCTCGAACTCGATGACGCCCTTGCCGTCCTCGAGCTCGGGGGCGTTCTCGTCGTCCGCCTCCTGCTCATCGGCATCCAGGAAGTCGAACACACGCTCCGCCGAGGCGGTACCGGACTGCACGACCGCCGCCATGCCGCCCAGCTCGCTGAGCGGCTGGGTGAACTGCTGCGAGTACTGGATGAACGCCTGGACGTCACCGAGACGGAGCTGGCCGCTGGCGACCATGAGACCTCCGAGCACCGCGATGCCGACATACGTGAGGCTTCCGACGAAGGTCATGGCGGGCATGATGATGCCCGACAGGAACTGCGCCTTGAAGCTCGCCTGGAAGAGCTCCTCGTTCTCGACCTGGAACTTGTCCAGTGCGTCCTGCTCACGGCCGAAGACCTTGACCAGCGCGTGACCCGAGAAGGCCTCTTCCACGCGGGCGTTCAGTCGGCCGACCTTGCGCCACTGGGTGCCGAACGCCTTCTGCGAGTGCGGGCCGATGACGCCGAAGATGACTCCCATGAGCGGCAGCGCCACGAGTGCGACGAGCGCGAGCTGCCACGAGATCGTGAACATCATCCAGAGCACGCCGATCACGGTGAGGATCGACGTCAGCGCGCCCGAGAGCGACTGCTGCATGGTCTGGGTGATGTTGTCGATGTCGTTCGTGACGCGCGAGATCAGCTCGCCGCGCTGCACCTTGTCGAAGTACGACAGCGGCAGACGGTTGATCTTCGCCTCGACGTCCTCACGCAGGCGCCACATCGTGCGCACCATGATGACGTTGATCACGTAGCCCTGGATCCAGGTCAGCAGAGCCGCGCCGACGTAGATCGCCAGCACCGCGATGATGATCCAGCGCAGGCGGTCGAAGTCGATGCCGGCACCGACCTGGAAGTCGCTGAACGCCGCGACCATGTTCGCGAAGTCGTCCTGCCCCTGGGCGCGGAGCATCTCGACGATCTGCTCCTGGGACGTTCCGGCCGGAACTCCCGAGTCGCCGAGACTCTTCGAGATGAAGCCCTCGTAGATGATGTTGGTCGCCTCGCCGAGCACCTTCGGCGCCGCGACCGTGAGGACGACGCCGATCGCGCCGAGGATCGACACGAAGACGAACCACAGGGCGGACGGCTTCAGCAACCCGATCATGCGACCGAAGCTCTTGCCGAAGTTGTCGGCCTTGCCCGGTGCGACCGCGTCCCAGTCGCCGGAGTTCTGACGCGCCTGCTCCGCGAGCTCGGCCTCGTACTGCTCGTCGGCTGTCAGCTGTTCCGGAGTGCTCATGCGTCCACCCCCAGCTGCGACTCGACGATCTCACGGTAGGTGTCGTTCGACGCGAGGAGCTCCTCGTGCGTCCCGACGCCGACCATCGTGCCCCCTTCGAGGACGACGATGCGGTCGGCGTCCGTGATGGTCGACACTCGCTGAGCGACCACGATCTTCGTCACCTCCGGCAGCTCTCGCCACAGCGCTTGTCTGAGGCGGGCATCGGTCGTGAGATCCAGCGCCGAGAACGAGTCGTCGAACACGAGGATCTTCGGCTGATGAACGATCGCGCGTGCGATCGCGAGGCGCTGACGCTGACCGCCGGAGACGTTCGTACCGCCCTGCGCGATGCGCGAGTTCAACCCGTCGGGCATCTCCTCGACGAAATCGCGCCCCTGAGCGATCTCGAGAGCCTTCCAGAGATCGTCGTCGGTGGCCTCTTCTCGGCCGTAGCGGAGGTTGGACGCGACGGTGCCGGTGAACAGGAAGGGCCGCTGCGGGACGAGCCCGATGCTGTCCCACAGTTCTTCGACATCGGCTTCGCGGACATCGGTGCCGCCGACGCGCACGGCGCCGCCGGTGACGTCGAACAGACGCGGGATCAGCGAGATGAGCGTTGTCTTGCCAGCGCCGGTCGAACCGACGATGGCCACGGTCTCACCCGGCTCCGCGCGGAAGTCGATGTTCGTGAGCACCGGCGACTCCGCGCCCGGGTACGTGAACTCCACCCCCTCGAACGAGATGGCTCCCGGCTCCGGGAACTCGGTGACGCCGTTCTCGGGGCGCTCCAGCGTCGAGGCCACATCCAGCACTTCGCCGACGCGCTCGGCCGAGACGGCCGCGCGCGGAATCATGATCGCCATGAAGCTGGCCATGATGACACCGCCCATGATCTGTCCGATGTACTGCATGAACGCGAACAGCGTGCCGACCTCGACGTTGCCCTCGTTGATCTCGATTCCGCCGAACCAGATGACGGCCACGACCGTGACGTTCAGGATCAGCATGAACAGCGGGAACAGGAGCACGAACAGCGAGCCGATCTTGCGGCCGAGGATCATGATGTCCGTGTTCGCGCCACGGAATCGCTCTTCCTCGATGTCCTCGCGGACGAAGGCGCGCACGACGCGGACGCCGGTGAGCTGCTCGCGCATGATGCGGTTCACGTTGTCGAGCTTGCGCTGGTTGCGCCGGAACAGCGGCACCATCCGGCCGATGATGAGTCCGGCGAGGATGAGCAGCACCGGGACGGACACCGCGATCAGCCAGCTCAAGCCGACATCCTGCTGAACGGCCATGATGATGCCGCCGATCGCGAGCATGGGCGCCATGACGAACATGGTCGCGCCCATCATCGCCAGCATCTGGACCTGCTGGACGTCGTTGGTGTTGCGGGTGATGAGCGAGCCGGCGCCGAACTGCGACACCTCGCGTTCGGAGAAGCCGCTCACGCGCGAGAACACGTCGGCGCGGATGTCACGACCGATGCTCATGGCTGCGCGGGCCGCGAAATAGGTGGCGATGATCGAGGCCGTGATCTGACCGAGCGAGACCATGAGCATGAATGCTCCGGTGCTCCAGATGTAGCCGGTGTCGGCCTGCGCGACACCCTTGTCGATGATGTCGGCGTTCAGCCGGGGCAGGTACAGCGTGGCCAGCGCGCTGGCGAACTGGAACACCAGGACGCCCACGAGCAACGGCCAGTATTTGGAGAGATAGCGGAACAGGAGTTTTCCGAGCATGGATATTCCTTCTGAGCGGCGGACCCGAATGGGCCACCAGATAGCGTGCCACGCCCCACGGACATTGCCCAGAGGATCCGTGCGTTATCCGCTCAGGGCGAACGAATTCGGCCGGTCGGAGCAGATATCTGCACCGTGTCCAGCTATCTCAGGCGAACAGCGGCACGCTCGGCACATACTCCCGGGCGCCGGCCCCGGCATCCGGAGCGAGCTCGGCGATCGTCGCCGGCTGCCAGCGCGGCATACGGTCCTTGTCGACCAATTGCGCACGGATGCCCTCGACGAGATCCGGGTGGTGGTGCACGAACCAGAGCACCCGGCGGTACTCCCCCGTCAGCGCAGTGCGGAGGTCGCCCTCGCGCGCTTCGCGCACCGCCTCGAGCGTCACGGCGAGTCCGGTCGGGGCGAGCTCCGCGAGCACAGCCGCCGTCTCGGATGCCGCGGGCTCCGGCCGCTCGGACAGCCGACGCAGGATCTCGCCGACGGAGTCGGCCGAGAAGACCTCGTCGATCCAGGCGCGCTCCGCACGCAACGAGGACGGCTCCGGCGTCTCGTCGAAGAGCAGGACGAGTTCGGCTGGCCCGGTGGGGTCGGCCCGATAGGCGAGCGCCTCGCGCAGCGCATCCAGGTTCTCGGAGGGCACGTAGTGGTCCGCAAGCCCGGTGTAGACGGCATCCGATCCGTTCAGCGTGCGCCCCGTGAGGGCGAGGTATTCGCCCAGCCGGCCCGGCGCACGACCCAGCAGGTAGGTGCCGCCGACGTCGGGGGTGAAGCCGATCCGGGTCTCCGGCATCGCGAGCTTGGAGCGCTCGGTGACGATGCGGATCGCCGCGTGCCCGGCCAGGCCGATGCCGCCGCCCATCGTGATGCCGTCGGCGAAGGCGACCAGCGGCTTCGGGTATTCCGCGATCAGCGCGTTCATCTCGTACTCGGCCCGGAAGAACTCCGCCGTGCGATCCGGCTCCCCGTTCCGGATCTGATCGTAGAGCGCTCGTACGTCTCCGCCGGCGCAGAGTCCGCGGCCTTCGCCGTCGAGCAGGACGATCTGGACGTCCGTGTCCGTCTTCCACGCTTCGAGCGCTCGGGTGATGTCCTGGATCATGCCGAGGTCGAGGGCGTTGATGGCCTCAGGGCGATTGAGGGTGAGTCGGCCGAGCGCACCCTCGGTACGGACGAGGACTCGGGATGCTGCGGGCTGATCGGTCACGGATGACACGTTACCCGCTGGCGGTTTCCGCCCTGATAATGCACGATTTTCAGGGATTTCCGACAAGATAGAGAGGACTGCCCAACAAAGAGAGGTCCCGATGCCCGACGGACAGGTGCTCGAGTTCGACCGTGTGACGAAGCGCTTCAGCGACGTCACCGCCGTTTCCGATTTCTCGGGACGGGTCGAACCAGGCGTCGTCACCGGGTTCCTCGGTCCGAACGGCGCCGGCAAGACCACCACGCTGCGGATGCTGCTCGGCCAAATCCGCCCCACCTCGGGAACCGCGACCATCGGTGGTGCGCAGTACTCCGATCTGAAGCATCCGGCGCGCGTCATCGGCGCCATGCACGAGGATCCCGGCTTCCGCCCTCGGCGCACGGTCGAGCGGCACCTCATCGTCGCGGCGAAGGCGAACGGCATCGCTCTGTCGCGCGTCTCGGAGGTCGTCTCGTTCGTCGGTCTCGATGGCGAAGCCGGCACCCGCATCGGAGCCCTGTCGCTCGGCATGCGTCAGCGGCTCAGCGCGGCGACCGCCCTGCTCGGCGACCCCGGAGCGCTCGTCCTGGACGAGCCGGCGAACGGTCTGGATCCCGAGGGGATCCGCTGGATGCGCATGCTCATCCGCGGACTCGCCGACGAGGGACGCACCGTCCTGGTGTCCTCGCACGTGCTGAGCGAGGTCGAGCAGGTCGCGGACGAGATCCTCGTCATCGCGCACGGGGAGCGGAAGTTCGCCGGCTCGCTCGCTTTGCTGGCGGACCCGACATCCGGGCCCGTCGTCGTGGATGCCGTGGATCGCAGCGGCCTCACCGGCGCACTGAAAGCGGCCGGCTTCGAATTCGAGGTGCTGCGCTCCGGCCTCACCGTTCGCGGCAGCGACGCCAAGACGATCGGCACCGTCGCCGCTCAGGCCGGGGTCGCGCTGACCACGCTGCAGCAGCGCGGACCGACGCTCGAGGACGTCTTCCTCGACCTCGTCAACGACCGGCCCGTGCAGTTGCGCAAGCCCGAAGTCGCCGATGCGACGGTGTCGGTTCCGATCGTTTCCGCGCCTGCCGTCGTCTCGGCCGATGCGGATGCCGAGCCCGCTGACGTCGCCCCCGACATCGCGGCCGAGAACCTCGAAGCGGAAGCGGACGTCGACTCTGCAGCGGCGGACGCCGAGGCTGCAGCGGCAGATGCGGAGACCGGGTCGGACGATGCCGAGCCCGCGACGGCGGCTGACGCAACCGACGACGAGCCCACGGCACCCGAGCCAGCGACGGACGCCGACGAGGACGCGGCAGCCGTCGAGGACGGGGCAGCCGAAGCCGCTCCTGCTGTCGCGGCGGATGCCGTCGCCGAGAACGTCTCGGCCCTGAACGTCGACGGCGACGAGGACGACGTCGCAGCCGACGAGGTCGACTCCTTCGCGCCGGTGTCTGCGGCCGACGATCGGCCACTGCCCGGCGTCTCCGGTCTCGCGGCCGCGGCGGCGGGGCTTTCGCAGTCGAACGACAGCACCGACACGTCGCCGAACCCCGCGGTCTCGGACGCCTGGGCCGCGATCATCACCGGACGGCCGCTGGATGAGACGGGTGAGGAGCGGGCCGAATCCGAGCAGTCTTCCGAACCGGTCGATCCCTCTCCGGATGCCGTGGAGCCGGAGCAGAGTGAGCACTCCGATGCTGCCGACGCCGATGCTCCCGCCTCAGAGTCCGACGCCGAGTACACCGAGTTCGCGCACGAGGAGCATGTCTCCGAGGGCGATGGGACGCCCGGAGAGCACGACGAGCGCGAGCACGGCGAGCACCAGCGCTCCTGAGTGTCAGATCGGGCGCGGTCGGATGACCGGGCGGCCCTTGCCCTTCACGACGGGCGTCGGCGCGGTCGCGACGATCTCGACGACGTCCGCGAGCTCCTCCGTCACGTCCAGTCGAAGCGCCTGCGTCAGCGCGAGGCCGTGCCGGGTCGTGAAGATCAGCCGCTGATAGAGCTCGTCGCCTTCGAGGTCGATGACGACGCTCGGGCGTCGACGACGGATGAGGACGAAGTCGGTCGTGCCGGCGCCCTTCCAGGTTCCGGCGGCGAGGATGCTCGGAATGTGCGTGCCGGGGCCGGGGACGCCGCGCAGCCACGTCCACGCGTCGTCGGTCAGTTGGACCTTGGCGATGGTGTCGCGCGCGACACGGATGTTCTCCCGATGGAATGTCGCGGCACGCTCGACGGGCGAGAGCACGACCTCGAGCTGCGTCTGATCCAGCAGCAACGTCACCATGACTCTCAGTCTGCCAGCGTCCCCCTGCGAGATGTCTGCGACTTGCTCACAGGACGGCAACGATCCGTTGTGGGAATCCTTCTGCGTTACGGTCGTGCCGCCAGCGCAGCGGCCGCGGCTGCGGCCGGAAGCGCGCGCTCGACCCGCTCCAGAGCGTCGTCATCGTGGGCCGCGGTGAGGAACCATGCCTCGAACACGCTCGGCGGCAGCGCCACCCCCTGCTCGCGCATGCTGTGGAAGAACGGCGCGTACCGGAAAGACTCCTGCGTCTGCGCTTCGGCGTAGTCGCGCGGTGCCCGTTCGGCGAAGACCACGCCGAACAGGCTCCCGGCTCTGGGCACGGCGTGCACGACGCCGGCCTCGGTGAGTGCGGCATCGAGGGCATCGGCGAGGCGGGATGCCGCGGCATCCACCCGTGCGTAGACCTCCGGAGTCGCCAGCCGCAGCGTCGCGAGCCCGGCGGCCACCGACAGCGGGTTCCCCGACAACGTGCCCGCCTGGTAGACCGGTCCGAGCGGAGCGAGCAGATCCATGATCTCGGCGCGGCCGCCGAGCGCGGCCAGCGGCATCCCTCCGCCGACGACCTTGCCGAATGTGATGATGTCGGGCAGGTACACGTCGCCGGCCGACGCCTGCAGGCCCCAGAAACCGGCAGGGTGGACGCGGAAACCGGTCAGCACCTCGTCCAGGATGAGCAGCGCGCCATGCGCGTGGGCGATCTCTGCGAGGAAGGCGTTGAAGCCGTGCTCCGGAGCGACGACGCCCATGTTCGCCGCGGCCGCCTCCACGATGATCGCGGCGATGCGGTCGCCGTGCTCGGCGAAGACCTGCTCGATCGCGGCACGGTCGTTGTAGGGCACGACGAGGGTCTGCGCCGCGATCGGCGCCGGCACACCTGCCGACCCGGGCAGCGCGAGCGTCGCCACCCCGGATCCCGCTGCGGCCAGCAGACCGTCGGAGTGGCCGTGGTAGTGACCGGCGAACTTCACCAGCAGGTCGCGCCCTGTGGCCCCGCGGGCGAGACGGATCGCCGTCATCGTCGCCTCGGTGCCGGTGGAGACCAGCCGCACGCGCTCCACCGGAGCGTGCTCGCCGACGCGGACCCGGTCGACGATCAGGCGGGCGAGCTCGACCTCGCCCTCGGTGGGGGCGCCGAAGGAGAGGCCGCGGGTCGCGGCATCCTGCACCGCAGCGACCACTTCGGGATGCGCGTGACCGAGGAGCGCCGGCCCCCAGGACGCCACGAGGTCGATGTACGTGTCACCGGCGGCATCCGTCACCGTGGCGCCCTGCGCGGACGCGAGGAAGCGCGGCGTCCCGCCGACCGACCCGTAGGCGCGCACGGGCGAGTTCACCCCGCCGGGCGTCACCTCACGGGCGGCGTCGAACAGGTCGTCATTGCGGTCGGTCATGCGTCAATCCTTCAGATCTGATCAGCGCGACGCGCCGGACAGCCAGCCCGCGGCCTCGGTCGCCCAATACGTGAGCACGGCGTCGGCGCCGGCACGGCGGATCGAGAGCAGCGACTCCAGGATCGCCGCCCTGCGGTCGATCCAGCCGTTCGCCGACGCGGCCTCGATCATCGCGTACTCGCCGGAGATCTGATATGCCCAGACGGGAATATGCACACTGTCGCGCACTTCGCGCAGTACGTCGAGGAACGACATCGCGGGCTTCACCATGACGATGTCCGCACCCTCGGCCTCGTCGATCAGTGCCTCGCGGACGCCTTCGCGGCGGTTCGCCGGGTCGAGCTGGTACGTGCGTCGATCACCGGTCAGCTGCGAATCGACCGCCTCGCGGAAGGGACCGTAGAACGCGCTGGCGTACTTGGCCGCGTATCCGAGGAGCAGCGTGTCCGTGAAGCCATCGGCGTCCAGGGCGTGACGGATCGCGGCGACCTGGCCGTCCATCATGCCGCTGAGTCCCAGCAGCTGCGAGCCGGCGCGCGCCTGCGCGAGCGCCATCGCGGTGTACCGCTCCAGAGTGGCGTCGTTGTCGACCGATCCGTCCGTGGCGAGGACGCCGCAGTGTCCGTGATCGGTGAACTCGTCCAGACACAGGTCGGTCTGCACGACGAGGGCGTCGCCCACCTCGGTCGCGAGTGCGGCGGTCGCGACGTTCAGGATGCCGTCCGGATCGTCCGCACCGGAGCCGATCGCATCGCGCACGGCAGGAACGCCGAAGAGCATCACGCCGCCGACGCCGGCCTCTGCGGCCTCGACGGCTGCGCGTCGCAGCGAATCCAGCGAGTGCTGCACGACCCCGGGCATCGAGCCGATCGGAACGGCCTCGTTCACGCCCTCGCGGACGAACATCGGCAGGACGAGCTGCCGCGGCAGGACGTCCGTCTCGCGCGCGAGGTCGCGGACGGCCGCCGACTGCCGGAGTCGGCGAGGGCGGACGTCGGGGAAGCTCACGGTGCGAACTCGTCTGCCGCGTGCGGGAGCGTGAAGTGCGACACGGCCTCGATCAGGGCATCCACGGTCTGCTTGTCGGCGACCACCTGGATGGACAGCCCCGCCTTGCGGGCATCCTTCGCGGTCCGGGGCCCGATCGCGGCGAGCAGGGTCTCGTCAGGGATCTCGGGGAACTGCTCGCGGACCTGCTGCGCCACCGAACCGCTCGTGATGAGGATCGCGTTGATGCGGCCGCTGTCGACATCGCGGCGGATGCGGTCGGTGACCGGGACCCCGACCGTGCGGTACGCGACGACGCTCGACACATGGTGGCCGGCCTTGACCAGCGACTTCGAGAGCACGGGCTTGGCGATCTCGCTGCGCAGCGCGAGGATGCGACGCGGCTTCGATTCGAGGGCGATCAACTGCGCGGCCATTCCCTCTGCCGAGTTGTCCTGCTCGGGGACGAGAGTCACCTCGTAACCCGCGGCCTGCAGTGCAGCCGCCGTCGTCTCGCCGACCGCCGCGATCTTCGTCTTCTTCGGGACGACGGCGCGGTGCGCGAACAGCACATCGACCGTGGTGGCGCTCGTGACGGTGAGCCAGTCGAACTCGCCGGCGGCGAGCTGCTCGAGCGCCGCGTCGAGCGTGGCCTGATCGGTCGTCGGGCCGAAGTTGATCAGCGGTGCGACGACGGGCACGGCGCCCTGCGAGCGGAGGCTGGCGGCGACGCCGTCGCCCCACGGGCCTCCTCGCGGGACGAGGACGCGCCAGCCGGCCAACGGCTTGTCATGCTTCGATTCGGATTCGGTCATCAGGAATGCTCTCGGGGAACGAGGTCGGCCGCCCCTTGTTCGAGCAGCCGACGGGCGACAGACAGCCCGATATCACGTGCTGTGTGCATCGGGTCCGCACCATCGGCAGCATCCGCACCATTGCCACTGCCGTTCAGACGAATATACCCCTGGTTCAGCGACTCCGTGACGTCGAGCCCGATCCGCCGACTCCCGTCGACGGCGTAGACGACCGTTCGGATCCGCACGGAATCGCCGACCACGACGGCATGCGCGGCCATCGGAGCCTGACATCCGGCATCCAGACCCTCGAGGATGCCGCGCTCGACCTCGACCGCGAGATGCGTGTCGTGATCGTCCAGCGCTGCGAGGGCGGCATGCAGTTCTGCCGGAGCATCCGTCCGGGTCTCCACGGCCAGGGCTCCCTGCCCAGGAGCCGTGGGCCACTCGGCGAGGCCGAGCTCCTCGCGGTGCAGACGTGTCTCGCTGCCGAGCCTGGACAGGCCGGCCGCGGCGAGGATCACGGCATCCAGCTCACCGGACTCGACCCTGGCCAGGCGCGAATCGACGTTCCCGCGGATGTCGACGATCTCGGCCTCCGGTGCGCGTCGACGCACCTGCGCGATGCGGCGGGGGGAGCCCGTGCCGACCGAAGCACCGGCGCGCAGGGCGTGCAGGGGCGTTCCGCCGCGGGTGATGACGATGTCGCGGGCATCTTCACGCGGCGGGGTCGCGGCGATCACGAGTCCCTCAGGGATGGCGGTCGGCAGGTCCTTCAGCGAATGCACGAGGAAGTCGCATTCGCCCGCGAGCAGCGCTTCGCGCAGGCGGGTGGCGAAGATGCCCATGCCGCCGATCTCGGACAAGGAGGCACGATTCGTGTCGCCCTCGGAAACGATCGGGACGAGTTCGACCTGACGGCCGGAGATCTTCTCGAGTGCTGCGGCGACGTGGCCGGACTGCGCCCTGGCGAGGGCGCTTCGACGGGTGCCGAGGCGGATCGGAGTGCTCATCGCCGACCTACTGCAGCACGTCCGCGATCTCGTCGAAGCGCAATCGCCGGCCCGTGTAGAACGGGACCTCCTCCTTCACGTAACGACGCGCATCCGTGTAGCGCAGATCGCGCATGAGGTCGACGAGTTCTGTGACGTCATCGGCTTCGAGCGGCAGCAGCCACTCGTAGTCACCGAGAGCGAAGGCGGCGACCGTGTTGGCGATGACGCCGGTGAAGGCCGCGCCCTTCCGCCCGTGGTCGGCGAGCATCTTGCGGCGCTCTTCCTCGGGGGCGAGGTACCACTCCGGCGTGCGCACGAACGGGTACAGGCACAGCCAGCCCTTCGGCTCGACTCCGCGGAGGAACCCGGGGACGTGCGCACGGTTGAACTCGGCGTCGCGGTGGACGCCCATGACGTTCCAGACGGGGATCAGGGTGCGCAGCAGTTCGGTGCGACGCAGGCGACGCAGCGCCTTCTGCAGCTCTTCGGCTGTCGGCCCGTGCAGCCAGACCATCAGGTCGGCGTCGGCCTTGAGTCCGGAGACGTCGTAGAACCCGCGGATCGTGACGCCGGAATCCTCGATGTGCTCGACGATGGTCTCGAGCTCGGTCGCGTCGGTCTCGAGGACCGGAGCGTTCGGGTTGCGGCGCCACACCGCCCAGAGGGTGAAGCCGGATGGGGATTCTTCGCTCAGCTCGGACATGCTTCCAGTCTGCCCCTTTCCCCGGGGCATGGCTAATGCGTGACGGATGCCGAGAGGCCGGGCCTCACGTCGACAGGCTCAGCGCGAGAGAGCTCTGGCGATGACCCACACCAGCGAGCCCGCGACCGCGGCGAGCCCGACAGCCGCGGCGATCGCGCCGACCGGGTTCCGGTCGGCGAGGGCGCGCGCCTTGACGGCCGCCTCCTTCGAGGCTCTCTCGACGCGACGCGGCACGTTGCCCTTGACCTCGATGGCCGCGAGCGCGGCCTTCAGCTCGGCACGCGCGGACTGCACCGGATCCGCGAGGCCCGTCGGGACCGCAGTACGGGGAAGCTGCTGCGCGGAGTTCGTGAACTGCTCAGAATTCGT
The DNA here is from genome assembly GCF_057748015.1 of Microbacterium sp. STRO-1N. Next base: position 3,557,843 of record NZ_CM173234.1, read on the forward strand.
CATCGCCGGCGTCCTTCACGAGTCGGATGTCCTTCGCGACGGCCTGGCCGGGGTTCTCCCTGGCCATGACCTTGCGGAACTTCAGGATGCCGAGCAGCGCGAACACCAGCACGGCGAGGATCAGGATGCCGATGACCGCCAGCGCGGACAGCCAGACCGGCCACCACGACGACAGCCCCGCGACAGCGAAGACGAGGATCATCGGCACGAGCCAGAACAGGAAGAACAGCGCGACGAGGAACCAGACGCTGCCGATCCCGGCATCCTTCGCGGTGCGCGAGATCCACACCTTGGCGGCATCGATCTCGGCCTTGACGAGGTTGCTGATGAGGTCCGGCAGGTCGCCGAGCAGCGTCAGCAGGCTGTCGTCCGCGCGGTCGCGGTATCCGCGCACCATGTCACTTGCCGTTCTGCGAGGGCTTCTTGGCGGCGGTTTTCGCGGCCCTGGTGGTGGCCGACTTGGTCCCCGTCGCCTTGTCCTTGACCTCGTCCACGGCATCCTCCGCCGCGTCGGAGACCTCTTCGACGACGTCCTTGCCCGCAGCGATGGTCGCGTCCAGCTTCTGGCCGGGGGTGCCGGGGCCGGTGGCGGACCTGGTGACCTTGACGACCCCGTTCCACACCGCACCCGGGATCGCAGCCGCCTTGTCGCCGACGAAGCCCTTGACCTTGGTCACCTGCTCCTGGACAGGGTCGAGGTTCCACACCTTCAGCCACTGCGTCTTGATCTGCTCATAGCGTTCGCGCCCGGCGCGTGTGCCGAGAACGTAACCGACGCCGAGTCCGACGACGAGTCCGATCTTCCCCTTCATGGGGTCTCCTCACGTTGTTCCGGTCGGGCCGCACGCGTTCGATCCGCGGGCCAGGGGTTCCAGCGTAACCCCATATGCCGTTTTCGGCATCTAATCTTCGGAGGGGTTGACAGCGGGCTCCCGATCAGTCCCAGAGAAGGTGCCGTCGGACGCGATCGGCCTCGGTCACCGCATCGGGGACGACCTGAGCGAGCCCGGTTCCCGACAACCAGGCGCCGACGACCGCGAGCCCGGGTACCGCCTGCACCGCAGTGCGCGCCGCGTCGCGTCGTTCGGCCGCGCCGATGAGCGACGCCGGCTGCGACTGCGTGAACCGCGCACGGTGCGCTCCGACCAGCTGCGCCGACGACAGCGGGGTGCCGAGCATTGCGGACGCCTGCTCCAGCGCGAGGTGCGCGGCGGCGTCGTCATCGAGGGATGCCGTGGCCGCCGGTTCTCCCTGCGAGCCGAACGAGACGCGAACCACGTGGCGATTCCCTGCGGCCTCGCGGAGCCAGGCCCACTTGGCGGTGGCGTGCGTGAGCGCCTTGGCGGTGAAGCTCCCCGGCACCGTCAGCACACCGGTGCCGCGGGGGGCCGCGTCCAGCGCGGGCGCGTCCAGCAGCAGTGTGACGATCTCGATCTCGGGCGAGGAGCCGAACTCTCCGAGGTCCTGGACGTGGCCGTCGAGCAGCGCTCGCGCCATGCCCTCGGCGGTGGCGACGATCACGGCGTCCGCCGTCACGTGCTCCGGTTCGGATGCGGAGTCGGATGCTGCGGCATCCGGATCCTCGGCATCCTCGCCTGAGGCGACCACGACGGTCCACTCGTCACCCGTCCGTCCGAGCGATTCGACCGCGGCGGCCGTCCGCACGACGCCGCCGAGCTTGGCGAGGTCGGCCTGCAGCGCGTCGACGAGCGTGCTCATGCCGCCGGCGAGACCCTCGACCGCCGACCCTGGCGCCTTGTCCTTGCGCGCCGACTGCTGCTGACCGATCAGCGCGTCGACCGCTCCGCTGAGCGACCCGACGCGGGTGAGAGCGGCGTTGAGTCCGGGGGCCGCGACGTCGACGTCCACGTCGTCGGGGTGCGCTGAGTAGACACCGGACACGACCGGTGAGACCAGACGCTCCAGCACGCGCTCGCCCATGCGCGAGCGGACCAGGCGGCCGAGGCTGCGTTCGTGGCCGATCGTCAGCGGCGGGCGCAGGCGGTCGACGTACGCGCGCCATGCGCCGCGCCATCCGATGATCTGACGCACGTCGTCGACGAACGGATTGGCCGGGATGCCGAGGATGCCGCCCTTGGGCAGCGGTGACGGCTCCTGACCGGGGACACCGGCCAGCCATGCGCCGCCGGGCGCCGGCGTCTGCACCTTCTCGGACAGGCCCAGCTCCTTCACGAGCTTTCGGACATGACCGCCGCGGGTCGCGTAGCTCTCGGCCCCGGCATCCAGACGGACGCCATCGATCTCGGCGCGGCGCACGGCACCACCGAGCTCGTCTGCGGCCTCCAGCAGCGTCACGCGCATTCCGACCTTGGCGCACTCGCGCGCGGCGACGAGACCCGCGACGCCGCCGCCGATGACGACGACGTGCCGTTCGGCCGCACGCTCGGCGAGTTCGGGTTCAGAGTGCTCGGTCATGCGCCGTGGACCAGCTCGACGATCCGAGTCAGCTGGTCGGGATCGGTCTCCGGCGGGACGCCGTGCCCGAGGTTGACGATGTGCGCGCGGGCGGCGCGACCGCGCTCCAGCACATCGCGCACGTGCGCCTCCAGCACAGGCCACGGCGCGGACAGCAGCGCAGGGTCGATGTTGCCCTGAACGGTGACGTCGGGGCCGAGGATGCCTGCGGCCTCGTCGAGCTGCTGACGCCAGTCCACTCCGACGGCATCCGCCGCACCGTCGAGACGCATGTCGGCGAGGAACGGCCCTGTGCCGACGCCGAAGTGGATGACCGGGACGCCGAGTCCGTCGACAGCGGCACGCGAATGCGGCGCCACGAACGTCCGGTAGTCGGTGGGGCTGAGGGATCCGGCCCAGGAGTCGAACAACTGCACCGTGGCGGCGCCGGCATCGCGCTGCGCCTCGAGGAAGCGGCGCGAGATCCGCGACAGCCAACCGGCGAGACGGTTCCACGCGGCGGGATCGGTGTGCATCATCGCGCGGGCGCGCAGGTGCTCCTTGGACGGTCCGCCCTCGATGAGGTAGGCCGCCACGGTGAACGGGGCGCCGGCGAAGCCGATCAACGGGGTGTCGCCCAGCTCGGCGGTCGTGATGCGCACGGCCTCGGCGATCGCCGACGTGTCGAGGTCCTGCGGGTCGATGGCCGTGATCCGGTCGACATCGGCGGCGGTGCGCACCGGCTCGGCGAACACCGGACCACGACCGGGTTCGATGACGACGTCGACACCGGCGAGGCGCAGCGGGATGACGATGTCGCTGAAGAACACCGCGGCGTCGACGCCGTGACGCCTGACCGGCTGCAGCGTGATCTCGGCGGCCAGATCCGGGGTGAGGCAGGCATCCAGCATCCGGGTTCCGACGCGCAGTTCGCGGTACTCGGGGAGCGAGCGGCCGGCCTGTCGCATGAACCAGACGGGGGCGGTCTCTGGGCGGTCTCCGGCAAGCGCGCGCAGCAGCGGGGCGGTGGGTGCAGGCATGCTTCCATCCTCCCATCCGGGACCTTTGTTTCCGCCTGAGAGCGACCTCCTTTCGACACGGCGTAGAATCACTCTGTGCTGCTGTGTGTGACGGCGAGTCACAAGACCGCCTCTTTCGACATGCTCGAACGACTGAGCCGCACCCCAGATGACGTCGCGCCGAATCTTCTGAACATCGCGCCGTGCGTTCAAGGGGCTGTGGTCCTTTCGACGTGCAACCGGTTCGAGGCGTACGTGGAGATCGACGAACCGGTCACGGCCGCCGGCGCCGTCGGCGTCGAAGCGGTCCTCGAAGCGATCGAGCAGTCCTCCGGCATCCCGGCATCCGACCTGGACGGGTCCTACGCCGTGCACTCGGGTCGTCGCGTCGCCGAGCACCTGTTCGCCGTGGCATCCGGCCTGGAATCCGTCGTGCCCGGCGAAGGCGAGATCGCCGGCCAGGTCCGCCGCGCGCTGAGCTCCGCGCGCAAGGAGGGCACCACCTCCCCCGAGCTCGAGCGCCTGTTCCAGCGCGCCAGTCAGGCCCAGCGCAAGGTCAAGAACGTCACCGCGCTCGGCCGCGCCGGCCGGTCCCTCGTCCGCCTTTCGCTCGAACTGGCCGACAGCCGCATCGCGGACTGGTCCGCCGAGCGGGTGCTGCTCGTCGGCACCGGCGCGTACGCGGCCGTCACGCTGGCGACCCTGCGCGAGCGCGGCGCGCAGAACATCTCGGTGTACTCGCCGTCCGGACGCGCCGAGCTGTTCGCGAAGAAGCACGACATCACGCCGGTGGCGGAAGAGGACTACGCCCGCGTCGCATCGCGCTCGTCGCTGCTGATCACGTGCACGACCGCGACGGAGCCCGTCCTCGGCCCCGACCAGTTGCAGGCACCCACCGGACCGGTCGCCGTCGGATGCCCCGTCGGACCGCACTCGCAGCTCGTGATCGACCTCGGCATGCCGCGCAACGTCGACCCGGCCATCGCCGAGCTCGAAGGCGTCGCACTGCTGGATCTCGAGACCATCCGCCTGCACGCGCCGTTGGAGGAGCTACAGGCGACGGATGCCGCGCGCAGCGTCGTCCGAGAAGCAGCGGACACCTTCCACGTCGTCGGGCGTCAGCAGAGCGTGACTCCGGCTGTCGTCGCCATGCGGTCGCATATCTTCTCGCTGCTGGAGTCCGAGATCGACCGGGCCAGGGCCCGCGGCGATGAGGACGGTCGCATCGAGCAGTCGCTGCGTCACCTCGCCGGCGTCCTGCTGCACACACCGACGGTGCGCGCGCACGAACTGGCGGCTGAGGGACGCGCAGACGACTTCGTCGCCGCCCTGGGAACGCTGTACGGCATCACGCCGGTCGCCCCGGCATCCGAAGAGTCCGCGACCGCCTGACGCGCCGCGGTGGGACACTGGAGGCATGGCCCTTCACATCACCGGAGACACCGCCGCCGACGAACTGCTGACCGAGAACCCGCTTGCTCTGCTGGTCGGGATGCTGCTCGACCAGCAGGTTCCCATGGAGACCGCGTTCGCCGGTCCGCTGAAGATCCAGCAGCGCACGGGAGCTGCGGATGCCGCAGCGATCGCGCACATGGATCCGGATGCCTTCCTCGAGGCGTTCAAGCAGACGCCGAGCGTGCACCGCTTCCCGGGGTCTATGGCCGCCAGGGTGCAGACGCTGTGCGAGACGCTTGTGAACGACTGGGGCGGCGACGCATCCGCCCTGTGGACCGAGGGCGACCCGTCCGGCGCGGAGGTGCTCAAGCGCCTGAAGGGTCTGCCAGGATTCGGCGAGCAGAAGGCGAAGATCTTCCTCGCACTCCTCGGCAAGCAGTACGGGTTCACGGGTGACGGGTGGCGCGAAGCATCCGCTCCCTACGGCGAAGAGGGCTCGTACCGCAGCGTCGCCGACATCGTTTCGCCCGAGTCGCTCGCGAAGGTCCGCGAGCATAAGAAGGCGATGAAGGCCGCCGCGAAGGCGGAGAAGTGATGCAGCCGACCGGCGGCAGCGTCGGCGCGTTCATCGCCGCCGTCACGCCGGAGCGACGACGCCGGGATGCCGAGACGCTGACGGCGATGATGCAGGAGGTCTCCGGTCGGGAGCCGGTGCTGTGGGGCACGATCATCGGTTTCGGATCCTGCCACTACCGCTACCCCACCGGCACGGAGGGCGACTCAGGGGTGCTCGGCTTCGCGCCACGCAAGGCCGCATCCACGATCTATCTCTTCGACGGCGTCGACGCGCACGCCGAAGCCCTCGCCCGGCTCGGCGCCCACACGGTCGGCAAGGGATGCCTGTACATCAAGGATCTCGACAAGGTCGATCTCGACGTGCTCCGCGGCATCCTGGAGCGCTCGAAGGCCTGGGTCGAGGCGGGCGGCACGGATCAGGTGCAGTTGACCGTCACCGGTTGAAACCGGCGGCCTGCCGTCATGTCGAGCTGAACACCGTGGTCGAACCGGACACCGGGCGCACAGCGACGACAATAGCGACGAACCCGAGAAACCCGACCGCCGCGGCTTCGATGAGCCCACCGAGCGAATCCAGGAGGACGAGCGACGCCTGGCCGAGGGCGTAGGCACCGAAAAGGAAAGCGGAACGCAGAAGCCGGACCACGGCGACGGCGACGAGAGCCCACAGCGGAGCCCTGTTCCACGGACGAGGCACCGCGCGGATCCGCGCGATCTGCGTGGCCGCGATGATCGCCAGAACGAGGGACACCACTTCGATCGTGATGCTCATCATGCCTGAGAACATGATGAAGCTCTCGGAGATGTCCTCCGCCGAGACGGGCACAGTGAGCCGCAGCAGCAAGGGCGACAACAGGATCCATACCGCCAGTCCCACCAGTGCGAACGTCCCGAGCGGGCGTCGAGCCGTGACACTGCCCGCACGCCCGAATCCGATCGCGAAGATCACCGCACCGGCGGCGAAGAGCATGTCGGGGAGGGAGATCGGCGCGACGTGCACCCCGGAAAGGCCTCGCAACGTGAGCGCGATCAAGGCGGATGACACGAGCAGCGAGCCGCCGACGATCCAGGTGCGTCGTCGAACGCGGGCTGCGGATCCGGAGGGGTCCACATCGATCATGCGCACACCCTATCGCCGCCCGACGACATCAGCCCCGACCGTATCGCTCCACGATCTCGTCGGTGAGCGCCGGCCAGATCCGCTTGTGGTCGTCACCGAACGGGACGCCCGAGAGGAAGGCCGCAGCGAGGTCGCGCGATCGGTCGATGAACAGGAAGCTGCCCTGCGCGCCGAAATGGCCGGCGGTCTCCGGGGGGAACGCGTCGCTCAGCCAGTGCGGGCTCTTCGCACCCTTGAGCTCGAACCCCAGCCCCCACTGGTTGTCGGCGAACGCCCCGTAGCCGGGCACGATGCCGCGCAGCCCAGGGTGGGAGACAGTGAGCGCGAGGTCGCGCAGCGCGGCGGTGATCAGCGTGGGCTGCAGCACCTCGCGGCCGAAGATCAGGAGGTCGTGGATCGACGCGTGCGCGCCCGCAGACGGGCGACCTGTGACGTCGGTGTCGGCCATTCCGAGCGGAAGCGCGACCTCGCGCAGCATCCAGTCCGCGAAGTCCATGCCGACGGCATCCGCGACGTGCGCGGCCAGCGCGTCGAAGCCGGCGTTCGAATAGATGCGGCGCTCGCCGGCCGGTCGGCGCGGTTCCGTGCCCTCCATCGGCAGCCCGCTGGTGTGATCGAGGAGTTCGAGCACAGTCGCCCCACCCGGTTCGGCAGCCTCGTCCAGGTCGATGAGCGCTCGTTCGATCGCGACGAAGACGCCCCAGGCGGTGAGCGGCTTCGTCACGGATGCCAGCGGCAGCACGGCCCGCTGGTCACCCTGCACGGCGAGGGTCTCATCCGGGCCGGTGACACCGACGAGAGCAGTGTGCGGGAAGCCGTCTGTCGCGGCGAAGGTCGTCGTCTCCACGAGACCATCGTTTCACGGCATCCGAATGGGAGGAGAACGCACGATCCGGAGGGCCGGAATCGCGATATCTCTCCTCCGGTTCGTGTGTTCTCCTCCGGAACGGATGGCGCGGCGAACAGGACGGCGCCGCGGTCAGCACGGCGCCGTCGGCAGGGCGCGGTCAGGCGCCCTTCAGGCGCTCCGCGAGGTACTCGTGCAGGTTCTCGATCGCCACGCGCTCCTGCGCCATCGTGTCGCGGTCGCGCACCGTCACGGCGTTGTCGTCGAGCGAGTCGAAGTCGACCGTGACGCAGAACGGCGTGCCGATCTCGTCCTGACGGCGGTAACGACGACCGATCGCGCCGGCGTCATCGAAGTCGATCGCCCAGCGCCCGCGGAGGCCGTCTGCGACCTCGCGCGCGAGCGGCGACAGCTTCTCGTTTCGCGACAGCGGCAGCACGGCGACCTTGACCGGCGCGAGGCGCGGGTCGAGCTTGAGCACCGTACGGACGTCCGTGCCGCCCTTGGCGTTCGGCACTTCCTCCTCGACGTAGGCGTCGACGAGGAAGGCCATCATGGAGCGCGTGAGGCCGAACGACGGCTCGATCACGTACGGCGTGTACCGCTCGCCGGATGCCTGATCGAAGTACGTCAGGCTCTGACCGGATGCCTCGGTGTGGCTGGAGAGGTCGAAGTCGGTGCGGTTGGCGACGCCCATGAGCTCGCCCCACTCCTTGCCGGGGAAGCCGAACTTGTACTCGAAGTCGATCGTGCCGGCGGAGTAGTGCGCCCGCTCGTCCTCCGGCACATCGAACTGGCGCATGTTCTCCGGGTCGATGCCGAGGTCGATGAACCACGCCCAGCAGGCCTCGACCCAGTGCTCGAACCACTGCTGCGCCTCGGCGGGCGGCGTGAAGAACTCGATCTCCATCTGCTCGAACTCGCGCGTGCGGAAGATGAAGTTGCCCGGCGTGATCTCGTTGCGGAACGCCTTGCCGACCTGCCCGATGCCGAACGGCGGCTTCTTGCGGCTCGCGGTGAGGACGTTCGTGAAGTTCACGAAGATGCCCTGCGCGGTCTCGGGGCGCAGGAAGTACAGCCCCGACTCGTCGTCCACGACGCCGAGGTAGGTCTTCACCAGACCCGAGAACGCCTTGGGCTCGGTGTACTGCCCCTTCGTGCCGCAGTTCGGGCACGGGATGTCGGCGAGACCGCTCTCGGCCTTGCGGCCCTTGCGCGCCTCGAAGTCCTCGATGAGGTTGTCGGCGCGGAAGCGCTTGTGGCACTGCAGGCACTCGACCAGCGGATCGCTGAACGTCGCGACGTGGCCGGATGCCTCCCACACGCGCTTGGGCAGGATGATCGAGGAGTCCAGGCCCACCATGTCGCCGCGACCGCGGACGAACGTCTGCCACCATTCGCGGCGGATGTTCTCCTTGAGCTCGGTGCCGAGGGGCCCGTAGTCCCATGCCGAACGGGAACCGCCGTAGATCTCACCCGCTTGGAACACGAACCCGCGGTGGCGGGCGAGGCTGATGACCTTGTCAAGACGGGACTGTTCGGCCACGGTGGCTCCAATGGTCGGATGGCGCGGGAAGAACCCGTGATCACGGGCATCCCAATCCTACCGGCGGTTCCTCAGACGCACGATGCGAGTCCTCTCGCGGTGCCGCTTCCGACGGCGCTACGGTCATGGGCATGAGCACAACGCGGGGGGAACGCACGGCCGGCGACAGGGACACGCGCTTCTTCGGGCAGCCGTGGGAGCTCGCGCACGTCTTCGGCGTCGAGATGTGGGAGCGCTTCAGCTTCTACGGCATGCAGGGGATCCTGCTCATCTACATGTACTTCTCGGTCGCCGACGGCGGGCTCGGGATCGACAAGAACGTCGCGACCGGCATCGTCGGCGCCTACGGGGGGACGGTCTACCTCTCGACGATCCTCGGCGCCTGGGTGGCCGATCGCCTGGTGGGCTCGGAACGCGTGCTGTTCTACAGCGCGTGGGTGATCATGGCCGGCCACGTCGCGCTCGCCGTCCTGCCGAACGCGTGGGGTCTGGGCGTCGGACTTATCCTCGTCGCGATCGGTTCCGGCGGGCTCAAGGCCAACGCCACAGCGGTCGTCGGCACCCTGTACGGACCGAAGGACGTCCGACGGGATGCCGGATTCTCGCTGTTCTACCTCGGCATCAATCTCGGCGCGTTCCTCGGGCCGCTCATCACCGGCTGGCTGCAGAGCAACGTCGGCTTCCATTGGGGATTCGGCGCCGCGGCGGTCGGTATGGCGCTGGGACTGATCCAGTACTCGTTCGGACGCAAGCAGCTGCCTGAGGCGTCCCGCGTGGTCGCGAACCCGCTCCCGCGGAGCAGGTTCGGCGCGATGATCGGCATCGCGGTGGCCGGGATCGCGGTGATCGTGGTGCTCGTCATGACCGGTGTGATCCGCGCCGACAATCTCGCCGGGGTCGTGATCCTGGTGACAGCGGTGGCCGCGGTCGCCTATTTCGTCGTCATCATCGGCTCACGGGCCATCAGCGCGGATGCACGGTCGCGCGTCATCGCGTTCATCCCGCTGTTCGTCGTGAACGTCGGCTTCTGGTCGCTGTATCAGCAGCAGTTCACCGTGCTGACGATCTACTCCGACGAGCGCCTGGACCGCACCGTCTTCGGATGGACGATGCCGATCTCATGGATCAACTCGATCGCCCCGATCTTCGTGATCATCCTGTCGGGGACGTTCGCCGCGATCTGGACGAAGTTCGGCAGCCGCGCCCCCTCGGCACCGGTGAAGTTCGCTCTCGGAGCCATGATCATGGGCGCGGCCTTCCTGCTGTTCCTGCCGTGGGCCAACGGAGACGCGAATTCGACCCCACTGCTGGCGATCGTCCTCATCCTGCTGGTCTTCACCGTGGCCGAACTGTTCATCTCGCCGCCCGGACTGTCGGTGACGACGAAGCTCGCGCCGGAGCGGTTCCACACGCAGATGGTGGCCCTGTACTTCCTGTCCGTCGCTCTCGGCACCGCGATCGCCGGATGGCTCGCACAGTTCTACGACCCGACGAACGAAGTGCCGTACTTCACGACTCTCGGCGGCATCGCGATCGCCATCGGTGTCGCGCTGCTGCTCGCGGCGCGACCGGTCCTCGCGCTCATGAGAGGGGTGCGGTGAGCATGCAGCAGCGCGTCAGCTTCATCACACTCGCCGTCGCCGACGTTCCTCGGACCCGCTCGTTCTACGTCGAGGGCCTCGGCTGGCGCCCGCTCTTCGAAGCCGAGGACGTGCTCATGCTTCCCGTTGCGGACCGATTGATCCTCTCGCTGTGGAGCGTGGACGGGTTCGCCTCCGAGATCGGCGAAGCACCCGGCAGCGGCCTGGCCCCTCTCACCCTGGCGCACAATGTCGCCTCAGAGGCGGAGGTCGACGCGGTTCTGACCGAGGCCGGCGCTCTCGGTGCGCCCGTGTGGCCGGCCCGGCGACGCGCATGGGGTGGCTATTCCGGCTACTTCGCCGACCCCGATGGCTTCCGCTGGGAGATCGCGGTCAATCCGGGGTCTACGGGAGAGTACGTGCTTCCGCCGTCCGGTTGACGACGCATCAGACCAGCAGCCGCGTCTCCATCTCGGTGATGAGCCCGTCGAGGCTGCGGAGCATCAGCAGCGAACTGGGGGCTCCACGATCGGAGGCGAGAACGCCGAACCCGTCGCCGAGTTCCACGAGTTCGAACGCGTAATCGCGCGCGAAGCGGCGGAACTCCGCAGCCTGGGACGCGACCGGCTCCGCGCCGCGCACGATGCGCACTCCGTCCGCCCCCTGATCGACGCGGAACTCGACGTCGGGATGCAGCACGCCGAGGAGCCGGGTGAAGTCTCCACTGCCCGCCGCGGCGAGGAATGCCTCCACGACCTCGCGCTGCTGCGCCCGCGTGGCGCGCTCCTGAGGGGACGAGGGTGCGGCTCCGCGGATCCGCTCGCGTGCACGACTGGCCAGTTTCCGGGTCGCCTGCGGGGAGCGATCGACCACTTCCGCGACCTCCTCGAACGGCATCCCGAACACGTCGTGCAGGACGTACGCCAGCCGCTCGTCCGGCGTGAGCTGTTCGAGGACGAGCATCAGCGCATAGCCGACCCGGTCGACCTGTTCGGCCCGCGCGTCCGGGCCGTCGTCAGGATGCGGCGACTCGACGTCCGGCAGGTCGTCGAGCGGGTTCTCCTGCCTACGGGTGCGCGAGCGCAACTGGTCCAGGCAGATCCTGCTCACGACCCGCGTCAGCCACGCCCGCAGGTCGTCGATGGCGTCGTCCGCGCGTTCGAGACGGAACCACGACTCCTGGACGGCATCCTCGGCGTCGGCGCGCACGCCGAGCATCCGGTAGGCGACCGTCGTCAGATAGCGGCGGTGCAGGTCGAACTCCGCGGCGAGCGCGCGGGAATCGCTCATCGTGTCTCCTGTCCGATGCGAGGTTATCGCGCGGGTGCCGGTGCCGGTGCGAACGTCCGGGAGAACAGGTTCGCCGGGTCGTAGAGGCTCTTGACCTGCGCCAGCCGCGCACGCGTGCTCTGCGGATACACGGACGCCACAGCATCCGCTGCCGACCCGTCGAGGGAGTTCGCATATGCGCCATCCGTGAGCGGAACCAGCGGGCGCCACAGGTCGGCCACGCGGGCGAGCAGACCGTCGTACGCCGGAGCCGGAGCCACGGCGAAGGTGCTCACCATGAGCGCCGCATGGCGATGTGCGAAGGCCGTGGCGTCCGCAGGGATCGCGCCGAACGCGCCGCCGAGGGCATGCAACGTGATCGCCGCCGGCTGCTCCTGCGCCGCCATCAGGACGACAGCCTCGATCGCGGCATCCGATTCCGCTTCAGAGACGAATCCGCTGCGCAGAGCGACGCGCAGCCCGCTCGGGAGATCCTGCCCCTCGTGCAGGATCCCCGGGTACGGCAGCACCCTGACATCCTCGGTCAGCGGCGTCGATGCGGCACCCAGCGCGCGCAGCGCATCGCCGACGTCGCCGCCGTCGCACCGGGCCAGCGTCACCTGGACGGGCGCTTCGCGGCCGCCCGCGAGTGGATTCGCCAGCACCAGCGTCGAGCTGATCTCGCGCGGCGCCGTGCGCATGAAGCGCGCCCACGCCTGGGCGACCCGGTCTGCGCGGTCCGCGGGGAACGTCAGCGTCGCGAACGTGAACTGCGGCGCGGGCCGAGCCTCGAACTCGAACGCGGTCACGACGCCGTACGCACCGCCGCCGCCGCGGAGCGCCCAGAACAGGTCGGCGTGCTCCTGCTCGTCGACTCGCAGCGCATCGCCGTCCGCCGTCACCAGTTCGATCGCGCGGAGATGATCGAGCGTGAGCCCGTGGCGGCGCACCATCCAGCCGATGCCGCCCGAAAGGGTCAGTCCGCCGACGCCGACATCCGCGGTGTCGCCGGAGGAGATCGCGAGGCCGTGCGGCGCGAGCGCGTCCGCGACCTGCCGCCAGAGCGCGCCGCCACCGACGCGCACCCGGCGCTCGGTGAGCAGTTCGACGGTGTCCAGCGCGCTCAGTTCGATGACGATGGCGTCGTCCGCCGTGCTCAGTCCCGCCGCCGAGTGCCCGCCCCCGCGGACGACGAGCGGTCGGTCGGATGCCGCAGCGAACCGCACGGCGCGCTGCACGTCGGCGACGTCCCTCGGCCGCAGGACGATCGCAGGCTCAGCGGTGCCGAGGGCGGTGCGCGCGGCCTGCGCGTACCCGGGGGATTCGGGGGTGATGATCGTGCCGGTGAAGCCGTCGAGCAGGTCGTCTGCGGCGTGCATGGATTCTCCTTCGGTCGTCCGCGAGTGGCGGTTCATGAAGGAGACGTCCGGTGCGCGGAGAATGTGACCGACGGAGCCCGGTGTCTTCAGCGCCGATAGCCTTGGAGCGTGGGTACGGATGACGAGAAGGCGCGACGGCGTCTCTCCCG